>JBJFGR010000130.1:0-33649 GCA_051892875.1 Succinivibrionaceae bacterium
AAAAAAACGTTTTTTCAAAAAAATGCACGAGAATATAGATCTTGTTTGAAAAAAAAATCAAGAAATATTTGAAAGTTTGTACAAAATAATAATTAAATAACTCAAGTTTTTTACTTAAATATGGAGTATCAGAATTACATATTATTTAAGATTTTATTTGTTCTTAGGTATTGTTAAAAACTTGTATTGGCGTTCTTTTATTTTGGAATAATTATATTGTTTGATATAAAATCTTAAAAAAATAACTTTTAACATTATTTTGTTGCTCAGGTTACTCTTAAAATAAAAACTTTAGGTAGTAATATTTTTCAATTGTATATGTATTCAAAAAAGTATTTATGTTTTTAATGATAAAAGATAGTGAATATAACCTTTATATAGTAACATAATTGCACTTATAAACATTACAGTTAAGAATAATTTTTTGATTATTTTTACATTTAGTTTTGATAATAATATAGTTCCAGAAAAACCGCCTAGAAACGCACCTAAAACAAGCATAGGAACCCAAGGCCAGTGTATTTGTCCCATTGAACCTATAGTTATAGCACCTGTTATATTCCAAATTAATGCAACCAAGATCATAGAATGGTGTATAGCTTTTTTTATATCCATTTTAAAACCAAGAATAAGTAGAATAATGGCAAATATTCCAGCTCCTGATGAGAATGAACCACTAAGCATACCTACAAAGAAGACACATATAGAATTAATTATGTAGTTTTTTAAAGTAAGTTCATTTTCACGATTTATTAATCCAAATTCTTTTTTAAATAAAGAATAAAAAACACCAAATAATGTTAAGAACCCTAAAATGATTTCAGCTATCCAATCATCAATTTTAAGTATTAGTAAAGACCCTATTACAACTGCAGGGCAACCTAATAATAAAAAAATAGATGATGCCGTTTTGTTAAGACTTGATATCTTGTGATTTTTAGCGAAAGCCCCTATGCCGAGAGCAACAACTGCAACTTTATGAGTTCCTAAAGCTAGAGGAAAACTTAATCCCATAAATATTAAAACGGGGAGTTGTACGAATCCAGCGCCACCACCTGATAACGAAGCTAAAATATTAGCAACAAACCCAGCTATAAACAAAACTAATTGATGGGCCAAATTTTCAATCATCTGTATTAAAATAGGGATTAAAGTCGAATTATTAAGGAGTGTTTATGATCAAATGGTGGAGGGGGAAGGATTCGAACCTTCGAAGACAGAGTCGGCAGATTTACAGTCTGCTCCCTTTGACCGCTCGGGAACCCCTCCACTTGAAAACGGAGGTAATATTATCATATTTTTTTTAAATCACAAGTCTTTTTTTTAATAAATATTGAATATTTATATAAACTGTTGATTTTTCGTTTGTTAAAACTCATTTTTTAATAATTTATTATCAATAACCTGTAAACTAAGTCCTCACTTAATTTAAGGGTATCTTGACTAAACGATTTTTAATCCTAGCCGTTTTGGAGTTTTTTTAATTTGCATTGAAATATATCTCTTTTTTTAATACCTATAATGAAGTTTCTAACAAATGTTATTTACCTGTCTTAATTTGAAGATAATAACTAAAGTTTTGCATATTATTTCCGCTAAGTTATTGTAATCAGAAAATTTACATAGTTTTTAATGTAAATAAATAACAAAATGAATAGTTTAGTAGAAAGAGAAATGTTAACTTCAGATATTAGAAATAAATTTTTAGTAGATGAACTTCAATTAGGTAACACTTTGAATGAAGCTGTATCTAATGGAGATAGGGCGTATTTTTCTCTGTTGCTCTCTATGATTTCAAATGATGTTACAGATAATGCTTCTGTTGTTGATCCTCAAAAAAATAAAGTATCAAATGAAGATTTACGTGCTAAATTTCATTTATTAGAACCAAGGTCCTTTTATGCTACTGATGAAGATTATGAAATAGCAGAAGGTTATAATACATGTCTAGCAAATGGTAATATTTCAGATATTAATTTAACAATATGTATGAAACATGAACCATTTGCGGTTAAAGATGAAGAAATACCAAATAATATTTTAAATAATTTATCTCCTCTTCAAAGAAATAAAGCCGAATGTGCGATGAATGGATTATCAATTGCTAGAGAGCCTTTTGATTTATGTACTTTGAGTATAGTTGAAGCAATTGATAATGCTCGTAATTTAGATATTTAATTATTTTATCTACCTTCTTGCAAAATTTTCACGGGTTTCTATTCTAGCTTCATCACCTTTTTTTATAAGTACATAGGTTGCTCCTTTATCTCCATGGTATGGCATTGCTGTATGGTATGCTAATACTTCAGGCATTTGTTTTAACCAATGGGCAACATAACTTTTTAAAAGAGCTTTAGGATTACAGAATTCTCCTTTTCCATGAATTATCAAAATACATCTTATGTTTTGGCGATAAGCTTTAATTATTAGCTTTCTTACTTTTATATAGGCATTTTCCACAGTGTTGTTATGTAAATCAATACCATCTTGAGGAAGGTATTCTCCAGATTTTAATTTTTTCATAACACCATATTGTAGCCCTGGAGTTTTGTATGAGATATTATCATTAGGGTCAACAAAAACCATATTTGCAGTAGAAAAGAATCCTAAATCTTCTTCTTTTTTTTCATCTGAATGCATATCTTTTAGCATTTGAGAAACTTTAGGGTCCATTATTGGGGTTTTTCTTTCGATGGTGTTTTGTTTTATTTTTTTTACACCTTTCATGGCATCAGCAAATGAAGTGAATTCTTCATTGTAGGAAAAATTTTCATCAATTAATAAATCATCATCAAAGTTCATATTATTTACCATCTTTTTTATATTAAATTTGATTATTCTTCGTTTTGAATTATTTTACAAAGAAAGTCTATACCTATGTTTATAGTTCTTGGGGTAACTCTGCTTAATATATCATCATATACACCTCGAACAATTTTTGTTTTATTTTGTATAAAATAAGGTAACTTTTTTATATCTGTATTTAAACTTATTAATAAATCAAATTTTGTAATAAATAGCTTTTCATTGCTGATAATAGGATAAGATATTTTTTCAGAAAGGAATATATTATGAGCATTACAAATGCTGATAGCTTCATTTAAAAAAATATTATTACCTACAGCAATTATAGGTTTTGTCCAAGTAATGATACCTATATTTTTCATAGGATAATTTTGATATTTAGTTTTTATTTCATTTAATTTGTTTTGGAGATTATTTTTTAAAATTTTACTGTTTTTTTCTTGGTTTATTTCTTTTCCTAAATCTTCTATATTCTTCAAAAATAAATTAAAAGAAGACATATCGTATGAGATAATTTTAGTATCTCTAATGTGTTGTTTTATTATCTCTATCGATTTTGTATTAAAGGAATTATATGAAGCACTTAAAAAGATATGAGTAGGATGAAGAGTTATTATTTTTTCGATATTTGTAGTGTATGCATCGCCAACAATTTCTTTAGTTTTTGTGTTACTAGGGTAATTACTATAATAATCTATTCCAATTAAATCATCTCCTGAGTTAAGTTCATAAATCAGTTCAGTGATTTCAGGAGATAAACTGATAATTCTTAATTTATCATCTGCTGATATTTTGTTAAATACCATACAAATTATTATGGATAAATTTATAAAAAAAATAAACAAATATTTACAATGCACTCTGTTTCCTTAAAATCTTATCCAATTAAAGTATACGGCATATTTTAATGCTAGGCATAAAAATATTGTTAACCAAATGTAAATTGATGTTATGAAAACCATTTTTTTTATATCTTGGGTTTCAGGGTTGTTACTACCACCAATAATAGGGTAGCGATATAAGTTTAACATGTAATAACGAGGACCTCCTAAACGAATATTTATTATGCCTGCTAAAGCAGTCATAATAATTCCTGAAGTTTTTGAAGGCCAATTTTGTATAGCATAGCCAACTGCTTGAAATGCATTTTTTTTATTTTTTGCAGGTAATATGTAGATTATAAGTAGCATTAAAAGAGAAGGAATTAAATAAATAATTTGAGATAAACGATAGACTAATAGACCAAAGTGTTGATTATAGGCAAGCTTTAAATTAAATGACATACTCATTAAAGTAATCAGCCTAGTAAAAATAGCACATTCTATTCCTAAGAATAAGTATACAAAAGCAGGAATATAAAAATTATTTATTAGACGTAGTGTAGAACTTTCACAAATGGCTTTGCACATACCCATGGAACTTAGTTTTGTAGTAATTCTCAGAACAAAGCGAGATAATAAAGTTCGAGCTTTAGATTTACTTTCATCTGTATTTTGGTCTAAATATTTAATCATCTGTTTAGATACAGATCTTGGAGGTCTTGATTCTAAAATAAGTAGTAAACATAAGAAATCTATTACTTCTGGTAGATTTGTTACTTGTTTACTGCAGTATATGCATACGAATATTGGAATAATAATAACAATTGGAAGAAATATTCCCGAAATTATCTGTTGATATTTATCATTACCAAATTTATTAACTCTTCGTCCTAATAAGCTAAAAAAAGGAATAAGTTTATTTAGTCTTATGAAGAAAGGATAAGGAATAAGCCATTCAAATATCATTGCAAATAAAAGTAAGCTAGGCTCAATTTTACATATTGGCCAAATATTGTCAAAAAAGTAATTCATATAAGTATGCATAATATTTTATTTTACTTTAAATTAATTTGTTTTATTTTAAAATTTCTAAAATTATAGCTTTACCGTGATCTACTGCAATAGGAAGTAATTCTTCAAAAGTTATATTAGCTTCATCATTGGCGTTATCTGAAATAGTTCTTAGTATTAAACAAGGTATCTCAAAATTTGCACATACTTGACCAATGGCAGCACTTTCCATATCCACAGCTTTTCCAGTTGGGAATATTAATTCAATATTTTGTTTTATTTCTTTATTACTTATGAATTGATCACCACTAACAATAGTTCCAGAATGAACTTTGAAATTTAATTTACTAGCGATGTTAATTGTTAATTGTTCAGCATTTTTTGTGAAAGTAGAGGTTAAATCAACTAATTGGTTAAATCCTGGAACTTCGCCGATTTTTCTGCCAAAAACAGTTAAATCAAAATCATGTTGTGAAACATTATTAGCTATTACAAGATCTAGTACTTTAACTTCTTTTCCCAATCCACCAGCTACACCTGTATTAATAACTACATCTACTTTAAAATTTGTAATTAAAATAGTAGTGGCAATAGTTGCTGAAACTTTACCAATACCACTGCATGTAAGAACAACTTGTTTTTCATTTATATCACCTGAATAATATTCTTTATTGCCAAAATTGGTGATTTTTATATTATTTATAAGAGGTTTTATTTTTTCTATTTCTTCGGGCATAGCTCCGATAATGCCATAAATCATATTTATATCCTTATTCAAAAACTGCAAAAATTTTAACATATATTTGCTTTTTTAGTTAGTATGTTTTGATGGTACAAAAATTGCTTTATTGATAACTAGATAATGTAAAAAGATTGTTTTGTAATATATACGCTAATATGTAATACAAAAATATATTTTTTTTTTTGTATTACGGTAGTGCAAGAAAATGCACTCATTTTGATTTTATGCACTATTTTGGTGAAAATTAAGGAATAATGGTGCATAATTATTCATTAATAATGAATAAAAATTCAAAATAATGGTAATAGATTACTGTATTGGAGTATAATTATTAAGATGATTTTCATGCATTGAAAGTTTTAAATTTTTGTAAAAAGTTTTTAGTACAGCTAAGAGGATTCGAGAGTGATGGATTCAGCGTTACCGAAGCGTCAAGGTCTTTACGATCCTGCAAATGAGCACGACGCGTGCGGTGTGGGTTTTGTTGCCCATATGAAAGGGGAAAAGAGCCACAGCATTGTTGAACAAGGTTTGTTAATCCTTAAGAATATTAACCATCGTGGCGCTGTAGGGGCAGATCCTCTACAAGGTGATGGTGCCGGTATTCTTATTCAGATACCAGACCAGTTATATCGTGATGACATGATTCAAAAAGGTGTGTCATTGCCAGCAGCAGGTGAATATGGCGTTGGTATGGTTTTTCTTCCAAGAGAGGCTGCATCATGCAAAGCTTGTGAAGAAGAAATAGAAAGAGCTGTTAGAGCTGAGGGTCAAGTAGTTTTAGGGTGGAGAGATGTTCCTGTAAATGCAGAGTGTCCAATGTCTCCAACTGTAAAAGCTACAGAACCTGTTATTCGCCAAATATTTGTGGGACGTGGTAAAGATGTTTTAGTTACAGATGCTTTAGAACGTAAATTGTATATAATTCGTAAACGTAGTTCTAAAGCAATTAAGAATTTAAATTTAAAACATTGTGGTGAATTCTATATATCCTCATTCTCTGCTAGAACAATAGTTTACAAAGGATTGTTATTAGCTGATCAGGTAGGTTTGTATTATCGAGATTTAGCTGATGCTCGTTGTGTATCAGCTTTAGCTATGGTTCACCAACGTTTCTCAACAAATACATTCCCATCATGGGCTTTAGCACATCCATTCCGTATGATTGCTCATAATGGTGAAATAAATACAGTTAGAGGTAACGTAAATTGGATGCGTGCCCGTGAGAAATGCGTTCATTCACCAGTTTTAGGCGATGATTTAGAAAAAGTTTGGCCACTAATTTATCCTGGTCAGTCAGATTCTGCTTCATTTGATAATGCATTAGAATTATTGACCATGAGTGGTTACTCACTAGCTCATGCAGTAATGATGATGATTCCAGAAGCTTGGGAAAAACATAATACTATGGATCCTAAGCGTCATGCATTTTATGAATACCATGCTGCAATGATGGAACCATGGGATGGTCCTGCAGCAGTTGCATTCACAGATGGAAGACAAATAGGTGCTACATTAGATAGAAATGGTTTACGCCCAGCAAGATATTTAGTAACTAAAGATGATTTAGTTGTAATGGCTTCTGAATCAGGTGTATTACCAATAGATGATTCTAGAATATTAAAGAAATGGAAATTGCAACCTGGTAAGATGTTCCTCATTGATATGGAACAAGGTAGAATTATAGATGATGCTGAAATCAAAAATGCATTAGCTACTGCAAAACCATATTCCGAATGGATTAATAAAATTAGAATTAAGATTGATGACTTAAAGAGCCTTTCTGGTGATGTTGCTCCAATTGAACATGAAGCTTCATTGTTGGACATGCAGCAGTTGTTTGGTTATACTCAAGAAGACATTAAGAGATTAATGTTACCTATGGCTATAAATGGTCAAGAACCAATTGCTTCCATGGGTAATGATGCTTCTTTAACTGTATTGTCAAAGAAGAATAAGACTTTATATGATTATTTCCGTCAGGTATTTGCTCAGGTAACAAATCCTCCTATCGATCCGATACGTGAAGATATGGTTATGTCGTTGGTTTCATTTATTGGACCTCGTCCAAACTTGTTGAATTCAACAGATATTAACCCACCGATTCGTTTGGAAGTTGAACAACCAATCTTATCTGAATTACAAATAGAACAGATTCGTAATATTGAAAAATATACTAATGGTAAATTCAGATCTCATGAATTAGATATTACTTATCCATTGGACTGGGGTAAAGAAGGTATTGAAGCTAGATTGGCTTCATTAGCTTGCGAAGCTGAAGATGCTGTTAAAGAAGGGGCTAATATCTTAATTATCACAGATAGAAAGGTAAGTAAAACTCGTGTAGCAATCCCTGCTTTATTAGCAACATCTACTGTTCATTTACGTTTAGTTAATGCTGGTTTACGCACAAGCACAGGTTTAGTTGTGGAAACTGGTAGTGCTCGTGAAGTGCATCATTTTGCATTGTTAGCAGGTTATGGTGCTGAAGCAATTCATCCATATATTGCTATTGAAACCTTACGTGAATTAGCTGAAGGTAATAAAGCGAAAGAAGAAGAATACATTGCTCATTACGTTAAGGCTATAGGCAAGGGGCTTTGTAAGACTATGTCTAAAATGGGTATTTCAACCTATATGTCTTACACTGGTGCTCAGGTATTTGAAGCAGTAGGTTTAACAAAAGAATTTGTGGATAAGTATTTCACTAATACATCTTCAAATGTTGAAGGTATAGGTTTATTTGAAGTAGCACAAGAAGCAATTAATTTCCATACTGAAGCTTTTGGCAATGATCCATTACTTGAAAATGATTTAGATGCAGGTGGTGAATATAATTATCGAGTTCGTGGTGAAGACCATATGTGGACACCTGAAGCTATCGCTGATTTACAACATGCTGTTCGTACAGAAAATGGTAATGCTTATAAGCAGTATGCAAATATTATCAATGATCAGTCCAAGAGACATTTAACTTTACGAGGTTTATTTGAAATTAAAAAACCTTTTGATCCTATCGATATAAGTGAAGTAGAACCTGCGAAAGAAATAGTTAAGAGATTTGCGACAGGTGCTATGTCATTGGGTTCTATTTCTACCGAAGCTCATACTAACTTGGCAATAGCTATGAACCGTATTGGTGGTAAGTCTAATACAGGTGAAGGTGGTGAAGATGCTAAGCGTTTTTCTCCTGTAACTAAGAAAACTATGTTATCAGAAATTATTGGAGAAGGTAGAATCGAACGTGATATCGAATTAGAACCTGGTGATAGTTTACGTTCTGCTATTAAACAGGTTGCTTCAGGTAGATTTGGTGTTACAGCTGAATATTGTGTAAATGCAGATCAGATTCAGATTAAGATGGCGCAAGGTGCTAAGCCTGGAGAAGGTGGTCAGTTGCCAGGTCATAAAGTTTCTGAATATATTGGTTTCTTACGTCATAGTGTTCCTGGTGTTGGTTTAATTTCACCTCCACCTCACCATGATATTTACTCAATTGAAGATTTAGCTCAATTGATTCATGACTTAAAGAATGTTAATCCAAAAGCATCAATATCTGTTAAGTTAGTATCTGAAGTAGGTGTTGGTACAGTAGCTGCTGGTGTGGCAAAGGCTAAGGCGGACCATATAGTTATTGCTGGTCATGATGGTGGTACAGGTGCTTCTCCTCAGTCGTCTATTAAGCATGCAGGTTCTGCATGGGAATTAGGTTTGTCTGAAGCACAGCAAACATTAGTTTTAAATAGATTACGTGGTCGTGTACGTGTACAGGTAGATGGTCAAATTAAGACAGGTCGTGACGTTGTTATTGGTGCATTGTTAGGTGCTGATGAATTTGGTTTTGCTACAGCTCCTTTAGTTGCATCAGGTTGTATAATGATGCGTAAGTGTCAATTAAATACTTGTCCTGTTGGTGTTGCAACACAAGATCCAGTATTACGTAAGCGTTTTGCTGGTAGACCTGAACATGTTGTAAGATATTTCTTCTACGTAGCTGAAGAAGTTCGTGAAATTATGGCATCTATGGGTATAAGAAAGTTCGATGAATTAATCGGCCATTCTGAATACTTAGATAAGAGAGCTGGTATTGAACATTGGAAGGCAAAGGGATTAGATTTCTCAAAGATATTCTATCAACCAGAAAGAACTGAATCAACAGCTATCATGAATAGTGAAACACAGGATCACTGCTTAGATAAGTCTCTTGATAACGTTTTAATTGCAAAAGCTCAAGATGCTATTAATAATGGTAAGAAAGTAGAATTTTCATCAAATATTATCAATGTAAATAGAACCGTTGGTGCAATGATATCAGGGGCAGTTGCTGAAAAGTATGGTGATCATGGTTTAGCTGATGATACTATTAAGGTTCATTTAACAGGTACAGCTGGTCAATCATTTGCAGCATTCCTTGCAGGTGGTATTACTTTTGATTTAATAGGTGAAGCAAATGACTACGTTGGTAAGAGTATGTCTGGTGGTAAGTTGATTATTCATCCAAGTGCTGATTTCTCAGGACGTAGTAATGAAAACATTATTTGTGGTAATACATGTTTATATGGTGCTACAAGTGGTGAAGCTTATATTTCAGGTGTGGCCGGTGAACGTTTTGCAGTTCGTAATTCAGGTGCTACAGCTGTTATTGAAGGTGTTGGTGACCATGGTTGTGAATACATGACAGGTGGTACAGTTGTTGTTTTAGGAAATACTGGTCGTAACTTTGCAGCAGGTATGTCTGGTGGTATTGCTTATGTTTATGATGTAACAGGTAAGTTCCATGATAACTGTAACTTAACACAGGTTACTTTAGAAACTGTTCAACCAGCTAATAAGCAGTCTAAGGTCGAACCACGTCATTTGGATATGGCAGATGAAGAAATATTAAGAAAATATATCAGTAATCATGCTGAGTTTACAGGTAGTCAGATTGCTAAAGATATTTTAGCAAACTGGGAACAATCATTAGCTAAGTTTGTCAAAGTGTTCCCTGTTGAATATCGTCAAGCTTTAGCTCATCTTGCTGTTAAGAAGGAGGCTTAAAAATGGGCAAGCCAACTGGTTTTTTAGAATATGCTCGTATCAATGAAACACATTTAAGTGTTGAGGAACGTTTGAAGAATTATGATGAATTCACTCCAACTTTAACTGATGAACAGGCAAAGATTCAGGCAGCTCGTTGTATGGATTGTGGTATTCCATTTTGTAGTAACGCATGTCCTGTACACAATGTAATTCCTGATTTTAATGATTTAGTTTATCATGGGGAATTTGAAAAGGCTGTTCAAGTTTTACATAGTGCAAGTAATTTTCCTGAAGTTACAGGTCGTGTTTGTCCTGCATTATGTGAAGCTGCTTGTAGCTGTGGTTTAAGTGGTAATTCTATGATTTCTGCAGAAGAAACAACTTCTGTTGGTATTAGATCTATTGAAAGAAAGATAATTGATAGAGCTTGGGATCATGGATTAGTTAAACCAATTATTGTTAAAGTTAAAACAGGTAAAAAAGTAGCAGTGGTGGGTTCTGGTCCAAGTGGTTTAGCTTGTGCTCAGCAACTTGTTAGAGCAGGTCATAGTGTAACTGTTTATGAAAAGAGTAGTCATATTGGCGGTTTAATGAGATTTGGAATACCAGATTTTAAACTTCCTAAATCATTAATAGACCGCCGTATTGATCAAATGGAAGCTGAAGGAATTCTTTTTATGCCAAATACTTTGGTAGCTGATACTGAAAAGCTACCAAAAGGTGTTAATAACGATGCTACAAAAGTTGTAAGTCCAAAGCAATTATTAGCTGATTATGATGCTGTAGTTTTATGTGGTGGTTCAGAAACTCCAAGAGATTTGAATATACCTGGTCGTGATTTAAAGAATATTCATTTTGCTTTAGAGTTCTTAATTGGACAAAATAAGGAAGTGAATGGTGGTAAAAAGAATCCTATAAATGTAAAAGGTAAGCATGTGGTTGTTATCGGTGGCGGTGATACTGGTGCTGATTGTGTTGGTACTTCAAACCGTCATGGTGCAGCTTCAGTTACTCAAATTGAAGTTATGCCAAAACCACCTTTAAAGTATGATGTACAAACAACCTGGCCAGATTGGCCACGAGTATTCCGTACTTATACATCTCATGAAGAAGGTTGTGAAAGATTATTTAGCCTAAATACAACAGAATTTGTTGGTGAAAATGGTGTTTTAAAATCTATCAAAGTTTCTAGTTGTGAATTTAAGGACGGAAAATTAGTAAACATACCTGGTACAGAAAAGATTTTACAAGCTGACTATGTGTTCTTAGCAATGGGGTTTGTTCATCCGCTTGATGCTGTATTAGATGGTTTTGGTGTAGCAAGAGATAAGCGTGGTAATATACAGGCTAATCCTGATTGCAATGCTAAAGATGGTTTCCAAACTTCTGTAGAAAAAGTTTTTGCGGCTGGTGATATGCGTAGCGGTCAATCATTAGTAGTTAGAGCTATGAGTGAGGGTAGACGTTGTGCAAGAGCTGTTGATAAATACTTAATGGGAACATCTTTATTGCCATCTTGCTAATAAAAGTTATTAGTTGATAATAAATAGCTGTAGTTAAAACTACAGCTTTTTTTTGTTAAAGCTTATGCTGTCTTTGTCAGATAGAAATAGGGGTATTGAGATTTTATTAAATATCTAATAAAAAATCTTGCTATCAAACTAATAATAGACAACAAGTATAGTTTAATTATTACTTGCTTAGATGTTTTATTTTCTGTAGTAAGATAGATATCTGCTTCACCTGAGTTTCCTGGTAACTTATAATTTACTGTATATGCATTTAAAACAACTTGTCCTAATAGATTTGGTATATTTAGATTAATATTGTTATTTATTACAGTTTTTAATTTACTACCAAATGAATTTATAAAGGTTTTATCAGATATTTTTTATTACCACAGAATTAGAAAAAATTATCCATTAACTTCAATAGCTTATGATTTTTTATAGATACAAAAAACAAATATTTAACCTATTAAAAAAATCATTTATAAGTCTCTAATGCTTTCGATAATCGATTTATATTATCGTTATCATATAATACTTTTATATGATTTTTGATATCATCACTGGTTTTTGTTTTATCTAAGAGTTTGAGCCTTACTTAAAAAAGTTTGATTAAAGAAAAAAGTTAAAATTGATTAAGAAAGTATAAATAATACTAATAGAGATTGAGGTTGTTTTTCATTTATTTGATGAAAAATTTAAGTGTGATCAAAGTATTTGAAACTTATCTGTTGTATTTTTATTTAAAAAGTTTAGAAAAATCTTAATTAAATGATAGTTTTAAAGAATTATATTTTAAACGATTATTAATTAATAAAATAAAATATATATCTATAATGAAATTATAATTAAATTATGTTATTCTAAGGTAGAGATTATTTAAATTATGAGTTTTGTTATAAATAATTAACGGAGACAGAGAAATGGGTAAATTTACAGTATACCATTCAAATGATTTATCAGTACTAGTTAAATTAGGAAATTATCTAATAAAAAAAGATCCTGTAAGAGATCCTTTTTATAGAGAGCAGATACTTGTACAAAGTGTGGGTATGAAAACCTATATATTCCAACAGTTGGCTAATGAAAATGGTATTGTTGCCATGATTAATTACGACTTGTTATGGAATTATGTTTGGAAGCTTGGTAAAACCTATGTTCCTAATTTTCCTCAAGATAATCCTTATGATTTAACAACCTTAACTGCAAATATTATAAGTATAATAAATAAAAAAGAAATTTTTTCTAAACCTGAATTCGAAAGTATAAAAAATTACATTTTAGATTCAAATGGTAATATTAATGATTTTAGAATGTATCAAACAGCAGCAGCTTTAGCTGATATTTATGATCAATACCAAATATATCGTCGTGATTGGATAATGTCTTGGGAAGGTAAAAATACGTTAGATCATCAACCTGATTATGAATCATGGATAATAAAATTAAATAGTAGCAATAAACTCAATAATGTTCTTAGTAGTAAGGATCCTAAGGATTATAAGTGGCAGGGGATTTTGTGGAATCAATATATTAAGCCTAATTATAAGGAAGAATATAAAGAGTTTGATCGTGTAACTGCTGTTACAATGCTTAAAGAATTTTTAAAAGATAAGATTGAAGCTAAGAAACAAAATTCTAATTTAGAAATAATAGGTCTGCCAAAGAGAATATTCATTTATGGGGTATCTAGTTTAGCACCAGAATTATTAGAAATCTTTTTATTATTAGGTCAGCTAACAGATGTTCATTATATGCTTCAAAACCCTTGTGAATTGTATTGGGGAGATTTGTTTGACAATTACAGCGCTCAAATCAAAAAACTAAAAAGTTTATCATCAAAGCATTATAAGTTTGTTGATTGTAAAAAGAGTTCAGTTGGTTCGTTAGGTTTATGTGATGAATCCTTTAAGGAAGAAGATGGAGAATATGAAAGATATACAGGATTAAACACTGATAACTACGATTTAGATACTAACGAAATTCAGGTAGGTAATCCTTTATTACTTTCTTTTGGTAAACAAGGAAGAGACAATCTTGCTTTACTTATGGAAATGACGGCTAATCAGGAAACTGGAGATATTCAAGCTTTTGTTGAACCATCAAAAGATACTTTACTAGGTAAGATTAAACATGATATTTTTTCATTAAATAATGCAACAGAAACATCTGAATCTTATGTAATAAAAGATGATGATGAATCATTATCTATTCATTCATGTTCAAGTCCATTACGTGAGGTTCAAGTTCTTTACGATAATATGCTTCGAATATTTGAACGTGATCCAGATTTAACACCAAGAGACGTTGTAGTAATGATTCCAAAGATTTCTACATATTCTCCATTTATTGATTCTGTTTTTGGTACAAATTCTAGATTATTGACTAATGAAGAAGGAAAGCTTATTAAACTCCCGTACTCGATAAATGATAGGTGTATTAATGAAGAAAGCCCATTTGTAGGGAGTATAGTATTTTTGTTAAATATAAATAATGCCGATATAAAGGCACAAGATATTAACTATCTAATTTCTGTAGAGCAAATAAGAAGTAAGTTTAATATTTCATTTGATGATGTTAAAACAATACAAGAAATGATTGTTAATAATAAGATTTATAGATGGTTAGATGATAGTGATTCTGAAAACTATACAAATGGTGAATGTAGTTATAAATATCCAAGTAACTTTACAGCAGGCTTAGATAGATTATTACTAGGATCTATGATGCCTTTATCGGAAGATGATACTGTATATAATCCAGAATACGAAGGTCAAATGGTATCTGTTATTGGTAATTTCTATATGCTTATTGAAATGCTTAAGAAATTCCGTAGTCTTCTAAAGACTAAAAGAACTGCTGAAGAATGGGATGACTTTATTGAAATTGAGCTTCTAAATAAATTTTATAAATTTACTGATAATGATTCATTCTCTTTAAAGGCTATTAATGTAGCAAGACAGAAACTTAAACGTGCATTTGCACGCTTTAAAGAAGAATCAAGCCAGACAAAATTATCGGCAAGTGTAATTGCTAGATACTTAGATGAAACTATTTCGTCAAGTCCTGGGATAAGTCATTTCTTGACAGGTAAGATTACATTTTGTTCATTTATACCAATGAGATCAATTCCCTTTAAGCATGTGTTTATGTTAGGTATGAATGACTCGGATTTTCCTCGTCAGCCAGTATATATAAACTTTGACTTAATGCATAATTATTTTAGAAAGGGGGATCGTAGTAGTAGAAATGATGATCGCTATATGTTCCTAGAAGCTCTATTATCAGCGGAACAAAGTGTATATATTTCTTATACAGGCAGAAATCCTGCAACTAACGAGCTTATGAATCCATCGGTCTTAGTTACTGAACTACTAAATTACATCAAGCAAAGTTGTACTGTTAATATTAATCATCAACAAGAAAAGATTAAACCATCAGCTTTGGTTGAAAAGTTTATTTGTAGTGAAGCACCACTAGATCAATTGCATATTGAAAACTTTAATCCAAATAATAATCCTTCATATCAAAAACAATGGTTCTTTAAGCCAAAACAAGATGAAACACAAAACTGGAATTCTTCAATCATAAACTTTTGTGACGGTATGTTTTTTTCAGGAAAGCTTATTCCAAATGAAAATACTAAGGAAATAGAAATCGATTTAAATGATTTAATTAAATTTTATAAAGCTCCTTATAAATATTTTGTACAAAGTGTTATGAAAATTTACACCCCTAAGGTAGATAAGATTTATAACGAAGAAGAGTTTATTATAAGTAATCTTGATGGATATGATGTAAAAGCAGCTTTTTGGAATAACACATCATTAGATATTGATAATTATTTAAGTATTTTACAGCAAAAAGGTAAATTACCGATTGGTGGTATTGGAACTTACAATAAGAATAAGTACAAAAATGCTTTTCTTCCATTTGAGAATTTTAAAAATAAATTGCAAGATAAAGTAAAAAATGTAGCTAAAAGTATAGATATATCATTCAAAATTATTGTTAATGATGTGCCTAATAATAACGAGGAATTACAAGAATTAAGGAAAAGTAAATTTAACTTATTAAATATTGGGAAAAAAGAAAGAACTGTAACTGTAAGAATTAAAGGAAGAATAGATAATATTTTTGGTAAGTATATTTTTGAGCAAAATTCTTACAATTATGGCTATAAACTTGTAAGTTCCTCTTATATAAAATTACTTGCTCTAATTACAGATCAGAATGATAAAAACAAATCAATTGATTATGAATATTTAACTTTAGATAGGGATAATGTTATAGCAGGATTATCATTTAATAGAGTTTCTATTAAAGATATCTTAGTTCAATTTAGAAGACTAATAGAGTTATATTTATGGTCACATATTAAAGTATTACCTTGGTCAAATAAGATTTTAGATTTAGATAAAGTTATTGTAGATATAAATAAAAACTCTAGTGGAACTAAAGTACCAGTAGAAAATGAGGCGTTAGAAAAACTTAAAAAATTAGCAGGCGTATTAAGTTACCAAGAAAAGGAGTACAACAGAAATAAGGATTACAATAAAAATGCCGACATGGATTATGTAAATGGTGATAATTTATTGGAGTATTATTCTATAGTAGATGCCATACTTAATGACACAGAACCAGATAATGAACTAGCTTATTTAAAAATAGAGTTTTTTAGATTTGTACAAGCGTTGATTGAGCGGGTAACTAATGATGAATCAAATATAAATGATGTCCAACAATTATCAAGGGTATTATGGGAGGAACAATAAAATGACAAGTTTAGATAATAAGAGTATGGTTGTAGAACAATCTGTTATTTCAAGATTTAACTTAAATGGACCTGCAGTAGTTGCTGCTTCAGCAGGTACTGGTAAAACATATACTATTACAGGACTTGTTGTAAGATTATTATTAGGTGATGATATTGCTAGACCATTGCTTATCGAAGAAATAATGCTTATGACTTTTACCAATGCTGCAACTCGAGATATGAAGCGCAAGGTTCGTGAGAAAATTGAAGAAATTTATGATTGCTTCTTGAATCCTACTAATGTTACTAATTCTAATACTTTTGAATATGATCTTTTGCATAAAAATAACGATGCTTGGCTTCAGGAGAGCAGAAAAAAATTAGCATTAAAACTCCTAAAAAATGCCATGACTTCTATGGATAAAGCAAATATATCTACAATACATAGTTTCTGTGGTGGGCTTTTAAAAAAATACGCCATGGATTCCATGTATGACATAGGATCAACTCTTGTTAATGATGATAAAGAAATTAAGCAAGAAGCAATATATAAAGTTATTCAGAAATACATGTATGAATTATCTGGTGAAGAGATTGAAGCACTTGCGTTTCTTACTGAAAATAGTTGGGTGAATTATACAAGAAGCAATATTGGTGATTTAACACGTTTTCTTTCACCTTATTACACTGATAAAGAAAGACAATTTTTAGAATATGAAAATGAACTAAAAACTATAAAGGATATAATTCAGAAACCCAAAGAGTATATTGATAAATATAAGAAATCCAATGTTTACAATTTAATACAGAATATTGTAGATAATTGGAATACATATAGTGAAGTATTTAAAGTTGAGTTAACAAATAAATTTAAAAAAGCTAAACCATCTTCACCTGATGTTTTTATTCCAATGTTTCTAAAGGATACTAATATTCTTAGCAGTTCTATTAATTCAAGAAAGAAAAAGTCATATCCAGAAATAGTTAAAGAAATAGATGAAATAACAGAGGCAATAAAAATAATTTTTGATGGTGTTACTACATCTAATATAAATGTTAAACAATATGTGACTCATATTATATTAAAGGAGGCAGCTGTAATTTACAAGGAATTAAAAGAAAAGCAAAGAATAATCACTAATGATGATTTGCTTATCAATTTAAGAGATGCCTTACAATCAAAAACTAAGCAAGCTGATTTAGTTGCTGATGATGTACGTCAGCAATATCCTGTTGCTATAATCGATGAATTTCAAGATACAGATCCTGTGCAGTTTTCCATTGTGTCGAAACTTTATTTGTCATTTTTTGGAAAGAAAGTTCATAACGAAGAATTTTTAGAAAAGGATGATCAGGATAAAGAATCATTAGAAAAGGCAATGGAAAATGATTTTTGTGGTTTCTATATTATAGGTGATAAAAAGCAGTCAATATATCGTTTTAGAGGTGCTGATGTAAGTTGTTACGAAGATGCCGTAAAGAAAATTAAACTTTTATTCACAGAAGAAGAAAAAAATCGTCATATATTTACACTAGATAAAAATTTTCGTTCAACAGAAGGTTTTGTTAATGCAACAAATGAATTGTTTAAACTTGATATAATAAGTAGTGAAGAACCAAAATCAAATAGTGGAAAGAGTAAAGAAAATGAATCTGAAAATTTAGCTATATTACGAAGTGAAGGTTTTGATTTTGAACCTGTTAAAGCTAATGGTTTGAAATATGAATTTTATAATAATGATAAAAATCATCATGATAATGGTAATTTTAAACAAGCTCCAGTTCAAATTGCTTGTATTGATAGTATTAAAGGAAATACAAAAGAATATTTAGCAAAATTATGTGTCAATCAAATAGTTTATGATTTAAGTTATGGACGTTTTATAAAAAATAGTTTTGATGAAAACTCTAATGATGCAGACAGTCCTATACCTATTAAGCCTAATAATCTTACGGTATTGGTACGCTCATCTTCAGAATATAGCATAATTGAAAAAGCTTTAAGTAAGGTTGGTTTAACGTCTGTATATTGTTCTGATAGACGAAGTATAAAGCAAACAAAAGAGTTTGAATCTATTTTAAGTCTTATGAAGGCTGTAGATAATCCACAAGACAGAGGTAATATCAGAAATCTGCTCGTAAGTAGTTTTTTTGCAAATGATATAGAATTATATGAACAAAACCTTACCGATACAGAATATGAAGTGTTAATTAATGTACTCTCTGATTGTAAAGAAAAGTGGTTAGATAATACAATATTTGACATGTATGTACACTTTATGAATAATTTTAAGATATTAACAAATGATAAAGAAAAAATTTCAATTCACGAGCATTTATTAAGACAAAGTGATGGTATGGCAAGGCTTACAAATTTGCAGCATGCAGCAGAAATTGCTCAAAAGTATAGTAGTAATGTAGCCGTACAAACAGACCTTATTCCTTTATTTGAAAACATAATAAATAATAATACTTTAGGTGATGAAGATGAAATTGATAGTGAGGATTCAATGAAGCTTCGTTTGTCTGGTGATGAAAACACTATTAAAGTTTATACATATCATTCATCAAAAGGTCTAGAGTATGATATTGTTTATATGCCATTCATTGGAAGTTCTTCTAATTGTAGTGTAGATGTTTTTACAATTAATGAAGTTAAAAATAATGATAAAAAATTTTTAGATATAAGTTTATCGACTCAAAGTAAAAATTTTGAAATACAACAAACAAGGGAGGAAGAATTAAGACTATGGTACGTAGCAGCTACAAGGCCTAAGTATAAAATGTACTTATGGTTTAATAAAAATCAAAAAAACTATAAATCTGAAGTTTTTAAAATGTTAGTGCCATTATTAGATAATGAATCAATTTTTATTCCAGAGTTATTCAATATTATAAATGATACATTTATTCCTAATTTAGCGTATGAAACATACAAACCTTTATCAACAAAAAATTATGATGAATACAAAGCTAAAGTGTTTACAGGGGAAATTAATAACGATTGGCATATAACATCATATTCAAGTATTTCAAAAAAAATAAAACATGAGAAAGTTTCATCTTTTCAAGATAACAATAATAAAGAACCAGATGAATTAGATGAATTAGATTTTGAAGATGAAAGTGTTGAATTTAATAGTAATTTATGTTTCAAGTTTACAAAAGGTGCAAATGCAGGGGACTTCTTACATAAGGTTTTAGAAGAAATTGACTTTAAAAAGGCTTATGAAGATCCTTCAATAGAGCTTATACCTAAGATACAAGAGTTATTGGAAGTAAGTCACTTACCATTAGAAGTAAAAAAAAGCAAAGGAATTGTTGATGAACTGGCTAAATGGATTATAAATATTTTAAAAACACCTTTAGATGAAAAAGAGGAAGCCCCCTTGATGTTGCTAAAGTTGGGTAATGATAAATGTCTAAAGGAAATGGAATTTTTAATGAAATTAGGTAATGATTCAGATTCTACAGCTTTTACTAATAAATTGTTTGAGATAAGTAAAAATCTTGGATTACGAGATAAGGATTACCCGAGAGATAGAAATATTGGATCCTTACAAGGTCTTCTTATAGGTTTCATAGACTTATTCTTCATGCATAATGGAAAATTTTATGTAGCAGATTATAAGTCAAATTCATTAGGAAATGATATTAAACTGTATACAGCTTCAAATATTAAAAAATCAATGGTTGCCTCGAATTATGATATTCAGTTTTTGATATATTCAGTTGCAGCTTATAGATATTTAAGAAATATTTATGGTAAAAACGGAGAATTTGACTTTAAAAAACATTTTGGTGGTGTTTATTACTTATATCTTCGTGGTATGAATGGAGTACACTATAAATATGGTGTATATCATAAAGAAGTTGATGATGAGTTAGTGAAAGGAGTTATTCAATTAAACGATATGTTAGGAGGTAATAATAATGATTAAAAATACAATTAACGAAAATAATGAACAAAATTCTATTGATACCACTCAAGATAGCTTTGTTGATTCTCTAATTAACTTACCGCTATGGTCAAATTTAGATAAATCAGTTGCTATTTTTATTGGTAGATATGATGATAAAGGTCTAGGTAATAGTTTAGTATCAAGCAATAATGCAGAGATTGATTACAGTAAATTACCATTAGAAGCAATTATTTTAGGTCTTGCATTACAGCATTCATTCTCACTTGGGAATGTGTGTTTAAAAGGTGCTGAAGCAATAAAGATATTATTTATAGAGGTGTTTAACAAGTCAAAATCCTTGTTAAGTAAGGATATTATAGCTAATGAGGATGTTCTTAAATTATTAGAAGAAAAATCATTTTTTTATAAGACTGTAATGTCAACAATAGATAGTTTAAATGATATTGAAGTTATCAAGAATATTAAAGCTGTTAAAATTATTGATATAGCGAATGAATCAAGCAAAGAAATAACTAAGCCTGTAATTTATAATAGACATTCTTTTTATATAGCACGTTGTTATAACTATGAAACTTCTATAGCAGATGTAGTAAAATCTAGATTAACATTAGAAAACAGATTAGAAGCACAATCGTCAGGGAATCTTTTAATAAATGACGAATCTTCATCAGTTAAAAAGATTGCTGAATATCTTGATGCTTTGTATCCATCACAACAATCAGCTACAAATAACAAAGTCTCAGTACCTTCAGAGCTCACAGTTAATTGGCAAAAGGTTGCTGTTGCTATGTCGTTGTTACATAACATTTCGTTTATATGTGGTGGTCCTGGTACAGGTAAAACAACAACAGTTGCTAAGCTTATTGCTATTTTAAAAAAAATTTATGATGACCATAATAAGGAATTACATATTATTATGGCAGCCCCTACAGGTAAGGCAGCAACAAGAATGGATGAATCATTAAACAATAGTTTTAATGATAAAAAATACTTTATTCCTGATGTAATGAAATTATTTCAAGTATCAGACGAATCGAAACTACCTAACTTTAGAGCTAATATAGATAGTACAAGTACTATCCATAAATTATTAGAACTTAGGCCAGGTAAAACAGCCTCAAAGGTTAATAAGAATAATCAGATTATTGCTGATGTTCTTATTATCGATGAAGCATCAATGATAGATGTAGCAATTATGGCTAAATTATTAGAAGGAACAAGCAAAGACACTAGGATTATCTTTTTAGGAGACAAAGATCAGTTATCAAGTGTGGAAGCTGGATCTATTCTTGGTGATATTTGTAGCTGTATTACCGACGAAAATAACCAGAGATGTTGCACCTTAGATGACAAGGAATTAGATTTACTAAGCAAGCTTAGTGGTGAAGATAAGTCTAAATTAAAATGTGGTGGTTTAGCAAAAGGTATATCACAACTCATAGTATCTAATAGATTTGATGACAAGAGTTCAATAGGTGTACTTGCTAAGAGAGTTAATAGTGTAGATATAAGTGTTGATTCATTTACTTCAATAAACACAGAACAAAATATAATTGACGCTATAAAAGTAAATCAAACAGAAAATGATTTAAGTAAGCGTAAGATATTCCCTTTAAATTTAGTATGTTATGCAGATGATATTAATCATAAAGAGAATACTAAAAAGAAGAACTATAATAAAGCAGAAAACGAATTTAGCAAAAAAATATCAGAGTTTATAATTAAGAATATTAATTGTAATGATGAAAATTTTGCAAATATAGTCTTTCCGAGTTATGCATCCTACACCAAATTCATTACTAGTGGTATGGTTGTGACTGACAATACTGATGTAAATTCTAATAAAAAAATTACAACTTCAAAAAAACTCAGTATAGATATATTAGCTATTGATGAGAATTCAGAAGAAGGTAAAAAAAGATTAAATAAATTATTTGATACCCTAGATAAATTCAGAATTCTTGGAGCAAATCATGAAGGTGTATTAGGAGTAGATAATATAAACAAAATCCTCAATAGAAAGTTGTATCAAACAATTTGCAGTAATGCTGAAGATTCAGAAAAAGGTAGAATGCTTCTTGATGATATAAGTGAGCTTTGGTTCCCAGGTAAAGTATTTATGGTTACTAAGAATGAAAGAGAAATAGGTATTTTTAATGGAGATATAGTAATTTGTGGTTACTCTGCAAATCATCCTAACTCCCATAGGATATTCTTTAAATCTAATGATAATACTATAAAGTCAGTAGGTGCACATATGCTTTCATCTCCAGATCTTGGTTATGCTCTAACTATACATAAATCTCAAGGTTCTGAATTTGAACATACTATGATGATCTTTCAAAATAACCTAGGTTCAAATATAACCAAGGAATTAATATACACAGGAATTACAAGAGCTAAAAAGTATCTATCAATATACTATGCAAATCTAGAACAACTTGCATTAAGTTGTAATAATGTCGTTGAAAGAACCTCTAATTTACAAGAGAGAATATTTAGTAGTAACGATTAATTATAGTTTAAGATTGATAAACTGTGTGGTGTTTTGGGTGGAGTTATTTTAGGAAATATAATATAAAAAATATTATAGAATATAAAATGTTAAAAGAAATAAAAAGAAAAAGGAAAGAAAAAAGGAAAGATTATAACAATGAAAATAGAAAATTATTAAATGACCAAAAAGAAGTTATTGAGTATTTAACAGAACAGACTGATTTATATTTAAATGATAGAGCTGGTCTAGTCAAAGATTCTTCAGAAGCTAAAAAACTTGTATCATTTAACTATAAAAATTTTATAAATATAAAAAGTAAGATAAGATATATATGGTTGTTTTTTTACATTTTAATTAGTGGATATTTTCATTGGCTATATTTGTATGATTTATCATGTTTTCAAGAAACTTATTATAAATTAACAGGTGAATTTTTATCAAAAGATATAAAACAAATATCAGGAAAAATAACTTTACTAAATACACGTTGTCGTAATGTATTTAGTAAAAGAGGTTCTTCAATAATATGTAAAGATTATATAAAAGTTGAAGTAGATAAAAAACAATTAAAATTAGATAACGCCTCAGAAGAACTATATAATAATTATGTTTTTAAAACTAATTTTCCAAAGGTAAATATTCAAAATGGTAATATTGTAGAATTGGCTTATATACCAAGAGCAAAAGATTGGGAATATAATTATTTTTTTATAAGTGGAGTGGAAATTGAAGATACTATAGGGCATATACATTTAAAAGTATTATCGCCTATAAGTTTATTTATAGTACTGTTGTGGTTTTTAATAATTCAATTTCAATTTCAAAAAAAACAGCATTATATTAATACACATAACCCATTATATGTTCGTTTAGCTTATGTTGATATCCAAAAAAAGGAGATAAAGAATAGAATATATGAAGTTTATGCAAATGTTTATTCTTTAAAATTGCCTAATAATGTACTTTTGTATTTTTATGGTAAATATAGTGCTACTAATCAAAAATTTACTCCTAAAAGAGAAGTGGTAAAAAAGATATATATTTTTGACAAAAAATGTTCATCATATTATATACGGTAAATATCAATAATTCTTGTGAATTATATTTGTTATAGTACGAAATTTGAAGAAGTTTTAGTTAAATCAAAGTAACTAGAACTTTAAAACAAGGTTGCTTTCCACAGCTCCAGTGTATGGCTCCAAATCTGTTGTTTCTGAACGCACTCTAGAATTGTTAATGAAATACCTTAATGGAAATGATATAGATATAATAAGGAAGAAAATAAAAGATTGGTATATGGTAGAATTATAGCAAGACTTGATTTTAGTGAATATAATTCGTTAAAGAAAAAAAATAAAATTACATACTCCCAATATTCACATCCTAGTGGATTTGTTTATTATTGTTATTATTGATTTGTTGAAAATTTTTAGATTTATATAGGTAACTTACTCCTTGTCAATGTTACAATATTTAACTTACAATATTTAAAAAATGGGATAATAAAATGTCAAAGAATATAAATAGGAAAGTAAATAGGAAAGTAAATAGCAAAGATTATAAGAATAAAAGTAAAAATAATAAATTATTATCAAATCAAAATGAATCTATTGAGTATTTATCAAAGCAGACTAGTCTTTATTTAAATAATAAAATTACAATAGCTAAAGATTCATCTAGTGCTAAATGTAATGAATCAGTGGCTTTTAATTACAAAAATTTTGTAGATATAAAAAATAATAGTAGGTATTTTTGGTTAATATTTTATATTTTAGTTAGTGGATATTTGCATTGGTTATATCTATATAACTTATCAGGTTTTCAAGAGACATATTATAAAATAACTGGAAATTTTTTTTCTGATGAAATAAAAAAAATATATGGTAAAGTATCTTCAGTAAACAAATCTTGTTCATATGTGAGAACTAAGCATGGTAGAAAAACTGAATGTAGTTATAAATTAATAGTTGAAGTAGATAAGAAACAATTAAAAATAGATAATGCTTCAGAAGAACTTTATCAAAATAATTTTATTAGAGAAAAGATTTTAAATGTGAGTGTTCGAAAAAGAGATATTGTAGAAATTGCATATTTACCGAATTCAAAAAAATGGGATATAAATTATTTTTTTATAAGTGATGTTAATTCAAATGAGTTTTTTAGGTTGTTTTTATTCAACTTGTTTTCGCCAATTAGTTTGTTAATCGCACTTGGATGGTTTTTAATAGTTCATTTACAAGCTAAAAAACAGAGGAATTATGTTGATACTCATTATCCATTATATGTTCGTTTGGCGTATGTTGATCATCAAATAAGAAAGAAAAAGAATAAAAAAGCTTATGATGTTTATGCAAATGTTTATTCACTAGTATTGCCAAATAAGCTTCTTTTATATTTTTACGGTGATTATAGCACCTCTAATGTAAAGTATGTTCCAAATAACTATATATTTAAAAAATTATATATTTTTGATAAAAAAGGAAGCTCGTATTATATAGAAGATATTGATGAAAAATACAAACAGTCATTAAATAAAAAAAATTATGAAACTGCAATAGATTATATTTATGGTCATAATGGTATAGAAGTTGATTATTATAAAGCTTTAAAACTTTTTATAGAAAGTAATTATGGTGATTATTTAAAATATATTAAGTCAATTTCGATATATTTAGAAACTGAAGCTTTAATGAAAAATTATATATCTTCAAAAAATCATGAAAAAGCTTGTAATTCAAATAATAGTATAAAAAGCTTTAATTTATTAAAAAATTTAGAAGGGATAAGATTACCTTTAAATCAAATAGCTTTAGCTAAATTTTATAATAATAAGTTTTTTACCTATTATGATAAAGTGAAAGCTAAAGAGATTTTACTTGAAGTTTATAATGAAGAAATTAGTAAAAAAAGTAATTCAAAAATAGCAGAAAAAGCATTAAGAAGTTTTTTATATAACCAAATTGTTGATATTTTAATGAAGTATGTTTACGGTAATAAATAATGCATATTAATTTATATATAAATAGTTTTGGGGATTATCTAAAAAGACGTTACGGAGAAAGTGTCCATAAGATCTCTCTTCATGGAAATTTTACGTGTCCGAATCGAGATGGAACATTGGGTAGAGGTGGTTGTACTTTTTGTAATGTAAATTCATTTGCTGGAGAAAGTTCAAATAAAACTCTATTGTTAGAAGAACAACTCGCATGCAGAAGTGGAAAGAGTTTTAAATATTTAGCATATTTTCAGGCTTACACAAGTACATACGCTGAACAAAGTATTTTAGAGCAAATGTACAATAAAGCTATAAATGCAACGGATGTTGTCGGTCTTTGTGTTGGAACACGCCCTGATTGTGTTTCAGATAGTGTATTACAATTACTAGCTTCGTATCAAAAACAGGGTTATGAAATTTGGCTTGAATTAGGTTTGCAATCAGCTATTGATGATACTCTAGATATAATAAACAGAGGTCATCATTTTAAAGAATATGCAATTACTGTGAAAAAAGCTCGGGATTTGGGGATAAAAGTTTGTACTCACTTAATTATTGGTTTGCCAACAGAAGAATTGATTCATAATATGACAACATTACAATTGGTATTGGATGAAGGAGTTGATGCTTTAAAACTTCATCAATTACATATTGTTAAGGGCAGTAGAATGGCTAGTCAATATAAAAAGGGGGAAATAGAAGTCTTAGAACTAGATGAATATTGTAATATAGCTGCTAAACTTATTCAAAATACACCAAAAAATATTCTTTTTGAAAGAGTTAGTGCTTCAACGACGTCAGATATGTTAATAGCACCTTTATGGTCAACAAAACGTTGGCCTCCTATAAATAAAATAGGGGAAATCTTAGAGGAAACTGGAGTTCAGGGTAGTGCTTTAGGAGATCCTTTTGTTTTTGAACCAATAATATTAAAGAAATCATAATTTCTGTCGCTAATTATAAAAAAATATAAAAGTATCCTACTTTACTTATAAAATTTATAAAAGAATTATATAGCTTGAGAGAGAAGTTATATGGCTATTTATATGAATAATAAGGCAATTTTGTTTGCTCAGAGATATATTGCTCAAGCAAATAATTCCTTAAATACATCATACCAAAGATTAGCATCAGGGAAGCGCATTAATAGCGCTAAGGATGATGCTGCAGGTATGCAAATTGCCCATCGTATGACATCTGAGATAAATGGTTTAACTCAAGGTAATCGTAATGCTCAAGATGGTATATCTCTTGCTCAGACAGCAGAAGGTGCTTTAGATGAAGTTGGTAATATGCTTCAACGAGTACGTACACTTGCTTTACAATCTGCTAATGGCACAAATTCTTCTGTTGATAGAGTGGCAATTAATGCTGAAGCTCATGAATTATTTAAAGAAATTAATCGCATAGCTAAAGATACAACTTATGCAGGACAACATATTTTAGATGGTTCTAGAGGAGTTGTGCAAATACAAGTTGGTGCTTATGCTAATCAAACAATTGATTTTGATTTAAGTGAAGGTTGCTCTGTTAGAGATTTGGCTAAAGCCGCAGGAGGGGGTGCAGCAACACTGTGGGATAATGATGATGCTGACTTTGATCTAACAACAGCAGAAAATTCTCAAAATGTATTGGGTGCTATTGATGGTCTAATCTCTCAAGTATCTAAAAAAAGAGCAACTTTAGGTGCTGTCCAAAATAGGATGGAATCAACCATTCGTTATCAAAGTAATACCATAGCTAATTTATCAGATGCTCGTTCTAGGATAGAAGATACTGATTATGCAACAGAAGTATCTAATATGATTCAAGCTAATATTCAATTACAAGCGGCGACAGCTGTACTTTCTCAGGCTCAGCAACATAGTAATATTATCTTATCTTTGATAAAGTCTGCATTAGGTAATTAGTGTAGATATTCTATTGTAGCTAAAATAAGAGCTCATGGTGCATAATTCTCTATTTTTAACCACAACTATGCCAAAAGAGCGATAATTGAAAAAAAATTTGATATAGACTAAATTTAACATATAAAAAGATCTAAACTTTTTGAATTGTAATACAATATATAAAAACGGGGTAGATAGCTCAAATAAGGAAATAATATGACTAGTTCATTGACAGCTAGACAAGCAACTAATAAAACTATGGCTATTGTATTAGCTGGTGGTAGAGGAAGCAGGTTAAGACAATTAACGGATACTAGAGCAAAACCTGCTACATATTTTGGTGGAAAATATCGTATTATTGATTTTGTTTTATCAAATTGTGTAAATTCAGGTATCAGAAAAATTGGTGTAGTTACTCAATATAAGTCTCACAGTTTACTGCGTCATATTCAGGCTGGTTGGTCATTTATGCGTAACCAGTTTAATGAATTTTTAGATTTATTACCTGCTCAACAGAGAATAGATGAAGTTCATTGGTATCGAGGGACTGCTGATGCTATATTTCAGAATATAGATATTATTAAAGATCATCATCCTAAATTTATTTTAATTTTAGCAGGTGATCATATATATAAAATGGATTATGCAAAATTGATACTAGATCATTTAAATAATCCAGGTCATGTTACAATTTCTTGTGTTCCTATATCTAAAGCTGATGCAGGTTCTTATGGCATTATGAGTGTCAATGAAGATGGTAAAATTGTAAACTTTGTTGAAAAACCTCAAGACCCTAGTTTAATACCAGGTGATGGTGATACTTGTCTAGCATCTATGGGGATTTATGTCTTTGATGCAAAAATTTTGTATAAGATTTTGAGTGAAGATGAAGAAATGGTAGATTCTCAACATGATTTTGGTAATGATATAATTCCAAATCTTGTTAGAAAAGGTTTAGCTTATGCTCATGATTTTAGTAAATCATGTGTTTGTAATCGAGCAAAGAATCAAATATACTGGCGCGATGTGGGAACTATTGATTCATTTTGGGCTGCTAATATGGACCTTGCATCTGTAACACCAGATCTTGATATTTATGACCAAGATTGGCCAATATGGACTTATCAGACACAGCTACCAGCAGCAAAATATGTACAAGATATCAATGGAGCTTCTTCTATTTTAAGGAACAGTGAAATAGCCGCGGGGGTAATTATTAGTGGCTCTTCTATATGTTCTAGTGTTTTGTTCTATAATGTGCGTGTACACTCATTCTGTTTTATTAACGAAGTCGTTGCTTTTCCTGATTGTATAATCCATAGAGGATGCAGATTAACAAGAGTTGTGATAGATAGAGGGTGTGAATTACCTAGAAATCTTGTTGTTGGAGAAAATTATGAAGAAGACGTTAGACGTTTTTATCGTTCAGAAGGGGGAGTTACTTTAATAACCAGAAGGATGTTGCATAATCTTCGAGAAAGAGAACCTTGGTTATTCGATGGTTTTGATAGTTATTCGCAAAATAAATTAATTTAATGAATAAAAAAAGACCTAGAATTATTAGAAGATTCTTATTATGGCTCTCCCAAAAATCAATGACATTCCTAACAGCTATGTTAGGAGTATTTTTTACATTGTTTATTACTAGTATTCATTGTATTGCTGTTACTATTATTTATGGTAATATTGAAGTTCAAGATATAATAAGACCTTTGGGGTATGGTGCTATTTTAACGCCCTTTATGGTGTATATTTTTTCACAGGTTTTTGATGAAATAGCTCAATCAAAAAATCAAGTAATTGATATGAGAATTCAGGAATCTAAATTAAAAGATTCTTTATCAAAAACTTATTTGGCTATGATAAATCAACGTCATAGAAATACAGCTCTTTCTCAAGATCAAGAAAAATTAAAAGGTTCTCTCATTGAAGAAATTTCAAAAAAAATAGCAGCACAAAATCAATTAGATGATCAGACTGGTTTTTTTCATGCTGCTGTAAATTTAACACCAGACATTATTTTGTACAGAAATTTATCTGGAAAAATTTTAGGTGTTAATCAAAATCTTTTAGATTTATTAAATGTTAATTCACAAGAAGAATTAGAGCATAAAATTTTATTTGATGCCGAACTTTGTAAAAGTTTTACTTATAACGATGAGATTATTATAAATAATAAACAAGATATTGTTTATAATTGTGAAATAAATAATGTCGTTTTACAGATGCGTAAAAAACCTGTAACTAACAGTAAAAACAGTATTATAGGTATTATGTGTTATGGTCAAGATATTACAAAATTAAAGAATGAACAAGATATCTTAGAAAAAGCATCTAGAGATAAAAGTGTGTTTATATCTACCCTTAGTCATGAATTACGTACACCATTAAATGGTATTGTTGGGTTGAGTGATATTCTCTTAAGAACCGGAAAATTTAAAGGTGAGGAAGAAAAGAGTCTTCAGGCAATAAATGTAAGTGCGGTGACTTTAGGTAATATATTTAATGATATTATTGATCTAAATAAATTTGAAAGGAATACATTTTCATTAGCACCAGAAAGTATTAAGTGGTTGGATTTTATAAATGATATAAAAACTCTTTTTAAATTAATGGCAAAGCAAAAAGGTTTAGAGTTTAATTATAAAACTATAGGAACATGTTATGAGTATTTGTTTTTTGATGGCATAAGATTACGTCAGATATTATGGAATATCATAGCTAATGCTATTAAATTTACTCAAAAAGGCAGTGTTAACTTAAGTATAACAATGCAAAATATTGATAATACGAAAGCAAAACTTAAAATAGAAATATCAGATACAGGTATTGGGATTTCTAAGGAACATCAGGATAAGATTTTTGAATTATATTATCAAGTTGCTGGTTGTTGTCAATCAACAGGAACTGGTATAGGTCTTCATGTAGCAAAATCATTATGTGATGTTATGAATGGTACAATTACTTTACAAAGTGAAATAAATAAAGGTTCTACATTTATTTTAGAATTTACTTTTGAAAAAGGGGAAAAACAAACTCATAAAGATATTTCTGCTCATAAAAAATTAAACATTTTATTAGTAGAAGATGTGGATTTAAATATTTTTGTAGCTAAAAAGATGTTAGAAAATTTTGGGCATAATGTAATAGTTAGTAAAACTGGAAAAGATGCAATCTTAAAGTTCAAAGACAATATTGTGGATTTAGTACTATTGGATATGAAATTACCAGATATTACAGGAACAGAAGTTGCTGATAGATTGCATAATGAAGAAGGTTGTACAGTTCCTATAATCGCATTAACTGCTAATGTTATTAATGAATTTGAACAGTATAGTTCACATAATATAATAGATGTAATTAGTAAGCCATTATCAATTTCTAAACTACAAGATTTACTTATCAAGTATTTTTCAGAGGAATAAATTTATGGATAATCAGCGGATAAATTATGATTTTGTGAAAGAATTTATATCTATAGCTGGTATAGATTCCATTAAAGAGGCTATAAGTTTGTATAAATCTAGTTGTGATATTTATATCAGTGATAGTTTAAAAAATTATAAAGATGGTGATATTTTATCTGCTGCCAGTGAATTACATAAAATCAAAGGTGCTTCAAACTCTATTGGATTAGTATTATTATCAAAGGAAATTCAGAATATAGAAAATGAATTAAAAGCAAAAGATCTTGATTATCCTTTGGAAAAAAAATTAACCACTTTTAAAGAATCTTTAATAAGAGATGTAGCTTTATTAGATCAATTTATAAACGAAAATTTAGTGGCTTAAAGTTTAATATTGGAAACGTCAATCTCGCCAGACATAAGACGTGGTAGAAGAGTATCCCTTATGGTTGTAAGTTTTTCGTTTTCTAGACCGTTAGCAAATGTTTGTTCAAAAACAGATTTATAACATTGTTAAGTGAAGGTAAAAGAGATTGTAAAATTTTACAAAATTATTATCCCAAAATCATGCAAAAAAAGTCTGTTTAAAAATTTTAGAGTAATTTTGCATGATTTACGTCGCTGGATAAAATGCTTACCATTCATTTACTGCAGGCAATACGTTAAAAGAAGCTGTGCAGTCAGACAAGTAATCACTGATTCGTTAATGCGGCATTCGTGTTGAATTCAAAATAACTTGATCGGTGCAGACCGACTAAGTCTGATTTGTTGATATCTTGCAAACGAGTGTGTTGGTTGATGTTGTTCAAAAATTTTTGCATATTCTATTGATATTTTGCATTTTTGTGTGATAATACAAAGTAATAGAGCCTTTCTGCGCTTCAGACACTTCGTGTACAGCGGACCAGTGAAGGGCCTTTTTTTTGAGCAATAACCTATGATTCAAAGCGTAAAATCCCCTCTAACTTATGATGAACAGATAAAAAGGCTTAAAGACTTTCATAAGCTTTCAATTGACGATGATAAAGAAGCTCTCCTAATTTTGAAGAAAATTAATTATTACAGGTTGAGCGGGTACGGGATTGGCTTAACTTTACCTAATGATAAAGATAAATATAGACAGGGAATTTCGTTAAAACATTTATACCAACTATATAAATTTGATAGCGAAATGAAGAACCTTTTGTCATTGGTAATAGAACAGATTGAAATCCAGTTTAGAGCAAATATTTCATATCACCTAGCTATTAATTATGGTGCTTTAGGTTATCTTGATTCCACGAATTTTGCTGATAGAAAAGATGCCAACGGAAATTCCGTTTTAAACAAAATTCTAGGGGATTTTAAAACAATGGTAGAAAGAAGCAAGAGACTGCCATTTGTTAAACACCACCTAGTTAACTATGATGGGCAGTTTCCAATCTGGGTTGCAGTGGAGTTGTTCACTTTTGGTAATTTGACTTCTCTATATTCGATAATGCAAGACAAGGATAAGGATGCCATTGCTAAATTATACGGTACTAAAGGCGTATATTTGAACAGTTGGATTAGATTATTACAGGAAGTTAGAAATTTGTGTGCTCATTACGCACGAGTATACAATCTGATTTTTAAGACAACTCCTAAGCTCTACAAAGAGCATGATTTTTTAACTAAAGATTCAAGAACCGAAAAAACAAAAATTTTTTATGTTTTATTAGTATTGAAAAGGCTACTGGATACTGAGCAATGGGATGAATTTTACTCAAAATTTAAATTATTACTTAATAAGTATTCACGATATATAAAATTAAGTTTTATGAGTTTTCCTGAAAAATGGGAAGAAATATTAGAAAAATAGTTTTGTTTTTCATTTAAAAGCAAAAACCATGTTGCTTTCTGCTTTTGGAATGCTAATCCTTTTTGTAGTAGGGCGAGATGTAACCGCTAGCGGTAAGGATCAAACCTTCAGCCCACTCTGGCACTCTGCTCATCAGCTCGCAGAGCTGGTCGAGACTCATGCTTTTATCACTCTCGATGACCACTTCATCATGAATGTGCATCACGATGCTGCAATGCCGTAAAGTCTTCATGGCGTAACACAGAATGTCCCTAGCGGTTGCCTGTACGATGTTTTCCACAAACTTGGGACCGTAGGATTCAAGGCGTTCCCATTTCTTTGTGGCTCCGATGCCTTCATACGTGATGCTTTCACCGCCGAACTGGTTCATGCCGATACGGGGTAAATAACAGTTTTATTAAATATATAAATAGTTTATAATATCTAAAATATT
>JBJFGR010000131.1:0-6792 GCA_051892875.1 Succinivibrionaceae bacterium
ATATTTTTGCTGCTTGTCCTATTGAAATAATCTTGTTCATAATTCTAAATCTAAATGTAATTTCTAGGTTTAAGTTCTTAAAATTTTTGATTCAAAACTTATCTTATTCCTTTTTGATTAATTTTCACTTTTAGGCATTTTTTAAATACTGAAAAACTTTTAAAGTTTTCCCTAAAACTATAGCAAAAAACCTATTTTTTAGGAATTTTTATAAAAAAATACATTTTTTTTAATTTTTTTTAAAAAAGTTGTTGACAATAATTCAAATAACGTGGATAATGCACCCCGTTCCTTACGAGAACAACCTTGAAGTGGCTACGTAGCTCAGTTGGTTAGAGCATCGCACTCATAATGCGGGGGTCACTAGTTCGATTCTAGTCGTAGCTACCATTGATAGGTTTAGGGGTATCGCCAAGTGGTAAGGCAACGGGTTTTGATCCCGTCATCCGCTAGTTCGAATCTAGCTACCCCTGCCAACCATCTTCGATGTTGGGGTATCGCCAAGTTGGTAAGGCAGTGGATTCTGATTCCACCATTCCAAGGTTCGAGTCCTTGTACCCCAGCCAGTAGTCTTTTTAATAAATCTTCTTAATTTAATCAATCAATAGTTTTATTATTCTATTGTTATATACCTTATTAAATTTTTATGATTATTTCATAGTAATGAGATATAATACTCACTTATTGGAGTGTGATATATAACACATATCTATTTTATTATTTGTTTTTATTATTCGTTTTTATTATTTATTGTAATTATTTTTGTTATCCTTATGAGTACATTTCTAATTGAAACTTGGGGTTGTCAAATGAATGAATACGATTCTAATCGTATTCGTGATTTAATGACTTCTGCAAATTATACAGAAACACATAACACAAAAGAAGCTGATGTCATTATTTTAGTTACTTGTGCTATCCGTGAAAAGGCACAAGAAAAGGTTTTTAACCAAATATTTAGTTGGAAAGCTCACGGTGAATATAAAGAGAACGTTATTATCTGCGTAGGTGGTTGCGTTGCATCTCAAGAAGGAGAAGAAATACTAAAAAGAACCCCTATGGTGGGTGTGGTTTTTGGCCCTCAAACCATTCACCGTTTAATAAATATGATAGAACAATTCAAAGCAACTAATAAAAGCGTTATAGATATAAGTTTCCCTGCTATTGAAAAGTTCGAATTTTTACCAAATCCAAAAGCTTATGGCAACTCCTCTGCTTTTGTTACCATAATGGAAGGTTGCTCAAATTTCTGTACTTACTGCGTTGTTCCATACACTAGAGGTCAAGAAGTTAGCCGTAATGTTAATGATGTATTAAATGAGGTAAAAATTCTCTGTGAACAAGGTGTAAAAGAAATAAACCTTATTGGTCAAAATGTAAATTCTTATCAGGGTTTATACTCTGACGGTACAGTATGTAACTTTGCAGAACTTCTTTATTTAGTTGCAGCTATAGAAGGAGTAGAACGTATTCGTTTCACAACATCTAACCCTCATGATTTTACAGACGAAATAATTCAAGCGTTTTCAGATCTTCCTCAAATATCAAATGCTATTCATTTACCTGTGCAAAATGGCTCAAATCGCATATTAAAACTAATGAACCGTAAATATACACGAGAACAGTACATTGACGTTGTTACTAAATTACGTGCCGTTAGACCTGATATATACATAAGCACAGACTTTATAGTAGGTTTTCCTGGAGAAAATGAAGAAGATTTTTCCCAAACTATGGATTTAATCAGAACTGTTAATTTTGATCAAAGTTTTAGTTTTGTTTACTCTCCAAGACCTAATACCCCAGCTGCTACATATGAAGATAATGTAGACTTACAAACTAAAAAGAATCGTCTTTATAAATTACAACAACTTATAAATTTCCAAGCTCAAAAATATAGCCGTGAAATGTTAGGTACAGAACAAAAAGTTTTAATTGATGGTATATCTGTTAAAAACAGTATGGAATTACGAGGAAGAACAGATAATAACCGTACCGTAAACTTTCCCGGAGATCCAAAGTTAATAGGAAGTTTTGTAAAAGTTAAAATAACAGACGTTTTAACCCATACATTACGTGGTGAATTAATAGAATAAGGTGCATAAAGTGTCTCAAACTACAAATATAAAATTCTCACTTGAACCAGCTGACTCTTATCGTTTAATAAGTTTATGCGGCCCCTTAGATGATAATTTAAAACAAATCGAACGTCGCTTGGGAGTCCAAATAATATATCTAAATGAAAAATTTAGTGTAACAGGGCCTGAAAAAAATATTAAAGTAGCCACTTCTATTATAAAAAATTTATATATAGATACAGCACCTTTAAAAGGTAAAGATATTCCAATAATAACACCTGATAAAGTGCATTTGGCAATTTCAGAATCCAAAATATTAGAAGTAAATACTGAAGATAATCAAAAAGATCCTATTAGTGCAGAAATCAATAAACTATATTCTGAATCCGTAAACATAAAAACCAAAAAAGGACTTGTAAAACCTCGTTCAGAAAACCAAAATAATTACATAAACAATATTCTTACCCACGATGTGACCTTTGGCATAGGTCCTGCTGGAACAGGTAAAACCTATTTAGCAGTAGCAGCTGCTGTTAACGCCCTAGAAACGCAAGAAATCAGACGTATCCTATTAACTAGACCAGCTGTGGAAGCTGGAGAAAAACTTGGATTTTTACCTGGCGATTTATCTCAAAAAGTTGATCCATACTTAAGACCATTGTACGATGCTTTATTTGAAATGTTGGGATTTGAAAGAGTTGAAAAGTTAATTGAGCGCCAAGTTATAGAAATAGCTCCATTGGCTTATATGAGGGGAAGAACATTAAATGACTCTTTCATTATTCTAGATGAAAGTCAAAATACAACCATTGAACAAATGAAAATGTTTTTAACTCGTATCGGCTTTAACTCAAAAGCTGTAATAACAGGAGATATAACCCAAATAGATTTACCCAAAAATGTGCGTTCAGGTTTAAAACAAGCAATAGAAGTATTATCAAATGTTGATGATATAAGTTTTAATTTCTTTACATCTACTGACGTCGTAAGACACCCAGTTGTTGCAAAAATTGTTCAAGCATATGAAAAATACGATGCAAAACAGAGAATGAAAGAAACTAATAGTAAAGAATTTAAGAATAAAGAATTTAAGAACAAGGAAAATGATTGTGATTAATATTGATTTACAAATAGCTATTGAAGAAAGCAATGAAAAACAGATTCCTACTTTAGAAGATTTTCAAAAATTTGCAGAAGCTGCTATTTTACCACATAGAGAAAACGCAAATTTAACAATACGCATTGTAGATGAAAATGAAAGCCACGAACTAGATCTCAAATATCGTCAAAAAGACCGCCCAACTAATGTTTTATCTTTCCCTTACGATTATCCAGAAGGATTACCTGAAGAAGCTTATGAAGAAATGGGTATTGATACAAACTACATAGGCGATTTAGTTATCTGCAAATCCATAGTGGAAAAAGAAGCTCTAGAACAAAACAAACCATTAATTGCTCATTGGGCACATATGATTGTTCATGGTTCCCTTCATTTACTAGGCTATGATCATATTACTGATGAAGAAGCTAACGTAATGGAATCATTAGAAACAAACATAATGACTTCTTTAGGTTTTACAGACCCTTACAAAGATGATGAAATCTAATTATATTTATTAGATCAGAAATAAAAAAACTGTTGTAAAATTTTTATAAAATATTATTCATCTATTTAACAAAACTAAATTTATATGTATAATGCTAAGAGTTTTTTTATTATAGGAGCGGTGAAAAACCGATTATACAATATATGAGTAGTGACGAGCGTAACGTTCACAATCAACATAATCAACGCCATAATACATGGATTGAAAGAATTGGTCACATTATAAAAGGTGAACCAAACGATCGAGATGATTTAGCTGAAATCATATCTGATGCAGGAGAAAGAGAAATAATAGACGAAGATACGCAAGATATGCTCGAAGGAGTTTTTGAAATATCTGAATTGCGTGTGCGTGATATTATGATTCCCCGTTCACAAATGATCACCATATCAAATGATTCAACAATTGAAAAAGCAACAAAAGAAATTATTGAATCAGGTCACTCAAGATATCCAGTTATTTACGAAGATAAAGATCATATCGAAGGAATTCTACTTGCGAAAGATTTATTAAAATTTTTGGTAAATAAACCTAATAATGGAACTCTTAAAGATATTATCCGTCCAGCCGTAGTTGTTCCTGAAAGCAAACGTGTAGATAGATTGCTTAAAGAATTTCAACAATGTCGCTATCACATGGCTATTGTAGTAGATGAATATGGCGGTGTTTCAGGGTTAGTAACAATTGAAGATATATTAGAATTAATTGTTGGTGAAATAGAGGACGAATACGATACAGATGATGAAGAAGTAGAAGATATTAAACAAATAAGCCCTACTCTTTACCATATTCAAAGCTTAACCCCAATAGAAACCTTTAATAAAAAATTTAATACAAATTATTCAGACGATGAATTTGATACTATTGGTGGTTTGGTAATGCATGCATTTGGTCATCTTCCATCAAAAGGTGATTCGGTAAGTGTTGATCAATTTAATTTTAAAGTTTTATCAGCGGATAAACGCTCTACACATTTACTCCAAATGATTATATCTGAACTTGAATAATAGTTAGTTTTTACTAAAAAAATAAGCTAAAATAACTTACGTTTGTTTTAGTTTATTTTTTTTCTTTTTTAATGAATTTTTTTCTATGTTTTTTTCAAATATAAAATATAAAATCTTAATAAGTTCTGCATTAAATATTTGTGCAGGAATTTTAACAGTATTTGCTTTTGCACCTTATGATATGTGGTATATGGCTATAGCTAGTTTAACCATATTTTTTATCACATATATGCATCAAAGCTCAAAAAAAACAGTTTTTTTGCAAACTTATATTTATTTTTGTACATTTAATATGGGAACACTTTGGTGGATTTCTCATATACTTACTACTTTTGGAGAAATGTCCAAAATATTAGCTGGAATTATTATATTTATTTTTTCTTCTTATTTATCTCTATTACCATGTATTGCGAGCATATTATCCTATCACTTAGCAAATAAAAAACCATTCTTAAAAAATCTTATCATATTCCCTACTTTGCTTGTTGGTGCTAATTATTTAAACGGATATTTATTTACAGGTTTCTCATGGACTGATTTAGGATATACACAGGTTACATCTATTCTAAAAGCCTACGCTCCTTTACTTGGTGTCGAAGGAGTTTGTTTTGTATTATTTTGTATTGCTAGTAACTTAAGTTATTTTTTAATTAAAAAAAATCAATTATGTTTAATACCAATAATTCTTTTAATTGTTATTGCTTATTGGATTAATAGTTCAATTAATTTTGTGGATAAAAATAATGAACAAATAAAGGTTGCACTCATACAAGGTAATATAAAAAATGAAACAAAATGGAATAAAGAAAACATTATTCCCATTTATAAAACTTACTATAATTTAACTCAACAAAACCTAGATGCTCAAATTATAGTTTGGCCAGAATCAGCATTACCAGCTTTTGAAAATGATCTTGAAAATCCAGAATATGGAATCGCCATGGTTTCTGATATAGATAATTTGGCAAAATCAAACCATCTAGGATTAATTACTGGTGTTCAATCGTATAAGATAAATAAAAATGGCAGTATAGATTTTTATAATGGTCTTATTGGAATTGGTCTTCAAGATAAAGCAGGTAAAAAAAATTATGTACCAGGAATCAGTAATCGTTATCATAAAAAACATCTGGTACCACTAGGAGAATTTATACCATTCTCTGATATTCTAAGATCTCTTGGCCCTATATTCAATATGCCAATGAGTTCTTTTACTCATGGAGAAAGGAAACAACAAAATATAGAAGTATTTGGTTTTAAAGTTGCTTCAGCAATATGCTATGAAATAATTTTTAATTATGAGCTATTAGACCAGGTTACTAAAGATACAAATTTTATAGTAACAATAAGTAATGATGGTTGGTTCAACTATACAAACGGTCCTTTTCAGCATCTAGCTATCGCAAAAATGAGGGCTTTAGAGTTTCAAAAACCTATATTAAGAGCTACTAATAACGGTATTACAGCAGTTATTGATCACAAAGGTAAGATTGTAAAAGAAATACCACAGAATGTTATTCAAACATTGAAAACAACTTTTGAACCAACATATGGCCAAACACCATTTTCAAAATATGGTCATTTACCAATGTTTGTATATATATTAATAATACTTTTGTACAGCACTATAAAAAAATACAAACATTGATTTATTTTTTTACGAGTCTTCATGCATATGTCAGGGAAAAATATGAAGACTCATAGAGTTTTACCCTACATATCTTTTATAGTTATTTATATTCTTTTAAGGCGTTACAAAACAGGGATCTACAATTATGGCTCACAGTGCATAATTTTCTATTTTCACTCTCAACTATGCACAAAGAGCCATTTTTATTAAGATTTGTTTTTATTAATTTTAAATCAATAAAATCTAATAGGATTTAACATTACAGGTATGCCACTGCGGTCGTTATTGACATCATTTAAAATAGAGGTATCAATAACGTTTGCATTCTCTTGTAAAAACAACTTAATGTTATCATTCAAATGTATAGGTGAATATAGTGTTGAATTTATTTGTTCTTCAGTTGTTGATAAAGGCTGATGAACTTCTATATAGATGCCGCCATTTGGTTCAGTTGTAATTTTTACAGGCTC
>JBJFGR010000132.1:0-33366 GCA_051892875.1 Succinivibrionaceae bacterium
AGACTTAGGAATTTTTAGATGAGGAATGTGTCCAAGAAATCATCCGCATCCCCCCATCACTCCTTTTTATAATGAATATACTTCGTTTTTTATCATTCTTGATAGACACTATCCGTCATAGCTAATTGGTTATTAACTATTACCTAATTAGCTAGTTTTTTCTTATATCTTTAATTTAATGCTTGTTCAATAAATTCTTTTAATTTATTTTTATTTAAAGCACCTTCCTGTTTGGCAACTAATTCACCATTTTTAAATAATAATAATGATGGAATATTTCTAATTCTGAATTTAGTAGCATTATCTTTTGATTCATCAATGTTTATTTTGACAAAGTGGATATTTTGCACATCTTTTGCTAAATCTTCAATAATTGGGGCTAACATTCTGCATGGTCCACACCAAGGGGCCCAAAAATCAACAAGTACAGGTTTTTCATTGTTTAAAACTATTTCATCAAATTCTGCATCATTAATTTCTTTTACAAATTCACTCATCATTTACTCCTAAGCCGGTGCGATAAAAAAATTTTGATACAATATACTATTAGGTGTATATTACTTTTCAGAATTAATAATAGAGTATTTTATATGAATAGTAAAGCTTTTCAGTTGTATGCTTCGATAGATTTAGGTTCAAATAGTTTTAATATGCTAATTGTTAGATACGTTGAAGGTTCCATAAGAGTAGTATCTAAGATTCGAAGAAGAGTAAAATTAGCAAGTGGTTTAGATAAAAATAATTATTTATCTGATGAGTCAATTGATAGAGCTTTAGATTGTTTAAAATTATTTGCAGAACAACTTCGAGATATACCACGTAAAAATGTAATAATAGTAGGAACTGCTACATTGAGGTTAGCTACTAATTCTGATGTTTTTTGTAAAAAAGCAAACTTAATTTTAAATAATGATATAAAAATTATATCAGGGGAAGAAGAAGCAAATTTTATATACAATGGAGTTATAAATACAACTGCAACCCATAATAAGTTATTAGTAATAGATATTGGTGGGGCGAGTACTGAGTTAATCTTAGGTGAAGGAGAACGTATACACGTTTTAAATAGCACTCAAATGGGGTGTGTTTCATGGTTGAACAGATATTTTAAAAATGGACAGATAACGCAGAATAATTTTATAGATGCGATAAATAAATCTAAAGAAATATTAGCTCCTATTATGAATGATTACCTTTCATGTGGTTTTGTTGATTGTGTTGGTGCTTCTGGAACAATTCAATCTTTGTATGAGATACTATTATCTGATGGTAATTCAGGGGTGGTAACTTTAAGTAAACTATATGAGTTAAAGCAAATTTGTATTGATTCAAAGAATCTTTTTGATTTAAAAATTTATAATTTGACGCCTGAAAAATTATCTGTTTTTCCATCTGGAATATCTATTTTAATATCAATATTTGAGACATTTAATATAGAAAAAATGAGTTTATCTGGAGGAGCTTTAAGAGAAGGTTTAATTTATTACTTAATAGATAAAGATTTTAATTATGAATCAAATGTAAGAAGTAGAACATTGAATAGTCTAATAAATAGATATCAATTAGACAAAAGTCAATGTTATAGGGTAAAGAATTATGTTCATGTTATTTTCAACAATAATGAAAAAATTGCTTTGAAATTAAGAGAGTTTTTACCAATAATTGAAGCAGCTTGTATATTATATGAAATAGGTCAATGTATTGATTATAAGAATTCAAATAAACATGCTTATTATATTATTAACAATATTTCAATGCATGGATATACTCAATCTGAAAAGAAATTAATCGCAATGTTACTCTTAAATCAAAAGGATCATATACATATAGATGTATTGAAAGAACAAGATGCTGTGGCTATTAATATTGGTTTAGTTCTTATATGTTTTTTTAGAATAATATTGATAATTTGTGTAAGACGTAATAAAGATATATTTCAAGAAAACATTATATTTCTTTTAGATAATGCCGAGAATTTTATATTGAAATTCCCTAAAAATTGGTTTGCTAATAATTATTTGCGTTATACTTTGTTGCAAGAAGAAATTTTTAAGCAACAACAAATTGGTAGAAAGTTGGAGATAATTGAGTGTTAATGAATAGTTTATTGGTTTTTTTGGGTGGGGGTATTGGTGCTTTTCTTAGGTTTTTAGTAATTTATTCTTGTTCTAAATATTTTGTATCTTCTTTTCCTTTTGGTACTTTAATCGTAAATCTAATTGGTTGCTCTTTGATTGGACTTATAATGGGAGTGGGATATAACTATATGCAAGGTTCGCCTTCTGTAAAAATGCTAGTAATAACGGGTGTTTTAGGAGGTTTTACAACTTTTTCATCATTTGCATTAGATTTCGCAAAACTTTGTCAAAACTTCCAAATAACAAATGCGCTTATATATCTTTTATCAAATGTAATTATAGGAATTTTATTAACCATAATCTTTTTAATAATTGGGCAGTATTTAACTTCAAAATAGGAAAAAAAAGTGAATTATAACAATCTAGTTGTTGTGGACGGTAGTAATTTTTTATATAGAGCATATTATAGTACATCTAAAGTTAATTTGCATAATAGTAAAAATATGCCAACAGGTGCTATTAAAGTATTTATTAATATGCTTTTAAAACTATTAAAAACGTATAAGAATTCAAGGTTTATTGTTGTATTCGATTCTAGTTCAAAGAGTTTTAGGAATACTCTTTATCCAGATTATAAAAATAATAGAAAACCAATGCCTGATGATTTAAAAATTCAAATTCATATCATACATGACTTTATAAAATCTCTAGGTATGAATATATTGATAGTTGATGGAGTAGAAGCTGATGATGTTATTGGAACAATAGCAGCTGTAGTATCAAAATCAAGTTGTAGTTTGATTATTGCATCAGGTGACAAGGACCTTACATATCTTGTAAATGATAAAGTTTCTGTTGTAGATACCATGAATGGGGTTGTTCTTAATAAAGAGGAAGTTACAAAAAAATTTGGAGTTCCACCTCACCTAATACGAGATTATTTAGCATTAAGAGGTGATTCTTCAGATAATATTCCTGGAATGCCTGGTATAGGTGATAAAATAGCAGCATTATTGCTTAATACTATTGGGGATATTGACACAATATTTTCAAATTTAGATGTTGTAGAAAATCTGAATTTTAGGGGGGCAAAAACATTTGCAAAGAAATTTATAGAAAATAAGGATATTGTATTTTTATCAAGAGAGCTAGCAACTATAAAATTAGATGTTATTTTACCTATAGATATATTTAATTTAACCGATATTAAACCTTCTTTGGATAGCTTAAAGAAGATTTATACAGAATGTGAATTTTCAGATTTTAATAAACTTAAAGATTTTATTCTTCCTTATTTACAAGATTCCGAAAGTTTTACTACAGAAAATGATTCTGAAAAAGAATTATGCAATAAGGAAATATCATATAAATTAATTTCTGACGAACAATCATTAAAACAATTTTATAATCAAGTATGTGACTTCAAAACAACATCATTTTATATTCTTTGTAAAAGTACTAATATATTCGATTTTACTGTATATGGTGTATCATTTTTTGTTAATGGTATGTCTTATTATATTCCTATAGCGCAAACGGATATTTTTTCAAATACGTTATCTTATGCGGTAGTTGAATCATATTTAAATAATATTTTTAGAAATCAAAATATCAAAAAGATTGCATATGATATAAAAACGAGCATGCATATTCTAAAAAAGTTGAATATTAACATTGTAAATAACTATGAAGATGTAATGCTAAAGGCTTTTAATATAAATAATACCATTGATGTTTCATTAAATTATTTGCTTGAACGTTTTTTGAATATAAATTCTTTTTCTAAAAATGATTTATCTAATACTAAAGAAAAGAAATCAATTGAAGAAAATGCTAAAAATTCATCAGTAATTGTTATGGAAATTGGTGAATTAGATAAAGTGTTAAGCAAGCTCTTAAAAAATGATGAAGCTTCATTCAGATATTATTATGATATTGAATTACCTGTTGCGTATGTCGTTTATAAAATGGAACAGAATGGTGTGTTGGTTGATATTGAAAAGTTGTCTAATTTAAAAACAGAGTTAGAAAATAAATTAAATGTAATTAAGTCTAATATTTATAGTTTATCGAAGGAAGAATTTAATATTAATTCACCTAAGCAGGTTGCAGAAGTATTATTTATTAATCAAGCAATTCCATATCCATTAAAATCTAAACAAGGAAAATATTCAACATCTGAGGAAATATTGGCTCAGTTATCTGAAAATTATGAATTGCCTAAATTAATATTAGAATATAGAAAATTATCTAAGCTTATAAATACATACATTGATAAATTACCTCAAAAGGTAAATAGTTATACAGGAAGAATACACAGTAGATTTAATCAGATAGGAACAATAACAGGAAGATTTTCATCCGTAGATCCTAATTTGCAAAATATTCCTGTTAAAACATCGGATGGTGAAAGTATTAGAGATGCTTTTGTAGCTCCTAGAGGTAAAGCTATTATTTCAGCAGATTATTCTCAAATAGAATTGAGAATAATGGCACATTTGTCTCATGAAACTAATTTAATTAATGCTTTTTGTTTGGGAAGAGATATCCATTCTGAAACAGCATCGCAAATGCATAATATTCCCCTTAGTGAAGTTTCGCAGAGTTTAAGAAGATCCGCAAAAGCAATTAATTTTGGATTAATGTATGGGATGGGGCATACAAAATTAGCAAAGCAATTAGGAATAGCACCAAGTGTAGCAAAGTGGTTTATAGAAAAATATTTTGATAAATATCCTAAAGTTAGATGTTTTATTGAAAAAATTAAACAGTCTTTAGTTGAAAATGAATATGTTACAACAATAAGCGGAAGAAGAATATTTTTTAAAGGATATAATTCAGCTAATAAAAAAGAAAAAAGTGAAATGGAAAGAGCTGCGATTAATTCACCAATGCAAAGTAGTGCTTCTGAAATTATAAAGAAATCAATGATCTTAATTCAAAAATGGATTGATTCTTTAAATTCTGATTCGATTAAGATAATTTCGCAAATTCATGACGAACTCATTTTTGAAGTTGATGCAGAAAAAGTTTATGAATATGAAAAAGTTATTTCAGATATTATGTCTAACGTTGTGTTGATGACTGTTCCAATATTGGTGAATGTCAATCATGGTTCTTCTTGGAAAGAGGCTCATTAAATAAAAATCTCTACTTTTGTGGTTACTACATTAAAGTAGAGACTTTTTTATTTCTACATAATTTTCATTAATTTCTATATATGTATAGTATTTTTGTGTCCAATCTCCTGTGTCTAATATAGAAATATTTTTGTATTTTTGAAATTCAGAATTATGGGTGTGGCCGTGAATAACGTAGTCGCAATTATATTTCCTTGCATATTTATAGGTTTTATCTAGAGAAATGTATACTTTTGTGTTGTTTTTTAATTTAAAATTAATTTTACTATTTAAGCGAAGACGATTAGCTAATTTAGATTTAAAATTTTCGGTAGTTATAAATTTGAATATTGTTTGCAAAAAAGATGATCTGTTTATTGCTCTGTAAATTTTATAAGATAACTTTTCTTCACATAATTCATCGCCATGAACTAATAAAATTTTTTTTCCAAATTTGTTTAGTACGGTAATGTCTTTTAATAACTCAAAACCAAAAATTTTCGAATCTTTTTTTGATAAGAGAAAATCTCTATTTCCGTGAATAAAATATGTTTTTATATTCTTTGAATCTAATTCATGAACAATATCTTTTATTTGCTGGAATAATGGATTGTTGTTATTAAAACTCACATAGTATTCAAATAAATCACCTAATATATATAACTCATCATCCTTTTTTAATTTTTTTAAAAAAAGAAAAAATGAATTTGTTATAGAAGGTGTGTTTAATGATAAGTGAAGATCAGCAATAAAAAACGCAGACATAAAATATTACTTACTAATTATTATTTCTAAAATTGTTATTGTTTCACGTGGAACATCCGAATATGGTCCAATTTTACAAGTTTTCTCGTTTTCTATTTTGTCAACAATTTCTTTTCCTTTAATAACTTCACCAAAAACACAATATCCCCATCCTTGTAAAGACTCTTCAGTAAAGTTTAAAAAATCATTATCATTTGTGTTTATAAAAAATTGCGTTGTTGCTGAATGTGGAGCTGAAGTACGTGCCATTGATATGGTATATTTTTTGTTTTTTAAACCGTTATTAGCTTCATTTTTTATAGGACTATATAGTGATGGTTTTGCTTTTAAAGAACTATATAAACCACCACCTTGAATCATAAAACCTTTAATAACTCTATGAAAAATAGTATCTTTATAAAAGTTTTCTTTACAGTACTTTAAAAAATTTTCACAAGTTAGAGGGGCTTTATCTGTATACAATTTGATAGTGATATCGCCTAGAGAAGTACGAATAATAGTAATCATAGTAAACTCCATAATGAATATTTAATTTTAATTCTATCATAAAATATCATTTATTTACTATTAAGAGTTTATAATCAAAGAAAAAATATCTTTTATATGAATATTCTGAATATTTATTGTAAAATGTATTAGGACATTTAATACAATATTTGAGTTAGGTTTTTTTATTATGCTAGAAATATACAATTCATTAACACATAAAAAAGAGGTTTTTAAGCCTATTGTTGAAAACAAAGTAGGCATTTATGTGTGTGGTGTTACTATATATGATTTATGTCATATAGGACATGGTAGAACCTTTGTTTGTTTTGATACTATTGTTCGTTATTTGCGTTACTTAGGATATGATGTAAAGTATGTAAGAAATATAACAGATATAGATGATAAGATTATAAAAAGAGCTAACGAGAATAAAGAGTCATGTAAAAATTTGACAGATCGTTTAACTGTAGAAATGTATAAAGATTTTGATGCATTAAAGATATTAAGACCAGATATCGAACCAAAGGCAACAGAACACATTAATGAAATTATTGAGATTATTAGTAAATTAATGGAAAATGGAAATGCGTATATTGCCACAAATGGCGATGTTATGTTCTCAATTGAAACATATAAAAATTATGGTTGCTTATCTGGTCAAAATTTAGATGAATTGAAAGCTGGAATCAGAGTTGGTATAGATAAAAACAAGATAAATCCATATGATTTCGTATTATGGAAAATGTCAAAAGAAGGTGAGCCTAGTTGGGATTCTCCTTGGGGAAAAGGTAGACCTGGATGGCATATTGAATGTTCGGCGATGAATTCACGTTATTTGGGTACTACTTTTGATATTCACGGAGGTGGTTCTGATTTAATGTTTCCTCATCATGAAAATGAAATTGCCCAAAGTTGCTGTGCTTGGAAGTCTGAATATGTTAAAACTTGGATGCATTCAGGTATGGTTATGATAAACAAAGAAAAGATGTCAAAATCTTTAGGTAATTTTTTTACAATAAGAGATTTGTTAGATCAATATGATGGTGAAACTTTGCGCTATTTTTTGATGAGTGCACAGTATCGAGGTCAATTAAATTATTCTAAAGAAAATATAGAGCAGTCAAAATCTGGTTTGACTCGTTTGTATACAGCTTTAAGAGATCTTCCTAAAGGTATTGTTATAAAAGATTCAAAGTATGAGCATGATTTTAAAGCTGCAATGGATGATGATTTTAATACACCTCAAGCATACGCTGTTTTATTTGATTTAGCAAAAGAAATTAATTCAAAAAAGGTATCTGATCCTGAATATGCTAAAGACTTAGGTGAAACTTTGAGGTTTTTAGGAGGAATATTAGGTATATTAACCCTAGACCCGAATGAATATTTAAAAGGAACAAATAACGATAACTCTTTTGAAGTAGAGTATATTAATGACTTAATTCGTCAAAGAAATAATGCAAGAAGTTCAAAAAATTGGGCATTAGCTGATGAAATGCGACAAAAATTAAGTGATTTGGGAGTTGTTATTGAAGATGGTCCTAATGGTACGACATGGAGAAAAAAATGAAGGAGTATAAAATCAATTTTATAGAATTGGCTTTAAAAAAGAATGTATTAAAGTTTGGTGATTTTACTCTAAAATCAGGTAGGCACAGTCCATACTTTTTTAATGCTGGGTTATTTAATTCAGGAGCTGATTTAAGTAAACTTGGTGAGTATTATGCAGATGCTATTTACGATTCTAAAATAGATTTTGATTTGTTGTTTGGACCTGCTTATAAAGGGATACCTATCGTAGCTGCAACCTCGATTGCTTATTTTAATAAATATGGAATAGATTTACCTTGGGTCTTTAATAGAAAAGAAAAAAAGGACCACGGAGAAGGAGGAAATTTAGTAGGATCTAAATTAGAAGGTAGGGTTTTTTTATTAGATGATGTTATAACTGCTGGAACAGCTATTAGGGAATCAATGTCTATAATTAAAGAATATAAAGCAGAATTATCTGGTGTAGTTATTGCTTTGGATAGGCAAGAAAAAGGTAAAGCATCCCTAAGCGCTATACAAGAAGTTGAAAGTGATTATCATACTCAAGTTGTTTCAATTATAACTTTAGATGATTTAATACATTATTTGGAATTAACAAATAAGTATGAAGAACATTTAGAAGATATAATTAAATACAGAAAAGAATTTGGTGTATAACTTTATCTTTAATAAAAGATTCTCAATTGCGGACTATAGCCTAATATAGCCCGCTAATTTTTACTTCTGTTTTAAGGTCTGTCTCTAGGCTTTTTAACTTGTTTTTCAATATCTTCTTTTTTATTAGATCTTATATTCGCATTAAAAAAATAGTTTTTTATTATAGCCACGACAATTTTTTACAGGCTAACAATAGGTATTAAAGGATGTTTGACCAATCAATTTATTATATGTGATTGTCTTTTATGTTAGTGAAGTATCTTTTTGGGGCATTACTATCATGGGTACTTTATTTTGAATCTTTCTTTACTGATTTTTTATTTGGGAGTCGTGTGTTTTTCATGGATTTTTAAATATTAATTTCTTTGTAAATTTAAGTATAACTTATAAAAAAGGTCTGTAATATAAGATTTTTACTTGATTTTTTTTATATAGAATAGAAGATTGAAAATCATATTATTTAAATAATCTCTGTATAAATAAAAACACCTGCCTTTATAACAAAAAACAAGTGTTTATAATACTTTTATGATAATTGATATACTCGAAATTGTATCGACGCAGAAAAAATTATTACTTGCTTTGATTAATTATAGAAATAGTTTGGAATGGTATATCTATTTTCGCGTTTTTCAAAACATCTAGTGCTTTTTCATTGCTATCAAAAAAAACATTCCAATAGTCTGATCCTTTTACCCATACTCTGCAAATTATAGGAATAGAAGAAGCTCCATGGCTACCTATAACTACAGTTATCTCAGTATCTTTAAGAACTCTAGGATCTGATGAGAACATATCGTACAAGGTTTTTTTAGCTTTTGCTATATCTGAACCATAAGCAATAGAGAATGTGAAATCAACTCTTCTTTTATCCATTCTAGAATAATTGGTAATGATACCAGAACTGATAGAACTATTAGGAATAATAATAATCTTGTTATCTGTCGTTAAAAGTGAAGTTGTAAATATTGTTATTTCTTCAACTGTTCCACTTTGACCTACTACATCAATGTATTCACCAACTTTAAAAGGTCTAAATATCAGCAAAATAACACCTGATGCAAAATTTGATAGAGAACCTTGAAGAGACATACCTATAGCAAAAGATGCAGCACCGATTATTGCCACAAATGATGCTGTTTCTACGCCAACTTTACTTAATGCGGCTGTTACCATAAAAGCAATTATTGCATACTTTGTTATGTTTGATATAAATTTAGAAACAGTAGGTTCAATTTTAGCCTTGTTCATTATTGATAAAGCAAATTTCGATAATAATTTGGCAATAAAAACGCCTAGAACAAGAATAACAAGCGCAAAAATAATATTTGAGCAGAAATTAAATATTATTTCTTGATTTTGAGTGAAGTAACCAATAGGGTCATTCCACAATTGTGTATTAGAACTGTTATCTGACATAGAGATTCCTTAAACTAATTAAACGTTAAAATTTTCCAGTATATATTCTATTATATTTGAAGCAATTTCTTTTTTATTTTTTTTAGGTATTGTATTCGATGTACCATTTTTATTAAAAATAATTACGGAATTATAGTCACTATTGAAACCTTCATCACTATTTGAAACATTGTTAGCAATAATTAAATCGGCATTTTTGCTTTTTAGTTTTTTTTGTGCATTGAGTTCAATATCATTTGTTTCTGCAGCAAATCCGACAACTATTTTAGGTCTAGAAGTTTTATTAGCAACAGTTTTTAATATATCTGGATTTTGTACTAATTTTAATGTTGATATTTTGCCATCTTCTTTTTTTAATTTAATAGGTGATATTTTTTCAGGTTTATAATCAGCTACGGCAGCGCAAGAAATAAAGAGTTCGGTACATGCTAGATTTTCTTCCACAGCACTTAACATTTCTTGAGCTGAATGAACTCGTATTAGTTTTATATTATTTGGTACGGGTATATTAGTTGGACCAGAAATAAGTAAAACATTAGCACCACGTAAAGCACATGAGGTAGCCAAGGCGTATCCCATTTTTCCTGAACTGTAATTGGATATATATCTAACCGGATCTATGTTTTCTATAGTTGGACCAGCTGTAATAATTACTTTTTTATTTATTAATGAATTATCTTTGTTAGAATCAAATTGTATTTGGTTTAAAATATCTAAAGGTTCCATCATTCTGCCGTCACCACTAGTTCCGCAAGCTTGAAAACCACTAGTTGGGGATAAAATATTGAATTTATAATTTTTAAGAATATTTATATTTTGTTGTGTTAAAGGGTTTAACCACATATTTTCATTCATTGATGGTGCAATGTATATAGTTTTATTACAAGCCAGAATGATTGAAGTAAGAATGTTATCAGCTAATCCGTGAGCAATTTTAGCTATCGTATTAGCTGTTGCAGGAGCTATTATAACTAGATCGCAATTATTTGCTAGACAGATATGTTCAACATTTGTTGATTTGCTATTACCTATATCATCCGTTATTACGGGATTACTACTTAATATTTGAAAAGTTAAAGGAGTTACAAATTGTTGTGCGTTTTTTGTCATTATAACATGAACATTTGCTCCTTCCTTTATTAGTAGACGTAGTAGAAAGACAGCTTTATAAGCAGCAATGCTTCCTGTTATGCCTAATAGTATATTTTTGTTTTTTAAATTATTCATGTGAATACTTCCGAGCTTGTTGTAAAATACGTCTAGTATTTTACATAAAAATTAAAATGTGGTAAACTTACTCAGTTGTATTTAAGGTGATAATTATATTTTTTTTAATATTTTAAGTAAAAAAAACTTGATTTTTTATTAAAAAAAATGTATAAGATTCATCTAATTTAAGTTACCTTGAAGTTTATGGTCTTCTAGGTTGGTAAAGTTATTAAATAATTTGGAGTGACTGACATGTCAAGAGTATGCCAAGTTACGGGTAAGCGTCCTGCTGTTGGTAACAATCGTTCTCACGCTAAGAATGCAACCCGTCGTCGTTTTCTCCCAAATCTTCAGACTCATAAGTTTTGGGTAGAATCAGAAAACAAGTTTATTAAATTACGTTTAACAGCAAAAGCAATGCGTATTATTGATAAAGTAGGTATCGATAAGGTGCTTGCTGATATGCGTGCAAATGGTGCAAAGATTTAGGAGAGTTTAAATGGCTTCAAAAGGTGGTCGTGAAAAGATTCGTTTGAATTCAAGTGCAGGTACAGGTCATTTTTATACAACAACTAAGAATAAGCGCACTATGCCTGAAAAAATGGAAATAAAAAAATTTGATCCAGTTGTACGTAAGCATGTAATATATAAAGAAGGTAAGATTAAGTAATATTCGAAAAGACCTGGGTTCAGGTCTTTTTTTATTAATGGTTTGATTATATGCCTGAACTACCAGAAGTTGAAGTTGTAAGAAAAGAGTTAGAAAAAGTATTAATTGACAATATTATTCTAAAGTTTACAGTTCGTAATACAACATTACGTGAAACTATCTCATCCCAATTATATACTCTCAGAAATTTAAAAGTTTTAAAAATAGATCGAAGGGGTAAGTATTTAATAATAAAAACTGATAAAGGTTCAATACTTATTCATCTGGGTATGAGTGGAAAACTTTTTATTATTAATAATAATTTCGACAATCTATCAAAACATGACCATATTGATATTGTTTTATCAAATAATATTATAATTAGGTACAATGATGTTAGGAAGTTTGGTCTTGTTTTATGGGTAGATAAAGATATTGATGTATATTCAACTAAATGGTTGAATAAATTAGGATACGAACCTTTTGATCAAACTTTAACTCCAGAAATTTTCTATCAAGAAATTACTAAGAAAAAAACTAATGTAAAAAAAGTCCTAATGGATGGCTTTATTGTTGTTGGAATTGGTAATATATATGCTAGTGAAGTATTATTTTTAAGTAGCATACATCCAAATAAATTGGCTTCAGATTTATCTTTTAGAGAATGTTCAATATTATTATCACATATAAGAGAAACACTGCAGAAATCTATAGAAAAAGGTGGAACAACGATAAAGGATTATAAAGATTCTCATGGAAATAAAGGGGGATTCGCTGATTATCTAAAGATCTACGGTAAGGAGAATTCACCATGTTGTATTTGTGGTACTCCTATCAAGAATATAAAAATTAATGGTAGAAGTACATATTTCTGTCCTTTATGTCAAAAATTATAATTTTTTATTACTTAGGTATTGGTTTATTGGAGTTGGTACAAACCTACTTATATCTCCCCCATGGTTAAGCACATCTCTAACAAATGTTGAAGAAATAAAAGACAATTCATGTTTTGTTGGCAATAAAACGACTTCAATATTGGGATTGAGGTTTTTATACATTCCTTGTAAAGCTAATTCATATTCAAAGTCTATAGTATTGCGAACACCTCTTAAAATGCAATAAACATTTAAGTCTTCTAGAAGATCTGATAAGAGACCTGTAAAAGTAATAACTTCTATATTTTGATAATCTTTAAAAGTTTCTTCTATTAGTTTTCGTCTGATGGTTACAGGTAATATTGTTTTTTTACTAGGGTTTTCAGAAATAGCTATTACTATTTTTGAAAATATTGTTAGTCCTCTTGCAACTATATCTAGATGTCCGTTAGTGAAAGGGTCAAAAGTTCCAGGAAAAACAGCAATCATTTATTTATCTCTTCAATGTAATCGCAAACTTGATCAAATTTATTTTTTACCATATCCGATGAAATTTCGAGTGTTGCATGTTTTTTATGCACTCTTGTTCTCCATTTCAACTTTTCAGGAGGAATGTTTGGATACTCCTCTTTGATTATTTTATCATAAATGCTTACAACAAATCTTTGAAAGTTATAAGGCCCAACTCGTTTTGGATCATGGTAAGCATAAAGACTGATAACAGGTGTGTGTACTGCATTAGCTATATGAACAGGACCACTATCTGGAGATATTAAGGCTGTAGCCTGTTTTATAACCCCAACAAGCTCTTTTAGTGTTGTTTTTCCGATGAGATTTGTTATTTTAACATTTGAATCTTTAAAATTTTCAATAATCCTTTGTCCTACTATTTCTTCTCTTTTTGATGATCCTCCTATTAGGATAATATCAAACCCTTTGTTTTGAATATATTTAATGATTTCTACATATCCTATAATTGACCAATCTTTGTATTCTTTAGATGAACACGGAGAAATAGCAATGGTTTTATTTTTAAATAAATAATTATATTTTGAACTTTCTTCTGCTGATAAAGGTATATCAATATCGTATACGTATGAGTTTTCATTATTTTTTATTTGGTGGCAATAAGGTTTAACAAACTCTATAAAACCATCAATTACGTGTGGTGAATTAGGTTTTTGTATCATTTTATTGACAAAATATCGTTGAAAATCTTCAGATCTTTCTTTGTTAAAACCTATTTTTATATCAGCTTTAATAAATAAAGTAATTAAATTTGAACGCAAAGAATATTGCATATGAAATAATATATCAAAATAAATATTTTTTAATAATTTTTTAATTTTGAAATATTCTTTTAATCCATTTTTTTTATCAAAGATAATAAAGTTTATATTTTTAATATTACTAAACAATGTATATTCATTTTTACCAATAATCCAATATACATTATAATCAGGATTGTTTTTTTGAAAAAGCTGGATAGCACCTAAAGCATTTACACAATCCCCGAGGGCAGATAATCTAATAAAACATACATTTTTTTTTATTTTTTCACTCATTTTTTTCTACTTTTTTATGTGGATGACTTAATAATATTATATACCCCTTATTTTAAACTTTAATATTATGTTTATTCAAATTTGATGGTAACTAGTATTACTTCGGTAATAAAAAATTAGACATTTATCTAAAAATCAATGTAAAATAACAAAAATATTCAATTAATTAAATTTTTTTCGTATAGAGACTTAAAGAATACTGATGGCTAAAGAATTAGATAAGTTGATATTTACTTCAAATAATAGCAGATTTGCTGTTAATCCTTTATTTTTTAAGAGTGAAAAACAACTAAGTATTGATTTTATAAAAAAATATATTTCACCATCATATTATGTGTCTAACAATAAAGTAATTGATGTTTTTAAGGGGAGAGGTACTACATACATAGTTCGTGATGATAACAACAAACCTATAGTTATAAGACATTATTGGCGGGGAGGGGTTGTTGGTAATATATTAAAGGATAAATTCCTTAAATTGGCAGATACTTCCCATAGAGCTTTTTTAGAATATGATATGTTATTAACTATGAGAAAAATGGGATTGCCTGTACCTAGACCAATAGTCGCACGAGAAATAAATAAAGGTATGTGGATAACAAATGATATTGTTGTAGAAGCTATTATTGGTGCAAAAACTATAACTAGCATTTTATGTCGCAGAGAATTAACACAAAAAGAATTGTGTTATATCGGTTATACAGTAGGAAAGTTTTTTAAAGCAGGAGTTTATCATTCGGATTTAAATATTAATAACATCTTGTTTGATGGTAATAACGATACTTGGATTATTGATTTTGATAAATGTGACTTCAGAAATATTGATAAATTTTTGTATAAAGAAGTTATTCAAAGATTAAGAAGGTCTTTTTTAAAAGAAAAGGAAAAAAGACCAATTATTCATTGGAATGATAGTTACTTTCCTATTATTTGTCAGGCTATAGATTCTATATATAAAACTTCTAATTTTTTACATTTTTAGATTGTATATTTCTTTCAATTTTAATAAAGTTTTGTTAAGGGCACCTTGGTTTTCTTGTACAATTTTTAAAGCATTATTTCCCATATTTATGCGTTTAGAAGGATTTTGGTATAAACTAAATATATCTTCCGATAATTTATCTATATTAGTTATAACACAAGCATTGTTTTTTGATAAAACATTATATACATCTTTAAAATTATAGTATATATTTCCTGTTAAAATGCAAGATTCTAAATAAGCAGGTTCTATAGGGTTATGCCCACCAACATCTGTAAAACTTCCACCCATGATTACTAAGTTACTACTTTTAAAATATAATGGTAATTCTCCCATAGTATTTCCAATTATTATATCAATATTAGATAAATCAGTATTTTCTGTTATATTTGTTTTTTTTATAACATTATTTGTTTTTGAGGATAGCAAATATATTTCTTCAAATCTCTCAGGATGTCTAGGAACAATAAAGAATAGTAATGAAGATATTTTTTGTTTTAATGTATTATAGATATTTATAAAGATTTCTTCTTCATTATCGTGTGTGCTAGCAAAACAACAAACAAATCTTTGTTTTTTAAGACTTAATAATGGTGAATTATAATCTGTAAAATCAACTTGTATATCGTATTTTAAGGATCCTGTAATGTATAATTTTGAATCAGTAATGCCAAGATTTTTAAAATTTTTATAATCATTATTGGTTTGGCATAGAATATTTGTTAATTTATTACCTATTAAATCATTAAAATATTTTTTAAGGTAATTATATCTTTTGTACGATCTATCAGAAAGACGAGCATTAATTAGAGTTGTTTTTATATTTCTTTTATGACACTCATTTAAAATATTTGGCCATAATTCCGTTTCCATAATAATAAGACCTTGAGGTTTTATTTTATTAATGAACTTTATAACAGCATATTTTGAGTCTAGTGGGGCAAAGAAATGAGTGACTCTTGCTGAAAAATTATTATATAAAGAAGCACTGGTTGTTGTAGATGTTGTGACAATAATATTTAATTCAGGATTTTTTTCTAGAATTTTTTTTATTAATTTTTGAGCTCCAATAGTTTCGCCTACACTTACTGTATGAATCCATAAAGGAGAGGATCTATCATAATCAACATTTCCTAAAAAATTTACAATTTTTGAGCCATATGGTTTGTTATGTTTACCATATTTCAGGTACATATAAACAAAAGGAGTTGCACAATTAATTAAGGAATTATAAAGACATCTTAAAAACATTAAAAATTCTCCCAATGCTCTTTTATCTTATTGTATACATAAATAGGCATAATTTGCTTTAAGCATATTACAGAATTATATTTACATACTTTTTTAAAACATGGATGACAATGTTCATCAGACTCTATTAATAATGCATTTTTAGTTGTTGGTGGTGTATATTTTGTACTTGTTGAACCAAAAATAGCTACTAATTTTGTGTTAACAGCTGCTGTCACATGCATTAAACCAGAATCGTTAGATATAACAAGATTACATGCTGATAATAAATCAATAGCATCTTCTATAGAGGTTTTTCCAGCTAACATGTGTGTATAACTAACCACATCAGTTTTTAATTGATTTATTATTTCTTGGGAAGTATTTATATCTTTTTGAGATCCAAAAATAATAACTTCAATTTGAGAATTATTTTTATAAAAGATATCTAACAATTCTGCATAGTGAGATGTTGGCCATTTTTTTGTTATACCATATTCAGCACCAGGACAAATACCTATTATAATTTTTTCTTTTGATTCTATATTGTTCTTGTCTAAAAGTGATTCCAAATTTAATTTATTAATGCTGAGAACAGGTATATCAATATTTTTTATGTCTGATCCTTTTTTTACATTATCTTTTGAATATGCTAGTGAAGCATATCTTTCAATCAATTTTGGAAATTTTGTTTTATCTTTTCTGATAGAAGTTAATAAAAAATACCGAGACTCACCTATCCAACCTATGCGCTGAGGTATTTTGGCAAAAAAAGGTATTAAAGCACTTTTCCAAGAGTTTGGTAGTATATAGCAGATATCGTATTTTTCCGTTCTAAGTTGTTTTCCTATAGTATATCTTGTTTTTAGTGAAAATTCCCCGTGAGTAAGTGGTATTAATATTGATTTGTCAATCTCAGGCATTCTATTAAGCACTTTTAAACACCAATTAGGAGCTAGTACGTGAATGATAGAATTCTGATCCAATTTTTTTATTGTTTTATACAAACATTGAGACATTATAAGATCTCCAATCCAAGATGGAGCGATAACAAGATATTTCATATAAAAATTTCCAAAGAATGTGGATTTTTGACGATATAGGTTATAATATAACCTATATTATACAATTCTTTTTTAATAAAGTATTTTATTATGATTAATAGATTTTAGGATTTGATATGATTATTGTTACTGGCGGTGCGGGTTTTATTGGTAGTAATCTTGTTCATTTATTGAACAAAAAAGGTTACACAAATATTATTGTTGTTGATAATTTGATTGATGGCACAAAGTTTAAAAATATTGTTGATTTAGACATCTATGATTATATTGATAAAAATGATTTTATTCAAAGAATATTATCAGGAGATAACTTTAGTGAATGGGGTCAAATAGATGTAGTTTTCCATGAAGGGGCTTGTTCAACAACAACAGAATGGAATGGTAAATACATGATGGAGAATAACTATAAGTATACAAAAGAATTATTCCATTTTTGTGTTGTTCGCAAAATTCCTTTTATTTATGCTTCATCAGCTGCAACATACGGTGGAAGAGTGTCTGATTTTATAGAAAGTCGTGAATTTGAACATCCATTAAATGTTTATGGTTACTCCAAATTTTTATTCGATGAGTACATGCGTAAATTCTTACCAAATCTTAAGTCTCAAGTAGTTGGATTAAAATATTTTAATGTATATGGTCCTAGAGAAAGCCATAAAGGGTCTATGGCGAGCGTAGCATATCACTTAAATAATCAAATGTTAAAAGGGGAGAATCCTAAATTATTTATGGGATGTGATGGATATGCAGATGGTGGACAAATGAGAGATTTTGTTTACGTTGAAGATGTTTGTAAGGTTAATGTTTGGTTCTGGGAAAATAAAGGGAAATCAGGTGTTTACAATTGTGGAACAGGCAGAGCGGAACCTTTCAGTAATGTTGCAAAAGCAGTAATTGATTACCACGGTAGAGGTAATATTGAATATATTCCTTTTCCAGAGCATTTAAAAGGTAGATACCAGAGTTTTACTCAAGCTGACCTTTCAAAATTGCGTGCAGCAGGTTGTGATGTCGAATTTAGAGATGTAGCAAGTGGTGTTGGTGAATATATGAAATGGTTAAATAGTAAATGAGTTTAAAATGGATAGAACAACCAAGCTATAAAAATTCATCACAAGAAAGAGAATATAGTATTATCAATAAGTATTATTCAAAGGTTACTATTGTTATTAGCTTGCTAGCAATATTTTCATACATTTTAGGACAATTTTTTAATTTCTATGAATTTTTATTTTTTAAAAGCTGGTTGATAATTGATAATTGGAATTTATGGCGTGTGTTAACACCAATTTTTATACATTTTTCAATTGTACATTTGCTATTTAATGTAGTTATATTTTGGAATTTATCTGGTGACATAGAAAGATACCAGGGAAAATTGAAAATATTGTCATTGGTTTTATTATCTGCCATAGTTAGTAATTCTTTTCAGTATTACTTAAACAATGGTAATTGTAATTTTGGAGGATTATCAGGAGTTGTAAATTCTGTGATATCTTATATGATGGTCATTAGCTTTGTGCATATTTTTTCATTAAAATATTATATTGCAAGGTCATTATTTATTTTATCTTTTATTTTTGTAATCTGTGGTTATTTATTTAAATTAAATTTTGCAAACGAATGCCATTTATTTGGATTACTATTTGGGTTGTTTTATGGGGTTTTTGACATATTTTTTTCAAAAAAATTAAAAAAATATTCAAAAATATAGATTCTTCTTTCTTGTTTAATCGTAAAATTGAGAGTTATGAACCAATGATTTTTTAGTTAATAACTCTCAATTTAATATCATATCTTTAATCAATAGGAATTATATATTTAATAACAATGTAATAACTAAGTATTTAACTCATTAAATTTTAAATAATTTATTGTACAAGAAATTCTGAAAATAAAACATTTTTTATTACTCTTCTTCCTATGCAATCATCAGTTTCTTTTATAACTGTTTGTTTTACTTTTTCTTCTAATTGTTCTCTTCCATTTGGACCTTTTAGATCTTCTATAGTTTCGTTTCCTAAAATATCTAAGATTGAATTTCTAATTACAGGAGAATGTTTTTCAATAAGAACATGATCTCTAGAGTCTGCAATAGCGAGTACAACTTTTACTTTTATGTAATTCAAAGTATTTCCTCTAGAAACCAAATTTGTAATGAAAGGCTTCATTTCATAATATTCTATTTCAGGAGTTGCGTTCTGAGTTTCATCTTCGTTTTTAGGCTGAGAAGCAAAACTATTATTGGAGCAAAATAATAATAAACAAAATAAACAGGAAATTAATTTTTTCATATTTAACTCTTATTAAGGATAAATTTTATTATTGAATCAGGTAATAAAGGTCCAACGGCATTAATAAGTTTAAAAATCTTATTAGTAATCTCTAGAATTTTGTTATTTTCCGTTACTAAAATATATTTATGCCTAATTAATGTCTCGCTAATTACTTTAAAAGTAACTTTATCAAAAAATTCAGGTGAATTATTAGTGATATCACCTGGAAGTTTTTTACATTTTTCAATGCACAAATCTATAAAATCATTTAATGATACATCTTGCGGTGGTAAATTCTTTAGTGTATAAACAGAGACAATATATCTAACAAGGTTTTCTTTTATACTATTGGATAATAATTCCAAAAAATTTTTTTTGTCTTCATTTATTGAAAATACGTCATTTTCATTTATAAAGTATTCATTTAGTTGAAATTCATGTAAATATTTTATTATTGTTTCATCTAAAATATGTTCTTTTACAGGTGTGTATAGTTCATGGCGTAAAAAGTAAAATATGTTACGACTGTGGGTAATTATATCGTTTTTACTTATTTGTTTGTGTACTAAAATAATTGTAGAAATAAGAGCTGGTAAAGCAAAAAAATGTAAAATATTATTTCTGAAGTAAGTTAAATAAATAATTTGTTTTTGAGATGGTTTAACAATTACTTCATTGTTAATTTTTTGTATATTGAATGATCTAAGTTCTAAAGCTTGGGATATTAATTGTTGCCCAGAGATAGAAGGGATTATATTGTTTTTTAAGTTAAGCGAACTTTTTAAAATAAATAAATAAAAAGATATTATCTGTGCTAACTTTGATACACTCAATAAACTTTGTGAAGAAATAATAGCTAAAGCGCATAAGTTTATGCAGTTGACGGTTGCGGATTCGTTTAGTCTCATTACAACTTCTTCAGATATATTATTTACAGTATTAAATAACCAAGATGGCTTAGGATAAATAAATTTATTAATATCATTTTTCCAATAAGGTTGATTTTTATCAAGGTATTCTGTTATCGTCAGTGGTCTACCAAAGCTAATATAACCCCTTCCATAATATTTAAATCTTTTATATATATTAAAGAGAGATAGAAAACTTTCTTTTGCTTTAGGTGCACCATCTAATTCGTGCATATAATCATTAACTTCAAGAACTTTTTCGTATCCTAAATAAGTGGGAACAAGTGTTATTGGTTTTTTTAATCCTCTTAATTGAGATTGAACGATCATAGCAACAATACCAGTTCTTGGAGGAAGCATTTTACCAGTTCTAGATCTACCACCTTCAATAAAAAACTCAGTACTATAACCTTTTGAAAATAAAGTGAATAAGTATTCTTTAAAAATAGTAGAGTATAATGCATCCCCCTTAAATTTTCTTCTCATGAAGAAAGCTCCACATTTTTTTAAAAAATAGTTAATTGGAAAAAAATTTAGATTATTTCCTGCAACTATATGTGGTGGTAAAAAGTTCTCTTTTGATAATGCATAACTTAGTAGTAAATAGTCCATATGGCTTCTATGACAAGGAATGTATACAATATTGTGTCCTTGACTTATTAAGTTTTTTACCCTGTCGGAATTTAAAATCTTAGTTCCATGGTATAGTTTATTCCAAATCAAATCTAGAATAGTCCCTAATATTCTTATCATGTGATAAGACAAATCTGATACAATTTCATTAAGGTTTTTATAGACTTCATTTTCTATTTCAGAATAATTTTTATCTTGTTGGTTTGCATAAGTTGTTATTATATTCCTTATACTGTTTGTTTTTAATAGTTCTTGTATTAGTAAAGATCTATTGGGAAGTTTCGGACCTAAAATTTCTTTATAGATACCATCAAATAATATTCTACATTTTTTGTTTAAATTCTTTTGAAGATCAATTTTTTCATTAAATAATGAGTTCATATGAATTGGCGAAGAGATAATAGTTACATTATCGAAACCAAAGAACAATAACCTAAAAAATTTTTCAAATGCTGAATAGGGTTTATTAGCTCTGTTATTTGATGGTTGTCCATCTTTTCCAGGATTTCTATTCCATATTACTGTTATGGGAACTATTTGTATATCAATATTAGATTCTTTTAGTAGCTTAATCCAAGAATCTATATTTGAAGAATTATCATAATCTTTATTATTTGAATTGAATATAAATGGAACTTTTTTTATAAATGTTACTCTTGAATAGCTCTTTTTATTGTATTTAATGTTAGAGAAAGGTGATGGTAAATTGTAAGTATCACTTAATTTTTCAAGTGTTAATAAGTCACTTATTGAATTAGACTGAATTATATAAACGATATGCTTATTTTTATCTATTTCTTTTATTATCTTAGAAGCTTGTCCATGAACATTGCATTTTACAAAAAATTTGATAGGAAGATACCATAAATAGCGATTTAAATTTAGCATTGCCAGTCTCCCTTTGAGATATTACTAATAATTTTATCAAATTATAATGTGAATAAACGTGATAGTTGTTGAACAATGAATTTTTTAAATTAAAGTTTATTTAGAGATTTTAATAATCGTTTTTTTAAATTTTTTTGATTATTTGTAATATTATTTAATTGATATTTTAAGTTGTTAATTTCTTTTTGGAGTTCCTCTTTTTCGTTTTCAAGACTTTTTATTTTTATATTTTGGTTATTTATATAACCTAATATTGTGGATATCTTATTTATATCCACAAATATATCGTTTGTTAAATTATCGTAATCATTAGAATCAAACATTATAAAATATATCTGCTAATATCCGTATCGCAAATAATATTATCTAAGTGATTTTTAACATAGTTTTCATCAATTATAAATTCTTTATTTTTGCAATCAGGAGCTTCAAAGGCTATATCTTCTAGAATTTTTTCCATAATAGTATGGAGCCTTCTAGCACCAATATCTTCAACGTTAGTATTAACTTCAAATGCGGATTTCGCTATTTGTTTGATACCATCATCTGTAAAAGTTAATTTAATACCGTCTACCGATAGTAATTTTGTACTTTGCTCAGTCAATGAAGCGTGTGTTTCTGTTAAAATTTTTTCAAAGTCACTTGTGGTTAAAGGTTTTAATTCTACTCTTATAGGAAGTCTACCTTGTAATTCTGGAATAAGATCTGATGGCTTACTGAATTGAAATGCTCCTGATGCAATAAATAGAATATGGTCGGTTTTTATGAACCCATATTTAGTTTTAACAGAACACCCTTCAATTAATGGAAGTAAATCTCTTTGCACCCCTTCTCTAGATACTTTTTTATCCATTGAATTTGATTCGCAGATTTTGTCTATTTCATCTATAAAAACGATACCGTTATTTTCAACAAACTCTATGATATTACTATTTAATTCATCTTCATCAATCAGATTTATAGCTATTTGATCTCGTTTTTGCTGAATAGCTTCTTTGATACTCATTGAAATATCTTTTTTCTGAGTCTTTTTTTCCATTTTTCCGAAAAGATCTTCGAGTTGAGAAGCCATATCTTCCATTCCAGATGGAGTCATTATTTCTACTCTAGGGAATGATTTTTGAGGAATAGAAACATTTATTTGAACACTGTCGTAATTACCCTTAATAATTTGTTCCTTTAAATTATTATATTCAGTGATGTCATTTGGATCTATAGAGCAAATTTTTTGATGAATCATCTCATCTATTATTTCATTAATCGCTATATCTGTTGCCTTACTTAAATTATTATCTACATATTTATCTTTAAGCATTTTCATAGCTACAGATGATAAATCTCTGATGATTGAATCAACTTCTTTTCCTACATAACCTATTTCTGTAAATTTTGTGGCTTCAACTTTAATAAATGGGGCGTTTATTAATTTTGCTAAACGTCTAGAAATTTCTGTTTTACCAACACCAGTAGGTCCAATCATTAAAATATTTTTTGGCGTTACTTCTGATCTGTAACTTTTATCTAATTGCATTCTTCTCCATCTGTTTCTAATGGCAATTGCAACAGATTTTTTTGCTTCAAATTGGCCTACTATATGTTTATTAAGTTCATTTACTATTTCTTTAGGTGTTAGCTCTTTCATTGTATTCTCTTTCTACTTTATCAATAACTAATAGATTCTATATTTAAATTTTCATTTGTAAAAACGCAAATATTACTAGCAATTTTTAATGATTTTTTTACAATTTCCTCTGCGTTAAGATTAGTATTTTCATATAAAGCTATGGCAGAACTTAATGCAAAATTGCCACCAGAGCCTATTGATAATATATCATTATTTTGTTGTAATACATCACCATTACCACTAACTATGAATGATTTATTTTTGTCAGCGACAATCAGCATGGCTTCAAGACGTCTTAAGTTTTTATTATTTCGCCATTCTTTTGCAAATTTTATAACAGCTTTTTCGAGATTGCCATTTAATTCCCCTATAATACTCTCTAAAGTTTCTAGCAAACTAAAAGCATCTGTTGTACTTCCTGCAAATCCAGCAAGTATTTGGTTTTTGTATAGTTTATGAATTTTTTTAGCATTACCTTTGATTATGGTATTACCCATACTTACTTGACCATCACCACCGATTACTACTTGATTGTATCTTCTTACGGATAAAATAGTTGTCATAAAATACCTCTGTTATGTATTTACAATAGCGCAAGAATTTGCTACTTTCTTTTGTTTCATATTTTGTTTTATTTTGGTGCACTGTTCTGTAGATATACAATTGCCAACATTCAAAGAATAAGCATACCCTCCTCCTATCTTAATAAGAATAGGTGTAGATTCAACACCTAAAAATGCTATTTTAGCTTTTGCTTCTTCAGCTTCTTTTAGTGTTCTGAAACTACCACATTTTACATATGTATAGCTAGTTTTAGATCGTGTTTTTTCAGTACTATTTTGTGACTTGATAGTTTCATTTTTTTTCTTTAATAGTTCTTTTTCTTTTCGTAATTTTTCTTCAATCTTTTTTTTCTTTTCTTGTTGTTGTTTTCTGTACAAAGCTTCTTTTTTTCTTGTTTCAGCTTCATAGTTTCTTGTGTTTTCTACACCGGAACCTGAATCTACAACTTTATTTTCTAATAATTGTGTATAGTCATATGTTTGTACTTCTTTTTTATTTGTTATTGAACTTTTAGTTTTGGGATTGTATTTTAAATTTTTGGTTGATTTATGATTATTTAGGTATACTATGCTAAAAAAAATTGCTAATAACATAACAATAACAGATGAGGCTAAAAAAATCTTAAAGGATTCTTTGGTTTTCATCTTGTTATTGCTTATAGTTTTTCTTTTAGTTTGTTTTGTTTTTTTTATTGTAGCAACCATTACATTTTTTCCAAAACTTTTATTCCTAGCATATTTAAACCTAGTTTAATTATGTCAGAAGTGCATTTACAAATTGAAAGTCTACTTGATTTTATTTCGTTTTCAATTTCACTTTTGTTAATTGGACAATGTTCATAAAATCTCATAAATACGACTGCAAGTTCATATAAATATGTGCATAATAAATGAGGCATAGCTTTTTCAGCTGCACTGTTAACGATGTCATTGAATTGCAGTATTTTTTGACATAGTACTTCTTCAAATTCATTAGTTATTTTTATATGTGAGAATGTAGTACCTTCTGATTTCTTAAAGATAGATTGAATTCTGCTATACGCATATTGTAGGTAAGGTGATGTATTACCTTCAAACGTTAACATATTATCCCAATCAAAAATATAATCAGTTGTTCTATTTTTTGACAAATCTGCGTATTTTACGGCACCCATTGCAACTGTGTTTATTACATTATTTTTTTCTTCTTCGTTTGTAAAGTTATTAGATGGTCTTTGTTCTATTATTTTTGTCATTCTTGAAACGGCTTCATTTAGAAGTTCTTTTAATTTTATTGTACCGCCAGAACGTGTTTTGAATGGTTTTCCATCCTTTCCGAGCATTACACCAAAAGCTGCATGTTCTAGTTCTACATTTTTAGGAACGTAACCAGCTATTTTGGCAATTTCCCAAGCCATCATTAAGTGTTCGTGCTGTCTTGAATCAGCAAAACAAATCATTCTTTTTGCTTTTAATTTTTCACATCTATATTTTGTACAAGCTATATCTGTTGTTGTGTATAAAAAACCACCATCTTTTTTTTGAACAATAACTCCTCTTGGGTTACCATCTTTATCTTTGAAAGAGTCAAGATAGACAACATATGCTCCGTCATCAAGAACGGCCAACCCCTTGTTCTTTAGATCATCAACCATTGGTTTTAACATATCGTTGTACATACTTTCACCCATGATATCTTTTTCAGTTAATGAAATATTTAAACGTCTGTATATTTCTTGATTTTGATTCATGGTGATATTTACTAATTTTTTCCACATAGAAAGGCAAAATTCATCGCCACTTTGAAGTTTTACAACATAATTTCTTGCTTTTTCTGCAAATTCATTATCGTTATCATAGCAAATCTTTGCTTCTCTATAAAAAGCTTCTAAATCCTGTAATTCTATATTTGATGAATATTCTTTTTCCTGTTTTTCAAGGTAAGCTATTAGCATACCGAACTGTGTTCCCCAATCGCCGATATGATTAGCTCTTATTACTTTATTTCCTAAAGTTTCTAATATTCTAACAACAGCATCGCCTATTACTGTTGATCTTATGTGATGAACAGCCATTTCTTTTGCTACATTTGGGGAAGAATAGTCAACAACAATAGTTGTAGGTTCTTTTTTGGAATATACACCTAATAAAGGATCATCTTTAATTTTATTAATTTGTTCTTCTAAGTAATTATTGTTGAGGTAGAAATTAATAAATCCAGGGCCCGCTATCTCTATTTTTTCAATAGCATTATCTTTTGGTATTTCGCTGACAATCATTGATGCGATATCTCTAGGAGATTTGTGTAATTGTTTTGTTAATAACATTGCTATGTTAGTAGCATAATCACCATGATTTTTATCCTTCGTTTGTTCAACAACAAAGTTTATTTTTTGGGGATTATCTAGTAAGTTTTTATCAGATAATTGTTTTAAAATACTATTAATAATGTTTTGAATGTGTTGTTTCATAATCGTGTACTCAAATAAAATATTGTAAATTCTACTATTTTATTACTTTTTTTTCCATATTATATATACATTTCTATTGTATATCTATAGGATCAATATCGATTGAAAATTGAATTCTATTTGTTTGGATTATAACAAATAATGATTTTATGATGCTATGTAGGATGCTTCTAGAATAAGATTGTAATAAAATATGGTAAAAATAATTGTTAGATTTTTTTTCAATTAATGAGGGGTAAGGTGTACTTATTCTTATTTTTGATGATGTTATATTATTTTCTGTCAGGTGTTTGTATATGAGCTTTATATTATTGTATGCAATAGCTTTATTTGTTGATTTTGTTTTTATAATTGCTTGATAAGTAAAAGGTGGCAAATTAAGCTTTTTTCTTTCTTTTAAGTTTTCTTGTGCAAAAATATTGTAGCCATCTGTTATTAAAGTATTTAAGAGTGGATGTTTTGGATAATGTGTTTGTAGATAAACAACGCCTTGTTTTTGACTTCTTCCTGTACGACCTGAAACTTGGGTTATTAGTTGTGCTAATTTTTCAGTAGCTCTAAAATCGTTAGAGTAAATATATGAGTCAATGTCAATAATTCCTACTAATGTAACATTTGGAAAATGGTGACCTTTGGCAAGAATTTGTGTGCCAACAAGTATGTTGTAGTATCCATTTGCTATTTTCTCTAAATAATTATTCAAATTTCCTTTTTTATTTGTTGTATCTCTATCAATTCTAGCAATATTTGAATTAACAAAGACTTTTTTTAAATATTCGCATATTTGTTCCGTGCCTATACCTGTTGTTACAAGCGATGATTTATGACACTTAGGGCAGTTAATTGGTATAGGATATTTTGTTTCACAGTGATGGCATATAAGGGAATTCAGACTTTTATGCACACATAAATTAATGTCACAATTGTTGCATGTAAATACATAACCACAACTATGACATATTAGTTTATTAGAGTACCCTCTCCTATTTAGCATTAGTAACACTTGATTTTGTTTGCTTAATTCTTTTTGTATTTCTATTATTAAATTTTGCGATATACCACAATTAATATTTTGATATCTCATGTCGATAATTTTATAAATGGTTTTTAATGTAGTTTCTGCCTTTTGGGTTAGTTTGAGTTCTATAAATTTTCCTAAATTAACATTGTTAATTGATTCAAAAGAAGGTGTAGCACTCCCCATAACTATAGGAATATTCATCATAGATGCATACATAATGGCAATATCACGACAATTATATTTAAAACCATCTGTTTGTTTATATGAACTATCATGTTCTTCATCTATGATAATTATACCAAGGTTAGGGATGTTACAAAAAAGAGCGCTTCTAGTTCCAACTAAAATAGCAGCCTCATTATTTTTCATCATTAAAAAAGAATCTAATTTATCTGTTTCCGATAATGATGAATGTAAGACAGCTATAGGCATTGAAAATCGTGTATAGAATCTTTTGATAGTTTGAGGCGTTAAATTAATCTCAGGTACAAGTACTAAAGCTTGTTTTTTTTGAGCAAGAACATATTCTATTGTTTGTAAATAAACTTCAGTTTTCCCCGATCCTGTAACGCCGTTAATTAGAAAAACAGAGAATTTATTTATACTATTTATTATCGTATTATAAGCAATGGTTTGTTCATTGTTTAATGTTTTTTTATCAAAACTTTGTAATTGTTTGCTGGTCCATGGTTCTCTTGTTTTAATAATTTCATATGATTCAATAATTTTTTTTTCTTCTAGATTTTTTATTGTGTGAGACAAAAATCCCATTTTTTTTAATTCAACGAGTGTGTAATTTTTTAGGCTAAGAATTTTAATTAGTTCTAATGCTTTAGGTCCAAATTTATATTTTGTTAAATCTATATTATTAACAAGTTTAACAGCTTTTATAGGATCAAAAGTCGTTTTTTTACCCTTTTTTAAAGCTGGTAGTAAAGCAGAGAAACACACTTCGCCTATAGGGTGATGATAATACGATGATGCCCATCTTAATAATTTAATATTTAGAGGATTAAGAATGGGGTATGGGTCAATAATTTCTAGAACTTGTTTTATAGGAATATTTTTTGGAGTTGTTTGAAAATATGATTTATCCAAAACAATTCCTATTATTTTTCGATTATTGAAATTAACCAAAACCCTGCAACCAATTATATTTTTGTTTAATGAATCACTATTTATAATGTATTCAAATGTCTGAAACAGGGGTACATCGATAGCTATTTGAACAAACATAAAATGTCTCTTGCATATTTTTGTTTAATAATATATCATGCACACGAATTTTGTTCCATTTTTTTTACATGGTATTTAGCACTATAAGGTGGCTGAACAGCGATGTAAATATAGAGGTTTTTATGAAAAAAGATATTCATCCTTCATATGAAGAAATTACAGTGAAGTGTTCATGTGGTAATGTTTTTAAGACAAGATCTACAATCGGACACGATATTTCAATTGATGTTTGCTCAGCTTGTCATCCATTCTATACAGGTAAGCAAAAGATTGTTGACACTGGTGGTAGAGTAGAACGTTTCAATAAGCGTTTTGGAATGTTTTCTTCTAAGAAGTAATATTAAACCCGCTGAAAGGCGGGTTTATTTATGTTAAGCTAAATATAAAATAGTTTTAACACCTATAAATTATTATAGTTGTAAACAGTAAAAATTGAATAAAAATAAAAAGATTTTGTTCATGTTTATATATTTGTGTAAATATTAATACATAAAAAAATAATGATTTAAAATAATTTACTAATGTTTAACTGTTGTTAAAAAACAGATACAAAACATTAATGAAATTAAAGTGTTGAATTAGCAATTCAAATTTACATATTTATTTTTGATAAAATACAAAAATTATTTTTCTATTGTAAAGTATGAGATTTGTTTCTTATTTTACAAATTTTACTGTCTTATTGATTGATTGTTTGTTATTCTATTTATAGATTGTTTTCTTTATTCATTATGTTGTTTGTCGGGAGGGGATATGGCTGACAACAAACTACACGCAGATGCCTTAAATTATCATGCTAACCCAATACCAGGGAAGATTGAAATATGTATCACTAAACCAGCTGAAACAGCTCATGATTTAACTTTGGCATACAGTCCTGGTGTTGCAGAGCCTGTTCGTGAAATCGCTAAAAACCCAGAGTTAGCTTATGATTACACTATAAAAGGGAATTTAGTTGCGGTTATAACAAATGGTACTGCTATTTTGGGATTAGGTAATTTGGGACCATTGGCCTCTAAACCAGTAATGGAGGGTAAAGCATTATTATTTAAGAAATTTGCAAATGTTAATGCTATTGATATAGAAGTAAAACATAAAGATGTTGATGATTTTGTTAATACGGTAGCGAATATAGCAGATTCTTTTGGTGGTATAAATTTAGAGGATATAAAAGCTCCAGAGTGTTTTGTTATTGAAAAGAGATTAAAAGAAATCTGTGATATTCCTGTTTTTCATGATGATCAACATGGAACCGCAATTGTTACTACGGCAGGTATTCTGAATGCATTGCAAATTCAAGGTAAAAAAATTGAAGATTGTAAAGTAGTTTGTTTAGGTGCTGGTGCGGCAGGTGTTGCTTGTTCTGATTTGTTGCTAGCTAGTGGAGCAAAACGTGAAAATCTATTTATGATAGATAGACATGGTGTTATTCGTTCAGAAAGAAATGATTTAAATGGTGAAAAGCCAAGATTTATAAACGATACAGGACCCAAAACATTGGCTGAAGCTATGAAAGATGCAGATGTATTCCTAGGAGTTTCTGGTCCAAATTTAGTAAATGAAGATGAAGTTCTATCAATGGCTGATAAAGCAGTTATTTTTGCGTGCAGTAATCCAGATCCTGAAGTTTGTCCAGCTCTTGTCAAAAGGGTTAGACCCGATATTATAATGGGTACTGGTAGATCTGATTATCCAAATCAAATTAATAACGTTATTTGTTTCCCTTTTTTGTTTAGGGGGGCTTTAGATGTTCGCGCAAAAGAAATTAATTTAGATATGAAATTAGCTGCAATGAATGCTATTCGTTTGTTAGCACAGGAAATTGTTCCTCAAGAAGTAATTGATGCATCTGATGAATCTTTCCTTGAATTTGGTTCTAATTATATCATGCCTAAACCGATGGATAAACGCTTGTTTAAATGGGTATCAAAGGCTGTTGCAGAAGCTGCAATTAAATCTGGTGTGGCCAGAAGAAGTCTGCCAGAACATTATTTAGATTAGTACTAGGCTATAGATTAAATGTAGTGATATAAAATAAACTATTTTTTAAATTTTGATAAAGGCGATATAAAAGTTATCGCCTTTTATTTTCAATCAGCTACTGAATAAGTGTTACTTTTTGTGTAGGATACATCCCGTTTCAATGTGCTTTGTATATGGAAATTGGTCAAAGAAACATATTTCTTTAACATTATAATCGTTAGATAAACTTTTTAGGTTTTTAATTAAAGTATCTGGATTACACGATATATATATAATATTCTGAAATTTGGATATCATTGAAATGGTTTTGTCATCGATACCGCATCTAGGAGGGTCGACAAATACAGTAGAGAAATTATAATCATCCAAATTCACATCACAATTTTTTAATCTATTAAATTCTCTTTCTTTATTCATGGCCTGAGTAAACTCTTCAGAACTCATTTTTATGATTTTGAGATTGGTGATATTATTTTTTTTTATATTAAATTGTGCTGAGCTAACGCTAGTTTTTGAAATCTCAGTTGCAAGGACTTTATTATAATTCTCTGAAAGAACTATAGAAAAGTTACCATTACCACAATATAATTCTAAAAGATCACCTTGGGCGTTTAAGGTTTTATTTTGCACCCAAGATAACATGTTCTCACATATGCGTGCATTTGGCTGGGTAAAAGAGTTTTCAATTTGTTTATAAGCGTAAACTTTATTATTTACAGTAAGATTTTCAATAACAAAATCTTTATCTACAATAAGTTTTTGTTTTCTAGATCTTCCTATGAAATTTAAATTTATATTAAAATTTTTAGATAATTTATCTTTTAAAATAATAATTGAATTAACCCATGAATCGTCTAATGGCTTGTGATAGTTTAAAGTAATAAGCAATTCATTCGATAATGTTGATAAAAAATCAATGCCAAATAACTTATGCTTTAATAAGTTGTTTTGTATAATTTCTTCTTTAATTATAGGCATTAATTTATTTATTAGTGCAGAAGCTGGATAAAATTGATCAAGTAGAATTCGTTTTTTTTTACCATTAATAACTTCAAACATATTGTAGTAAAAAGTATTATCAATATGGAAAATCGAAAATTCGGCACGCATTCTATAGTTTATAGGTTCTGATGTATAGTATGTATATGGTATTTGCATACCAAGAGTATTATTAATTTTATTAGAAAAAAAATTAACTTTTTCTAAAAATAAAGAGTCGCATTTTTCTTTAGAAAAATAGTTGGTTTTATCAAAAAACATAAAATAAATTATTCCTTCATTTTTCTTTCATTTGCTATTTTTATGACAATTGTTCGTCCCATAATTATAGCACCTTCTAATTGTTTTATAGCATTTAGACCTGCAGTTTTAGTTATTTGAACAAAAGCTATTCCTTTTTTTCTTTTTGTAACGAAATCTTTTGATATATAAATAGAATTAATTTTACCGCCAAACTGTTTTAGTAGCTCTGTAATATCATTTTCATTCATTTTGAATGGAATATTTCCTAAATAAAGAGTGATATATTCTTCATCATTAATTAAAATGGGTTTTGATAAAGTTTGATTTTGCTCTAAGATATTTTTTATAAAACTTTTTTTAGTTTTTGAACTCTCATTTTTAGCACATTCTTCAATTATGTCTGATTTATCAGTCATGTGTGGTCTAGCATCTTCTTTATAGTTTGTTGTTATTTTATTTGAGTATTTGAAAGTTAATGGGGTAATAATACCTACAAACAGTATATAGATACAGGTTATAATAAGAAAATAATTATTTGCAAGAGGTAAAACAGCAGTTCCACTGAATTTGGTGAATATTAAAAGATATAATAGTGAAAATAAGATTGAAATAAAGCAAGAAGCAATATAATTTAATGTAGAAGGCATAATATATCTCTAAAATAAAATTTAAACAACATTTTGTTATTATATGGCTAATAATGTTTAAAGCGAAGATAATATAAAAATATTACGAAAGAATTATGATTTAAAACACATCAAATGCAAATAACAAAAGAATTATGTTAAATTTCGTAAAATCAGACACTTACTAAAAAAACAAAAAAATATATAGAAAAAAAAGAGAAAATGAGTTGACAAAAGGGTAAAAGTATTTATAATACGCACACA
>JBJFGR010000133.1:0-6758 GCA_051892875.1 Succinivibrionaceae bacterium
CTATTATGGTAAAACAGGTAACTCTGGAAATTGGGCAACGTTAGGCTGGACTAATCCTATTGCAATGCCCGGTAATCAGTTAGCAGCTATAGATGCACAACCAACTTGGACTATTTCTGATCAAATTATTACAGCTTCTACTCTTTGGGATAATATGCTAAGAATAGTACGAACCTTAAGTAAAATTCGTTATTTTACTACAAACTGGTATCATAAAACCGAAGATACAAGAAATTTAATCCAAAGTATAAGTGGTGGTGGTATTTTTAATACTGCTTTTCCTGCTGTTCCTGGTGGTGCTGATGGTGATCAATCTAAAACGGAATTTTGGGAAAGAACAGGTAATACAGCTCCTAATGTTACACCTCCTACTGAAATTGTAAAAGAAGGTCTAGCTTCTGCTAATTCAATGAACAATACAATTTCAAACTGTTATAACACCTGGCAATCACAATGTTTTAGCGCAGGAGGATTAGTTTATAATTTCTATACATGTCATAATAATTGTCATGGAAGTTGTTATGCAAATAGAGGACGTAGATAATATTATGCAAATTAAAACAGGGTTACCTTACGATATAAATCAAATGACAGATATTTCTGAACATGGTGCTATTATAGATATGTCTAACCTTAATTATCCAAATATAAATGAAGAGGATAATATTAGAGTTACATATATTTATTTAAGGAACACTGGATATTCAAATATAGATTTAGATTTTTCAAATACTGAATATTCTTTTAAAGAACAATTTTTATTGTATTATTTGAAAGGGGATATAGAATATATATTTGAAGAATGTACTAACACTTGGATAAAAATTATAGGTTTTTATAATCAACAAGATTTTCCAGTCGAAAGTATTTTAACAAACGAAGAAATTGAAAACTTTATAAAAAATAATAAAGATTATTTAAAAGAAATCAATCGATTTATTATTTCATTACCTTTATATCCTATTTCTAGATTAGATTTTAATAAAGATGAAAAATTAGATTTTAATGAAATAGAAACAGTTAACGATAAAGTCTTTAATAATTCAATATGTGATATTATACGTAACCGATACTTCATGTTTATTTATGATACTTTAGAAAACGATACTCCTGTTTTTTATAAAAGTATTTTTACAGAAGATAACAACGAATTATTTGATACTATTCTTAAATTTACTCCTTTTTCGGTGTTATTATACGGAATGGGTCAAGAAAACTGGTCAGAATTTGTATCAGATGTAGAAAATTTAATTACTGAGAAATAACGATGCTTAAAATAGCAAAAGCTTTACCTATTTCAATATTAGAAGATAAAAATTTAAGATACAATCCTTCTATTTCATATGAAGAAGGAGATGATATTTATGCAGAACCTAAAGATTGGACTGTTGAAACATATTCGAATCAAATAAATTATTTAAAATACTTAGTTAGAAAACTAGCTTTAGATTTAGATAATTTAGACTTTTCATACAAAAAAATAAATATTGCTAAAAATGATCTATTAGATTGGTGTTCAAAATCTGAATATTTATCAATTACTTTGAAATATGAAGATTTAAAACAATTTAAAAATATAAATATAACTGAACATGAACCAATTACAGAAGAAGCATTAAATGAATTATTAAGTAGACAAGAATGTGGATTAAATTATTATGGAAATAAAGATACATTACAACTTCCTCAAGTAATAAAACACTATTTACAAATAAGAGGAGAATTAGATGTAACTATATTATTATTTAATATGGATTTATGCGAAAATATACCTCCTTGTTTAAATAAATGTAAAAAAGATTTTGAAATTCCAAAATTAGAATCTAAATACTTACCAGAAAAAGCTATTTGGTCAATTTTAAAAAAAGAATATTATACTTTAATTCCTCCTCCAGAAAAAGAAGGATATTTTGAACATTATGCTCTTTATACTAATTTACCTAAAGAATTATATAGAAACATTATAATTGAAAATAAGATATTACACTACAATATTACAAACAAAGCATTTATAGGTCATGTTGAATTAAATCAAACAAATCTAAACTTCTGTTGTAAAGATATGGCTGAAAATTTACCAAGAGAAGTAATTGTTTTAAAATTAACAAGTGATGGACATTTTGTTTGTAGATTATCTTATAAACAATTACTATCTTCTCTTTATATTGGTTATCCTAGTATTCCTGTATGTATTATTGTTGATCCATTTACTTTATATGATTTTTTTATATTTAAGAAAAAAGATATTGACTTAGAAAAAACTAAAGAATTTTTAAAACCTTACTTTTTATTAAATAATGACTAAAACTATATATATAAAATTAACAAACGCTTGTAATTTAAAATGTAAGCATTGTTATAATGAAATTTTACATAATCATAGTAATATGTCAAAAAATATATTAGAAAAAGTAATTATTTATTTAAAATCATTAAATACTAATAATGAAGAAATAGATATACATTTACATGGAGGTGAACCTTTTATGTATGATATATCTAATATTCAATATCTTTTATATAAAACTAAAAATTTAAACTTTAAATGGACTATCACCACAAATTTAATATATGAAATAACAAAGGAACATTTAGATATTTTTAAACAGATGTTACCTTTTGATAATAATCCTTTTATTTTAACATCTTGGGATTATAAAATACGTTTTAAAGATGATCAACAAGAACTTTGGGAAAATAATGTTAGGTTATTAAAAGAAAATAATATAAATGTACAACCTATTATATGCCTTACTAATATTTTAATAAAAGAAAAAGAACCTAAAGAAATCTTTAAATATTTTATAGATAAAGGTATATATAATTTTAATTTTGAAAGAATAACTAATACCGGTAGAGCTTTAGATAATAATTTAAGACCTTATAACATCGATTTACAAAATTGGTTATTAAAAGCTTATAAACTATACGAAAAGAATAATAAACTTAAAATACCTTTATTTGAAGGAATTAAACAATCTATTAATGGTATTTTCTTAGGTTGTAGAAATAGATCTTGTATGAATGATGTAATTACTATAAATCCAGACGGTACAATAGCAGGATGTCCTAATACTTGTGATAAAAAATATGGTAATTTAGACAAAATAGATACAAAAATAAAAGAAAATTTAATAAACTTAGAAAAACAAAGATCTATAAATTGTTTGACTTGTAAATTTTTTAAATACTGCAACGGAGATTGTTTTCAGTTAATTTTCGATGAAACAGGATGTCCAGGAATGAAAAGTATTTATAGTTATATTTTAGATTAATTTTAAATTTTTTATCTTTATATTTCAATAAGTTAATACTAAAAATATACTATTTGGAAATTTAATTTAAAATTTTTTATTTGATTCATACTTCTATTATATATAATAAAATATCTAAATCGTACATTACTTGTCCATATGACGAAGAATACCTATTAAATACCAATAATATTTAATATTTTTAAAATTTAATAATCTTATAATAATCCTAAATACTTTTAATAATTGTTTTACATTTTATAGTTTCTATTACATATATAAAATATATATTAACGTGTGCGCGACGCGAGGATTTTATAAAATGTTAAAAATTGAAGTAAAAACAATCAATGGTTTGACACAAGATTATTTACTTTATTCTAATTACTATTACTTAAATATCGGTAATAAGAAAAATCTTTTAAGTTTATACAATGTACTTCATGATTTTATTTGTGGAAGATTTAAAAACAGTTCCCCTTTGTTTAAAGTAAATTTTAATGATAAGTTTTTATATATTCGTAATATGACAACAAATAAGGTATTAGGTATTAATAAGTCAGAAGTATCAGCATTAGTACAATCGATTGAAGCTGAGTTAACAAAGTAAAAAAGAAGGGTTAGTTTTTATTTCTAACCCTTTATTAATTTTATACGTCTATTTCATTTAGGTTTTTTGTTTCTATTTTACCTGTATCAAGATTTTTAACTTTTACTTTTACATCTGTATCATCTTGATCGTTTACTAAGACGTCTATAATTTGATATTCTGGCTCATTTGGCATAGGAGCAGCAGGCATATCTTCTTCAGGTCCATATCCACCAGAACCTCCTCCTATATTTATGTCTCCAAAACTAGCCGCTGGAGCACTATTTCCTTCTGGAGTATCCATACCCATATCAGGAGTGTCATTCGTTGATTCTGGAGCTTCTGGTGAGTCCTGAGATACATTTACTGTTGTATTATTGCTATCCTGAGCTGGACCAGTAGCGAAATCAGCTGGAGAATCGTCTTCTTTTAATTCTGTATTTTTAGTTTTATTGAAGATTGATTCAGTTTGTGTAGATGTTTTTACATAAGGTAACATCATTAACATAGTATCATTTAAGTCTAATTGTCCATTTTTACCAGCTTCAACAATTTGATCAACTAATAAATTGAAATCAGTTGGAGATAATTTACTTTTATATTTGACAATTTCATTCATAACTTGATCATCAGGTAAGTTATTATCAACCAGTCGACTTAAGTTATTGATTATACCTGTAATGTTGGCTTGAGAATCACTTGATGGATTGTTTAAAGTTTTTTGATATTCACTTTTAGCAGCATCTAAGTCTTTCTTCCAAATAGGATTACCGATTGAATCATATTTATTTGCTCTATACCAGTCACCGAAAGCTTTAAATTGAGCAGTATTATGAGGAGAACGTACTGCAAAGTCTGCCTTTGTTAAATTAGGTCTATTCGGGTCTTGTACATAGTTTTTAGTTAAAATATCTTCGTCTGGGTTAATATCAATACCATATTTTGGATTAACTGTGTCTAAGATATATTTTCTAAATTCTTCTTTATCAAGAGGGCGTCCTGTTTTAGGGTCAAGATATTTTTTAAACAAGGCATCCCAATCCCAATAAATAGCATTAGTCATCATTTCTTTATTATAGTCTGCTATGGCTTGCTGTTCATGTTCCTCGTGATTAGGATCCAAAGCTAAGTTATGACGACCATACTCATCTTTACCTGCTAACCATTTCAAATATTCTTTAGCTCTGGTTACAGCTTTTGCATATTTTACGTTTTCAAATGGAGTACCAGGGAAACCCATAACTTCTTTTAATTCTGTTTCTTCGTCTAAGGCTTCTTTTTTATCTTTATCGGCGGTATACGCAATAGCAGAACCTAATGTACCTGTTGTAACTCCACCTCCGAAACATTCACCTAGCGTAGAATTTTGAATTGGTTTAAATGGAGCATCTGTATCATGAAGTGCATAAACGATTCTAACTTCTTGCATTGCAGTTTCTCTTGTTGGAAATACTGCAGCGTGATCGAGATTATCTGTTAATAAATTGCTTTCTTGCCAATCTTGATTTAAATATAATGAAGACTCGTGATTTTTGTCTTGATATTCTAAGTACCACAACATATCTTTATCTAATTGGTTTTCTTCATTTATTGATTCTGGAAATTCTTTTGTTTTAGTTTGATGCCATTTTGAAGGATCTAATTCACTTTGTTTCATGAATTGTGTAGCATTTTTATATGCAGCTCTTCCCATTTTTACAGTAGGTTTTCTATTCTGTAACTTTAATTCATCGGCATCAGCTTTAGTCCAAGACATTTTATCACCGATTTTCATTCCATCTGCAGTAGTTTTATTATTTAAGATATTATACCAAGGACTATCAGGAAGAATGTTAAATCCGCCCTTTGCTTCATGTAATTGTATACCTTTAGGAAGAGGCATATTATGAGATTTTAACCAAAAGTGTAATTCTGCTACTGAGTTAAACAATTCTACTTTATCATTGTAAGACAAGCAGAGATTATTATTTTGTTTAAAGATTCTAGCATTTTTATTTCTTAATGTTGCAGTATTACCTTCTTCATTAATTTTCCATTCATTTGAACCTTCTTCGGTATTTAATTTTTTAATTTGGTTAAGAATGGATTGTAATTCATCAGATACTTCTAAAGATTGAGTGATTTTATCTAATGCCATCTTTGTTAATTTAGTTTTATCGACAGATTCGTTTTCGGTACTATCATCAAAATTTAAATCTGGTTTAGATGGATTAAACGGTTTTGGAGCATTCGCAACAGAAGTATAAGTATCATCTGCTTCATTAAGCAATTTAATATCGTTTTCTTTTTTCATTAGATTTGACCTTTGTTATATTCGTCTCTGATTCTGTGTAAATAATCAACAAAACTTTCGTTTTCTTTGGCTTTTAAATAATCGAAATTCTTTTTATTTTTAGAATTTTGCCATACAGTCATCCAATCTTCTTCGTTTGCTTCTGTGACTGAATCATTATTATGTAATTCTTCTCTGTTAAAAGTACTTTCGGCCCGAGTTAAAATATCTTCATCTACACCTTTTTTAACCAAACTACGAATCAATGCATTTTTAATTATTTCAGGTTGGAATTTATTTTTACTACTGTTAACGAAAGAATTAACATCATTAACAATGTTTTGAAATTTTTTATCTTTCTTAGTTAGAGTTTTTACAATATTATGATAAGTAGTATGGTTTGATAAGTCAACTAAGCCATAAATATCCATAAAAGTCATAATAAAATATTCATTGACTAATTCATCTAATTCTTCCGGAGACATTTATTAAAAATCCTTTAATTTTTTGAGAAAACTATTTGTATATTAGAACATTTTGAACCAGAAACGGAAATATTTATTAAAATATAGCCCTTTAATTAGGATTCAATGATATATGTTATTTAATTTTTTGAAGGTAGAACTATAAAACATGTCTTGGA
>JBJFGR010000134.1:0-6755 GCA_051892875.1 Succinivibrionaceae bacterium
ATATCAATTTGCCCCATATTAACTCCTTTTCATATGTAAGATATTTTATTAATGGCTTTATATTTTTTTAAATTATTAAAAAATAAAGTTTAAAATATAAAGATTTATAGTGATTTTATCCTATAAAATACCAATTAAATAGTGCAAAATTCTCTATTTTTGCCCACAATTATGCACGAAGAGCCATATAAATCAAGAATAAAAAAATCCACCTAAGGTGGATTTTTGGTATGGTCCTATTATGGAGCTTCAATGATAATAAATCCGCTTCCTCAATCAACAATTATGTATAAAGAGTTTTATTTTTTTAATTTATCCTTGTCGTGTTGGACATTCTTTGTTTTTCTTTTAGAATTTTATAACGATTATCAAGATAGTTTTTAAGAGCTATAAGTATTCCGATAGTAATAAAAGCCCCTGGTGGAAGGATTGCGATTAGTAATCCTTTGTTTGCACAAAATATTTGTATTTTTAAATTCGCACCAATAGGACCAATTAGTTGTTCAAAACCTGAAAATAAAGTGCCATTTCCGATAAATTCTCTACACATTCCTATAAAAACAAGAACTAATGTGAAACCTACACCATTAGCTAAACCATCGCAAGCTGAATGTAATACGCTATTTTTTGCAGCAAAGGTTTCAGCTCTTGCAATAATGATACAGTTTGTTACGATAAGAGCTATATATAAACCTAGAGTAGCGTATAAATCAGGAGTAAAGGCCTCCATTAATAATTGCACACAAGTAACTAAACAAGCAATAATGATTACATACATTAATATTCTAATTTCTTGAATTAAAATTTTTCTAATTAATGATATGCAAATATTACTAGCAGTTAAAACAAATATAGTTGCAATTCCTAAAGTAAGACCATTAACAGCTGAAGAAGAAGTTGCTAATAGAGGACATAATCCCAATAATTGAACTATTCCAGGATTTTTTGACCATATGCCATCTTTAAATATTTTATAAATAGTCATTTTTATTATTCCATACTTATTTACATTTTGGATATTTTGACAAATCTAAAGTATCAACTTTTTCAAGCATTTTTTTTGTTGATAAAACTACAGCACGAGGTGTTACAGAAGCACCAGTAAAGTAATCAAAATCTCCGCCATTTTTTTTGATTTCGAATTTTTTATTAGATAATGATGAATTGATAAATGAGTCTAAAAAATTACTTTGTGAACGAAGAATTTTATCACCTAAACCAGGAGTTTCGTTAAATTCTATAATATCAATATTTGTAATAGCTTTTGTTGCTTTATCAATTCCTGCTATTGCTGTAAAAGGAGAACTATAGCCTCCAATAATATCGTAGTTGACAATATATGCTACAGGAATATTATCATTCATAGCAACATATAATTTTTTAGGTGAGTTTCCCAAACCATTAACTAAGTAGCATGTATGATCTACATCATTATTATATGTAATATTGTTTAATAATTTTTTAAATTTTGATTGAACTATTGATTTTTTAGAATTGGCGATTTTATCATCAGTAAATGATTTTGTTGAAAAAACCAAAAGTAAGCTAAAAAAGGTAACAGTAGCTAGTATAAAGCCTACATATAATAAAGAATGTTGTTTTTTTGTATTGTTAGTCATTTAAATCTCCTGGTTTACTATTAGCACCAAACTCTTTTCTTTTTGTAAGTATAGAAATCAGCGGAGCAACTGCGTTACCGATTAAAACACTAAAAGCAATTGCGTCTGGATATCCTCCAAAATTTCTGATAATTACAAATATCAAGCCTATAAAAGAACCATAAATAATTGCTCCAGTTGGCTTTGATACAGCGGTTACAGGGTCTGTCATTATATAAAAAGCACCAAAGAATGTTGCTCCAAAAATTAAATGCTGGAAAGGACTTAAATAAGTAGTAGGATCTAAAATATAACAAGTAGCAATAAATATTGAAGAAGTTACTAAAAAGGATATAGGAATTCTCCAATCTACAGCTTTTAAAATAATTAGTATAATTCCACCTAATATAAAACAAATTGAAAGAACTTCATGAGCAAGATGATTATAAGAGCTTTCAGTAGCCATTGCTTTTGCTGTGAATTTGTCTACGTTGTGATTTGGTTGCTCGTGTTTTGCGTCAACTAAAAATGTAGCTCCTGTAAAACTATCTACTAATGATGCCCCTGTTAAACCATCTGCATTATGTTTTTTAGCGTTTATATCAGCTAAATTTGACATAAGTGTACCATCATTATTTAAATACTTACTTATATATGGAGATTTAGCTAATGATATACGAATTTTTTTCATTGCTTTATGGGGTTTTATGTTGAAAATAATCTGTGAAGCTCTGGTTAAAGTTATATTTTTATAATTTTCTGGTATAGCATTTACATATGTTGTTAGTGGCAATGGTGCGCTAATTAGCAAGAATACAAAACCGATCATAGCGGGATTAAATATATTTTGTCCAAGACCTCCATATATGTGTTTTGCCACACCTATTGCAATAATACAGCCTATAACAGTGAGATACCATGGAGTGAGTGGAGGAAGTGTGATTGCTAAAATAACAGCTGTAACTAAAGCTGAGGAATCTCTCCAAATAACATTGATTTTCTTTTTTCTAATTTTTAAAATAATAGCTTCTGTTATTGTACATGATAATGCACATAAAATTAGATTAACAACTATTCCAAACCCAAAAAAGTATATTTCTGCTAAAATTGCTGGAATTAAAGTATATATAATAGTCCTCATTACTTTACCAGTTGCGGTAATACTAAGATCATGAGGTGCACTTTCTATTTTTAAAGATTTATCTTGCATTTAATTCTTTCTCCTTTAGTTTCGCATCTTTTATTGCTTTGGCTTTTGCAATTGCCGCCTGTTTACGGAGTTCTTTTTCTTCTGGTGTTAACTGACTGTTTTGTTTAGCTAATATGTCGGTTTGTTTTGATTCAATGGTTACGTTTGCTTTAGCTTGATTTTGAAGTTTTATTTTTGCTAAAGCTTGTGCTTTTCTTTCAGATCTGATTCTTGCTTCTTCCTCAAGTCTTAAAGATTTTTCTTTAAAACGTTCTTGGGCAATTTTTAATTTTTTGGCTTTTTGTTTTTCTATATTTATTTGAGCTTTTTCCATTCTGAACTCTGCAACAAGTCGGATAGCACTTGGGCAGACGAATGAACAACAACCACATTCTATACAGCTTTTTAGTCCATTTTTTAATGCTAATTCGTGTTCATTGTTGTGACAGTAATCATACAATTCATATGGAATAAGACGAGAAGGGCAAGCTTTTGCACATCGTCCACATCTAATACATGATACCTGCGGTTTTATCCGTTCAATTTCATGATCAGATGGAGCAATAATACAATTTGTGGTTTTTATAACAGGAACGTTTGCTTGGTGTAAAGTAAATCCCATCATTGGTCCACCCATGATGACTCTAGGATTTTTAGGTGGAGTGTATTGGAAGTAGTGCAGAATGTCAATAACGCTAGTTCCTATATATGTCCAAACATTTCCTTCATGTGCCAAAGAAGTTCCAGCTACGGTTATCATTCTTTTAATTAAAGGTTCACCCTTTAAGATTGCTTCACCTACAGTATAAGCAGTAGTAACATTATGAACAACTATACCATAACTATTTGAGCGAGCATTATAAGGTATTTCAATTCCTGTGATAATAGCTATTAAGTTTCGTGCTGCTCCTGAGGGATATTTAACAGGAATAACTGTAACTCTAGTGTTTTCTAAATTTTCTTCTTCGATGATGTGTTTTAAATTAGATATAGCAACAGGTTTATTATCTTCTATTGCGATAACGGTGTACTTAGGTTTTAAAATATACTGTAAAATTTTTATTCCATTGATTACATCGTTTGGTTTTTCTTGCATTAATCTATCATCACAAGTGATGTATGGTTCACATTCAGCACCATTTATAATTAATAATTCACAAGAATTATCTGAAATACTTGAACTAAGTTTAACATCTGTCGGAAAACCAGCCCCTCCAAGCCCAGCAATGCCCATATTTTTTATGTGTTCAATGAGTTCAGATGGAGATTTGTTTACATAATCTAAATAAGTAGGGTGTTTAAAATAATTGTCACTTTGTTTTTCATCAGGTTTAAGAACAATACAAGGTTCTTTTAAGCCACTAGGATGAGCAATTGGTTCCATTGAAACAGATACAATGGTACCACTTAATGGCGCATGTATAGGTACTTGCATTTTAGATTTTGGAGCGGTTAAAGGTTCTTTTGCGAGAACATGTTGTCCTTCTTTTACTAAAATTTCGGCAGCACTGCCACTATGCTGACGTAAGGGTAGAATTAGTTGCTTAGGTGCTAGAAATTCAGCACTTGGAGTATTACAGGTATTTTTATGTTCGGAAGGGTATACACCACCTTTAAAAGAGTAGGTGATTCCTTTTTTAATTTTATCCCAACGAGTCATATTATTCTTCTCCTTTAGATAATACCCAATTCCACGTATCGGTGGTTTCTTCTATATCTACCATATCTATACATTTTGTAGGGCAGGTGTTAATGCATTTCCTACAACTAGTGCAAAATTCTGGATGAACAAAATGAGGTTGTTTTATAGTACCTTCTATTGCATCATAAGGACAAATTTTTGCACATTTTGTACATCCGATGCATTTTGATGAATCTATGTACGCAATTTGTTCTTTTTGTGATTCAAGTGAGTTATTAGTAGGAATTGGCATATGCATTACATCTGCTATAGCTTTAACTGTAGCGTCACCTCCAGGAGTGCATAGATTAATAGGTGCTTCACCAGTTATTATAGCAGTAGCATATTCAGCACAACCTACATAACCACATTGACCACATTGTACTTGGGGTAGGCAATCCTCGACTAAGTGTTGCATAGGATCCTTGGGTTCAACATTAAATTTTTTAGCAGCAAGACTTAACAAAGCACCTAGTATAAATAATGTGAATGTAAAAGCTAAGATTATTAAAAAAGTATTAAGCATAATATATTAAAACCTATTGAATTTATTGTTGTGTAATTAAATTACAAAATCCCATAAAAGCCATAGAAAGTAAACCCGCGGTGATAAGAGCTATAGCACTTCCTTGAAAAGGACTTGGAACATTTGAGCGTGCTATTCTTTCACGCATTGCTGCAAAAATCACTAACACTAATGAAAAACCAGCTCCAGCCCCAAAACTAAAAATTACAACTTCTAAAAAATTATAATCTAAAGTTATATTGAGAATAGCTAAACCTAGAACAATACAGTTTGTAGTAATTAATGGTAAAAAAATACCTAATAGTTTGAATATTTCAGGGCTTATAAATTTAACCATTAATTCAGTAAATTGAACAACTGCTGCAATTACGATGATATAACTAATAAGTCTTAAAGCCGTTATATCAAAAGGTACAAGTAAAAGTTTATCAACTATATAACACAATACGGAAGTTAATACTAAAACAAAAGTTGTTGCTATACCCATACCGATAGCAGAACTAAGTTGTTTTGATACACCTATAAAAGGACATATCCCAAGAAAGCGAACTAATACAAAGTTATTTGCTATAGCAGCACTGAGAAATAATAGAATATAAGACATAATAAACATTAACCTTTTTTGCGAACAGTGTCATTATTATAACATATTTTCTAAATAAAGAGTACTTTTCTATAATATCATATCTGAATAATATGAAAAGAAAAATTGAACTTAAAATAAAAAATATTGTCTTATTGTTTAGGTTGTTAAAGAAACTTTTATTCAGAAAAGGAATGATTTATGAACATAAAAAAATTTTTATCAAATTCAATATTAGTTACCTCATTAAGTTTACCATTAGCAGTATCTGCTCAAGCAGATGATTCTGAAATAGTTGTAAATGGTGTTTCATCGATTTATGCTCAAGCAAATCAAGTGGAGTTATATGTAGGTGTAGTTTCTGAAAAGGATACTGTAAAAGAAGCAAAAAAGAATGCTGAAGATTCTGTTAAATCATTTTTTGATGGTATAGAGAAACTAAAGATTAATAAAGAGATGGTTAAAGCTGAAGATATATCAATATATCCAAATTATGAGTATAAAGATCGAAAGAGAATTTTGGTTGGTTATACAGCAAAAAGAATGATTACAGTAAAGTTGTCTGATTTTACATATATACCAAAAGTTTTAGATTTAGCAGTAGCATCAGGAATGAATTCCATAGAAGATTTAAAGTATGGAGTTAAAGATCCTAAAGCTATTAAGGAACAAGCTCGTCAAGAAGCTATAAAAAATGCACGCGAAAATGCTGAAAGTTTAGCAAAAGGCTTCGGAGTTTCATTAGGAAAAATAAAGAGTGTTGTTTATCATTCATATCAAGCAACACCAAGAACATTTAAAGCTTCAAATAAAGCATTATTAATGGATGCTGCAGTTAATTCAGTTTCTGAAGATGTTTATACACCTTCTGATATAAGATTTGATGATGAAGTTAGCGTTACTTTTTATATAAAGGATTAGTATTCTCAATTTAAAGCACCTTTTAAAAGGTGCTTATTCATTAAATTTTGGCTCTTCGTGCATAGTTGTGGGTTGAAATTTAGAGCTATGCACCTATGAGCTTTATTTATACAATTATCATCCCTTTATCTCCTCTGTTGAAAAGAGGAATTTCTATATTTGACAACGACAAGAATGACTCTTATAAGGATGTAAAGATACCTTTAACATACATTTCGCACTTAAAATTTGACAATTATTCTTTGAAAGATTGTGTG
>JBJFGR010000135.1:0-6578 GCA_051892875.1 Succinivibrionaceae bacterium
GTAAGAATCATCTTCTGGACTCTTCCATTGTGCTTCTGACAAAGCTAGACCAATACCATCAGACAAGAAGAACAAACGACGACCACCTGGAATACAGAACTTTTCACCATACATTTGTAGTGAATCATAAACATGGTTAACACAGAATGTTGTATTACCATAAGCGTTAATGATATTTGCAAGTTCATTCTTAAATCCTGCAGTTCTACCCATATCTGCAGTATCTGAACCCTTTTCTGCCTTATCCATTAAACCTGTGAATACGAGTGGTCCCCAAGAGTCAAACAATACAAAGATGTTCTTACGTTCTTTTGCCTTTGCTCCTTCATTAATCATTGCATAAATACGCTTAATATCACCAATGTTTACCGCCTGATAGACTGGAATTTTAGACATATCAATTCCAAGTGCCTTAGCGACAGCGAATGGGAATGCTCTTTCAGAGTCAATTACTACACAGTCCATTCCAGCCTTCTGAGCAGATTTCAAACAATTCAAGCCAATCAATGACTTACCTTCTGCTGAAGGAGCACAAATGGTATTGATAGTTCCTTTCTTAATACCACCCATAATCTTTCCACTGAATACAAGGTTCATTACAACTACGTTAGTTGATAAGAATGATACTTCATCCAATTCTGTTGCAATTAAATCCTTCAATCCAGATTTTCCGATTTTGTTGATATTATCTTTAAAACTAAAATTAGCCATATTCTTTTTACCTCTTTATATCTTAAACTTCATTGTTTAATAATACAAATATACAAAAATATGCACGGTCGTAAACAACCGTGCATATAAAAGTTTCTACATTTTTAACACCATTCGTTAATAACTTCACCTTCTCCAGGGTATAAATCACGATATGGATTCTTCTTTACTGAAACGAAATCAGTATCAACAGATTCATTAACTGATACAAATTCATCCTCTTTCTTCTGGACTTCTGCCTTAATTTCCTTATTCTCAGTGACTAATTCTGACTGAATAAGTTTTTCTGCAGCTTTGTTTTCATTTAATGTTTGGTCCTTATGCATGTTCTTCATGTGTAGACTCAAACCTGCCTTATTCTTACTTTCCTTTCCACAAATTGGACATTTTTCCATAGTTTCTCCTTATCCAAAAAAGTTAAACATTCCTGACTTTTCAATTCTGATAGAGTCCTTTTCACCAATCCATTTACTGATTTGGAACATCTTTTCAATAATTGGTACGAAGGATTTTCTAAACATCGTTTCATAGTCAACTTCAAGTATTTGTGCTAGTTCATCAGGCCAACTACCAATAAATGCAATAGCTTCAATGTTATAATCATTTGGCTTTACATACATGTAATTGAACTTGGTGTTATTATTTATTGGCACTAACTTCAATTTATTCTTTGCAATCAAATAGTTATATGCCAAACTTACCTTAGCCTGGAAAATCATTCCTTTATCGAAAATCAATCCATGCTTTGTATACCATTCAATTGGCTTTGGAATATACTTCTTATAGTTAGTAATACTCTTCTTACTTGAAACTACATCAATACCTGCTGCCTTATACTGTTGGAACGTCTGTTCTACAACTTCTTGTGCATCACTATAACTCATACCTGCTGCAATATCGAATGCCAACTTTTCAGCAGCTACCTTACAGAAATCAGGCATATCTGAACGCTTAATAGGAACACCCATGATCTTGTGTTTTGGACCTTCAGGATGCTTACGCCAATGTTCTGGTAGCTTTTCCTTTTCTTCATCTGTCATAGATGCAAATCCTTCAACTGGCTTCAATGGATATAAATCACCTTCACTATCAATGATATTTCCAATATACAATTTCTTTGCAAAGCAGAACATGTTAGAGAAAATGTTTTCACGATTGAACTTAATCTTGTTTGTAGTCTTTGAAGTCTTTGCTCTATATTCTAGAACCTTAACAAAGAAATCAGTAAACATATCTTCTGCATGTCTAAAGAATTCTCTTACTTCTTCTTCGGTTTCAATCTTAATTCCTTCTTCTACCAATCTGTCATGCAATTCAGCAATACAGAAATAACATGAGTCAGTATCACAGTGAACTACACATGCTTCTCTATTTGTGAATGTGAACTTTTCTTTATTCTTTAACTTAATACCCCAATACTTTTCAACATCCTTGATTATTTCGTATGAGACGTAATAACTATCAAGATACTTCTTCAACCAATCTCTCAATGTAACACGTGCACATCTACAAATTGCTCTTGCACATTCAATATTATACAAATGGAATGAATCAGTCAAACATACACCATACAAAGAGTTAATAATGTTCTTCTTATTCAACTGAATATTGTGGTATCTCATCTTAGCATCATTATCACCTCTTGCTGCAGCTTCTGCCTTCAAACGCTTGTATTCCTTACGTTCAGCGAATACCTTCTTTGCAATTGATGGAATGATTGCATCATCAGTTCTCAAGAAACCTACTTCTGCAACATCAGTCAAAATTACCTTACCACTTTCTACATCTTCCTCCTTAGGATGCTTAACAACTACTTCTGGTGAAATGTTGAACTGCATAATATGGTGAGGATATGATGACGTAATATCGAATGACATACACCAGTCATAACGTCCTGGATAGTCATAACAATAACCTGCCTTTACGTGGAATTCTTCGAATGGATGAACATCTGGATTTGACAAACGTGCCTTTCTAAACTTTGCCATTTCACATTCATTTTCATATTCAGTGTTCTGATAATATAATGAACCATCCTTTAGATGTGTTTCATAACACTTTTCTTTTCTCCACCAGTCTTCATGATGTGTTTCTCTATCATTGAATACTCTACCTTCATTATGAAGATACTTCATGATATAACCTTCAGAAGTTGGTACCTTCATGAAAATCTTATCCAAATTAACCAAGGTATCATAAGCATATTCAATAATCAATGGGAAAATCTTCTTCTTACCTTCCAAATCTACTAGCAACCAAACGTCATCTCGGTTATAGTGTTTGAAACGCTTTTTCTTCTTCTTATAAGTTTCATTGATTTTACCTTCATATTCCAACTTACCTTGACCTAATTCCATATTGCAAACATAATTCAATGCAAATGAAGACATAGGTGGATGGTCAGCGAACATCTTATACAATTCCATGTAATCCAAAGAATATAGACCTGGAATTTCCCATGTTGAACCTAAGTCAACATCAGGTAGCTTTCTATCAAAGATTTTCTTTTCATTTGGCATCTTTGCCAATGGAGACAAAGCTCTTTCGAATTCAGTAGCAACATCCCACAATGCACGTAATCTGTGACATCTATTGATAATATAAGGAATATCGTATGCTTCTGAGTTCCATCCTGAAATAATATCAAATTTTTGTTTATTGAACCATTGCAAGAATTTCTTCATCATTATTAATTCGTTTTCATAAACAAATTCAACGAATGGTCTTGTTTCTGGGTCATCGTCAGCATTAGGTTCATTTTCAAGTGTAGTAAATGTATACATCTTCTTGTCTTTTGTAGAATAACAAGAAATACAGTTGATTGGCCATAATGCTTTATCAGAAGCAGGGAAATCATATTCAACATAACATGAGTCCTTATACTTCTTCCAGGCGCTCTCACGTTCATCCCAGACTTCAAATTCATCAGTAGGATAGTTTACATCGAAGTCATATAATTTAATATCTGAGACGCTATTGGTCTTCTTATTTCTGATTTTGATAATGTGGTCATCATAGAATTGTGATCCTGATGCCACTTCAATATCGAATAGACATATATTCCATTTTGTAATATCTGGCTTTAATTCTTCTTTGTCATAACGGTCATGCATGAATTTGACTTCAGGTTTGAAATCACTTTCTGCAACAATAATACCAGAATTCTTTAAATTTTGAATGACTGACTTGTCAGAATAAGTCAATTTCTTCATGTAATTTCCATGAATATCCTTCAAATCTGTTGGTTCATTTGACTGAATATAACAGTATTGGTCATAAGGATATTTGTGGTATCTATCGTCATCCTGTTCTTTCAAATAGATAATTTTCTTGAAATTATCATATACACATTGTTTATATCCAAACATATTATTTTTCCTTCAACTCGCTGTATTATTAGGGTTTTATGTTCATAAAAAATATCATGCCTTATTCAGGCATGATAAAAACAATAAAAAATTTTAATTAAGCATTCAGTTTCTTAATAAAAATTTCTAGATTTTGCAAAGCTTCTAGATAACCTGCTTTCTTACCTGCGAGTTCTCCTGCTTCATATCCTTTCTTGAATGCAGCCTTTTCTGCTTCTTCCTTTGGTTCCTTTACCTGTGGTACTGCGCATGCGGATAGTTCCTTACGAGCACGGTTAGGGAAAGACTTAATAGCACGTAGCTGATTAACCAAAACGTCTTCTGCTTCTACTGCACCAGTCTGATCGATAGTTGACATTGTTTGCATATTATTTACCTCTTATTTCACTAAGTTGTTATTTAGTTTTTACCATTTTGTTAACATGATATGTTGAACTCTATTATCTTCTTCATTCTTTCTGATATTTTCTGGTATCATGTTCTGATATTCCATAGGTATCATAGATAAATCAGGTAATTGTTCAAATTCTTTCCATTTATTCATACTTCCAAAAATCAAATCGTATAATTCAGGATTGTTTTCCTGTAAATCATACCAATCAACTTCTTTCGGATGTAATCTATGATATTCTCTCATACTTTATTTATATCTTTTTTGAATTATCATAACGATAATAGATAATTCCTCTAGATAAATCGTATGTTTCTACACCAATTTGTACTCTGTCACAAGGCAATACTCTAATCAAATGACGTCTCATATTACCAGAAACTGTACATAAAACTACACTGTTATTATCTAACATAACTCTGAACATTGCATTTGGCAATGCCTCTAAGACAGTGCCATCTACAAGGACCTTATTCTTTGGTAACTTCTCTTTCAAGTTATTCTGCTGTTTCTTCTTCATTTTCACCAATAACTTCTAGAGGTTCGTCAGGAATATCTTCAGGTTGCTGAATTTCTGCAGCTTCTGTGGCAGCTTGTGCTTCTTGTACTTTCTGTTGTTCAGCTTCCATTTCATTACCATAAGCATTCAATAACTGTTCAGTCTTCTTTTGTGCTTCTGTCTTATATTCCTTTGTTTCTTTACCAAGAATTGCACCTAAATCATTAATATCCAAATCATTTAATGACTTACGTGGATCTACCAAAACTTCATCAGGTTCAACATCTTCTGTTGCTTCATTTGTCTGTGTCTGAATTGGCTTTCTTACAACACGTCTCTTACGTTTCTTGACAACTGGCTTTTCTGGTTGTTGTGTTGGAACTGGACGTTCAATTACAACTGGTTCTGGATTCATAATTTCATCAATTACATCTTCCAAAGCTTCGTCTAATCTTTCCAATCCAATCATACCATAACGATAGAAAATATCTTCCATCTTCACCTTCATATCTTCAATCAAAGAATATGCTTCTGTCAACTGACGTGGCATCTTTGGTTTTGGAGGTTCAACAGGCTTTTGTGGAGCTTGTCTTACTACTGGATGACGATATATTTCATCATCTTCATACAAAGGATATTTCTTTTGTACTGGACGTGGTTTCACAGGAGGCAAATCATATTCCTGTGCAGTGTGGATAGTAGGCTGTTTTGTTTCAGTCTTCTTTCCATGAATAAAGTCATAAAAGTCTTGATGATCTTTTGAATTAATATTGCTCATAGTTACCTTTTTAATCATAGTCTATTTATATTAATTTGGTTTGCACCTTGTCAATTAGACCGATTTTCTTGGCTTCATTTGCTGACATATAATTATCATATTCAATCATTTTCTTAAGTTCTTCAAGATTCTTTCCTGTCTGTTTCTTGAAAATCTTATTCATAGCATCTGTCCAATTCTGAACTTCTCTATGGATAATTTCAATATCTTTTAGCTTACCACCAAATAAATCAATTCCTGCCTGATGGATCATGATACGTGATGATGGGAATGCATATCTACAACCCTTTGTACCACTTGCCAAAATTACTGACGCCATTGATGAACATGATCCACAACAAACTGTGTTGACTTGTACACCAAATTTTTTGATTTCTTCAATTGCATCTACAACTGCAAAACCTGCTTCACATCCACCACCAGGTGATGACAAATAAATTGTGATAGGATCTTTACAATCTGTTTGTGTTCTATAAAAAGACAATCTCTGAATAATACGAATAGCAATTTCCCAATCAATAGTACCTACTACCCACATTGTTCTTTTGATTTCAAAGTAATTTTGTCTTACTTGTTCAAAATAATTACCCATATTACCCAAATCTACAGACTGACCACCTTCATCTTGTGACTGTTCTGTTTCTTGAGTTGGTACTTCTACTTCAGATTCTTCTTCTAATGACATCTATATATCCCATATTCTCTTTATTAATTTGTTTACGCTTAATACCGCTACCATCAATTTCATCGTCATATTGGTAATGAATTTTATCTGCCATAATAAATGGTGTTCCATACTTAATAACAGCTTCAATATTACAATACTTTATT
>JBJFGR010000136.1:0-32479 GCA_051892875.1 Succinivibrionaceae bacterium
TGCGAAGCTGTTGATCAATTAATTGCAGAAGCTGTCGCTGAAGCTAATGAAAAAAATGCAAAAGCTGAGGCTAGAATTAGAGAATTAGAAAAATTACTTGCTAATAAACAACAATAGATATAAAAATTGAGGGCTTGCAGTTCTATTAATTTACCACTGTAAGCCTTATTTGCTAAGATTTCTAATTTGTCCCTTTTTTACTAAATGATTTTGCCACGTTTTAAAGAATATAAGGTTCTGTGAAAGATCTATAGAGAAAATTATTTATGAGTCTTTACTTTTACCCACACATATGCACGATGACTCAAAAATATTTTAATTATTGACTATTTATGTAATTTTATTGTTTTTATAGATCCTAATTAGCGGAAATATGAGATAAATTATGTTAATATGGAATATAATTTACGATTAACATTTATACTCTTATTTATGTCTTATAGAGAAACTTATATGGAAAATAATAATGATTTTTACATTCCAATAAATAAAATAAAAACGGCTAATTGTACTGATGGGGTAAATTGGGCTATAAATTCTTTTATTTCTATAAAATCTGTAAAATTTTGGGTAATAGTGTTAATTGTTTTTATTACAGGTCTTATTTCGTCAACTGTTTCAATATTTCCTATTTTACCTTCTATAATTTCGACTTTAGGTGTAGCTGCTTGTTTTACTTATTTAGTTAAAAAGAGATTTTTAACTTGTTTTGAGTGGTCAAGTATTCTTAATACGACCTTAAAGTCTTTTTGGTCAATAACTATATATACATTATTAAAAATGTTACTGAGATTTTTACTTTATTTTCTTGGTATAGTTGTTGTTATAGTTCTAAGCTGGGATCGTTTTTGGAATTTCGTAGATATAATTATTTCTTATATAAGTTCTGAGTATGAAATTTTTCAGAATCAATCAAATGAAGTTTATAAAAATTCTAATTACTTATTATTTGAAATACTTCATTTTATAGCATATGTAATAAAGGATTTAATTACAAATAATACCGCTTTATTTCAATTAGTTATTTATCATACTTTAATTTCATTTATGGTAAGTATGATTGTCGAATTGATTGTTTATATGGCTGATTTTTTTGCTATACCTTTGATTTTATTCTCCAAAGCTAATCCTCTTCAAGCTATGTGGTTGAGTTTTAAGGCTATTAATAAAAACATAATGTCGATTACTGCATTTGGTTTGGCATATATTTTTATTTACATATTAATAGGAATTATTTTATATTTTATTTCTCAAATACTTGCGTTTTTTGGGATAGTATTAGCTTTGCTAGGTGGTATATCAGCAATGGCGGTATTAAATATCATGCATTTGTTTGTGCAATATGAAGCAACAGTTAAAGTATTTTGGAGTGACTCTATAAAAAAATAACATTTAAATAGTGTTTTTTAATTGTTTTAATTTCTGTTTAAACTCCAAAAACAAAAGAGTTTTAATAAATTTTTGTAAAGAGTAGCAAACAGAAATAATTGTCATAAATATGAGAGGTATAGCAAAATAATAAATTGGTATTACTTTGTATATATCATAGTGTATCACTAGAATGTTGTTTGTAGCTTTGTAAATGATAATTATGGCGTATAAATCTATATGTATAAATATAATTAAGTTTATAAAAAACAAACTAAGTGCTAAAAATCTTGTTTTTAAAATTTTTATTAAGAACATTTGTAATTCTTTTATAGATAAATTTTTTGACATTATATCAACTATATAATTTGCGTTTAAATTTAATTTTTCTAAATTCTTTTTGTAATATCTTGTTTTTAAATATTGATCTTTAATTTTGTTAATATGAAATGATATATAGTTTATATAAAATATTATGAATAAAACTAATAGGTATATGATATTAATCCAAAATATAACCTCTGTTACACCTAGTTTAAAAGCGTAAATTGTTATTATTGAGTAGAGAACTGAAATAACAATCCAAATAAAAGAGCTTACTTTTATTATTTTTTGATAATACCTTATATTAAAACTTATTGAATTTTTTGATAAAGATAGCTTAATAATCTTTTTTATATTATTTAACGTCAAGTCCTTTTCTAATAAAAACGCCAGAATAATAGGAAACCAAATTATGAATATAAATGATAACAATACTTTTAATAAAATTACTGAAGATAATATAGGTTTCATAAAAAGTTTTGTTATATAAATATAAGGATATGCAATTATCTGAAAAGCCGAAATTTTTTGAAATTTCAGTTCTTTAAAAACTAGTTTTATTATATTTGTTGTTCTCTTTTTGTGGTTTTTTTTCATATAAATGGGGGAATACACTTTGTATACTCTACACAAACAACATATAGAGTTTATGGCTATGAATTGTATATAGAATAATCTAAAAATACAAGAAAAAACAAGAAACATATATTTTATCAGATAACAAATGTTCAGTTTATACTTCGATATTTATCAAATTTAGGCACATAATAATTAATGTTTTATATAATTTTGTATGTAATTTATTATTAAAATTCGTAAAATTTATGCTAAGTGTTTTGTTTTTTTCGATATTTATATACATGCGTGAATATTTGTCATATACTTAAATTATGTGATAAATATAAATATGTTTAAATTTAAGGATTTAATTGAATGGCAAAGCCAGGTGCAAAAGGTTTTACAAGAATAGTTCATGCAACAGGATACAGTATAAAAGGATTAAAAGCAGGTTTTAAAAATGAAGCAGCTTTTAGACAAGAAACTATATTAGCTTTAATTATGATTATTTGTGCTATTTTTGTTGCAAAAGATAAAGATGGTTTTAATGTTGTTCATTATGCATTGCTAATAACTGGTCCTTTTTTAGTGATGACAGCTGAAATTTTAAACTCTGCCATAGAAAGTGTTGTTGACAGAGTAGGTAATGAGTATCATGAATTATCAGGAAGAGCTAAAGACATGGGGAGTGCAGCAGTATTTATAATGTTAGTTTATACATTTGTTGTTTGGACTTTGTTTATATTAAAAAATGTTGTAGGTTTATTATAATGGAACAACCTTCTAAGGAAGCTTTAAAGTTATATAACCATAGATTAAATATAAGAAACTCTATTATTTTGTTTTTGATTTTTGCTCTTAAAGATTTTTTGATAATGTTATCTGTGCAATTTGCAAAAAATGGTAATTTTTACAGTAATATAGAATGGAATGATATTAGGGTAATCAATATATTATCAATAATTTATCCAATAGTTATGGTTATATGCTATTTAGTCACTAGAAATTATAGGATATGGTACATTGCATCGGTATTGGTATTTATAAATTGTATATATGATATATTAAATGAAATTCAACCAATAACTGATGTTGGTATTTTTGCAATATATGGATTTATGATTGTTATGCTCCTAGGTTGTGCTTATTCTGGTAAGATACTTTCAAGAATAAAAGTAATTTTTCCAGAATTATATGCAGAATATAAATATAATTTAAAAAATGAAGTTTTTAAAAAATATAAAAAACATAAATATAAAAATGAAGTTGTGGGGTAATTTATGTTAGATTCAATAAGTTCTTGGATTGATTCTTTAAATTGGTTAGAGCAAATATACTCAATTGCTGCTTTTGTAGGTTTATTAGTTTTTATTATTCAATTTATTTTATCCTTTGTTGGTCATGGAATGAGTGATCAAGATCCCTCAGCAGTGTTAGATGATATAGGTCTTTCTGATTACGCAATAAGATTCGCTTCATTGCAAACTATTTCTTCATTCTTATGGATGGGTGGTGTTTTTGGATTATATAGTGAAAGTGTGAATCATAATCATATAGTTTCTGTTATTGTAGCATTACTAGTAGGTGGTGGTTTTTCTTTCTTGATATATAAATTTAAGAAGATGATTATAGGTTTACAATCTAATGGGGTTGTAAAGAATGAAAACACCATAGGAAAAGATGGCAAGGTTTATTTATTAATTCCTAAAGGTGGAGTTGGTCAGGTAGAAGTTATTGTACAAGAACGCCAGGTTTATATGAAAGCTGTCTCAAAAGATGGTGAAGAAATACAAACAGGACTAAGAGTTAAAGTTGTTGATGTTACAACAGATTCAATTTTAATAGTACAAAAAATTTAATATAAATTTAAATTAAATTAAATTAAAAGTAAACCAAAATCCAACAATTAAAATAAAAACAAATAATTATTTATCATTGTTATTTATGTATATGAAAAATTAGTTACTTAATTTGAGGGAAAAAATGATTGCGTATATAGGTTCATTCGTAGGTGTAATAATTGCTTTTTCAATTATTGTATTCTTCGTTAATCGTTATAGGAAATGTCCGTCTGACAAGATTCTTGTTATTTATGGTATGGTTGGTGGTGGCCGTTCATCAAAGTGTTTACATGGTGGTGGTGCTTTTGTATGGCCGTTAATTCAAGATTATGAATATATGAATTTAACCCCTTTAACAATCAATATTCCATTAACAGGTGCTTTATCTCAGCAAAATATTCGTATTAATGTACCTTCTAGTTTTACAGTTCAGATTTCTCCAGATGAAGGGGTAATGGGGAATGCTGCCGTTTGTTTATTGGGATTGTCTACTGAAGAAATTGAAGATATGGCTAAGAATATAATTATTGGTCAACTTCGTTTAACAGTTGCGTCTTTGACTATTGAAGAAATTAATAAAGATCGTGAAAATTTCCAGTCTAAAATAATGGCAAACGTAGAACCTGAATTAAATAAGATTGGTTTGAAATTAGTTAACGTAAACATTACAGATATAACTGATGAAGCAGATTATATTGCTAGTATCGGTAAAAAGGCAGCTGCTGAAGCAGTAAATAAAGCAAAGATTGATGTTGCTTTACAAGAAAAGATAGGTTCTATTGGTCAATCTGAAGCTAACAGAGATAAGGATATTCAGGTTGCTAAGAATGAGGCAGAAGCACAGAAAGGTAAAAAACTTGCAGAAGCAGATCAACGTTGTTATGTGGCTGATCAGGAATCTGTTGCTATAAAGGGCGAAAACCAGGCAAAACAAGCAATAGCATTGTCTAATGCAGATTTGAAGGTTATTGAAGCTGAAGCTTATCAAAAAGCGGAAGTTGCTAATAGACAAGCTGAAGTTGAAATTCAAAAAGCTCAGTATAATGTAGAGAAGCAACGTTTGAATGCTGAACAAATTGCTCAACAAGAAATCGATAAGCAAAAAATAATTATTGATGCAGAAGCTGTTGCTGAAAAAGCTCGTCAAGAAGCTAAGGGGGAGGCTGATGCTATATTATTCAAGTACAAGGCTGAAGCAGAAGGTCAAAAAGCTTTACTTGAAGCTAAGGCATCAGGTTATGAACGTTTGGTTAAGAGTGCTGGTCAAGATGTTCATAGTGCTGCAACGTTGTTGATGATTGAAAAATTACAAGAAATTGTTGCTTTACAGACAGAAGCTATTAAAAATATTAAGATTGATAAGGTTACTGTTTGGGATCGTGGTGCTGAAGGCGATAAGAATGGTAAGACATCTACAGCTGATTTTTTATCAGGAATGGTTAAGAGTTTACCTCCTTTGCATGATGTGGCAAAGATGGCTGGTTTAAATTTACCTGAATATTTAGGTAAAATTCAAGGTGTTCAAGATATCCAAATGCCAAATCTTGAAGATAAACCTGATTTACCAAAAGATGTTTCAGAAGAAAAGTAACAGTCGTATATTTTTGATTTTTTGAAATAAATCCAGAACATAATATATAATATGTTTTGGATTTTTTTATGGCGTTTACAGAATGTTTTTTGAAAAAACTTATACAGAAGATGAATTTTTTATGCATGAGGCTTTGTTTGAAGCTAAAAAATCATGGGCCAAAGGTGAAGTTCCTGTAGGTGCTGTTTTGGTTCGTAATCATGAAATTATAGCTAGAGGGCATAATTTAATGATTTCGTTAAATGATCCTACAGCTCATGCTGAAGTTATGGTTATAAGAAATGCTGGAAATTTATTAAAGAATTACCGATTACTTGACACGACGCTATACGTTACTTTAGAACCTTGTATTATGTGTTGTGGGGCAATGGTACTTGGTAGAATATTTAGAGTTGTATATGGTGCAAGAGATTATAAAACAGGTGCTATTGAATCTGCATTTTCACTATTAAATAATGCAAAACATAATCATCAGATTTCTTTTACTTCTGGTATATTAGAAAATGAATGTTCCAATATGTTATCATCCTTTTTTAAGATGCGTAGAGAACAAAAAAAGGCTCTTCGTGCATAGTTGTGGGGTGAAATCGGAATGCCTATAATATATTGAAGGCATTCCATTTATTTTTATTTAGCAAACAACTAGTAAGAATAAATTTTTCTATCTATCCCAACAGGTATTTTGGTCATCTTCAGTAATTTTTCGAAGAACCTTACATGGATTACCGACAGCTACTGAGTTACTTGGAATATCCTTTACGACAACACTTCCACCACCAATTACAACGTTGTCTCCGATTGTAACTCCAGGCATAACTTGGACACCTGCACCTATCCATACATTGCTACCTATTTTTATAGGATAAGCGTATTCTAAACCTTTGTTACGTCTTTCAAAATCAATAGGATGTCCTGATGTATGAAATCCACAGGATGGACCTACAAAAACATTATCACCTATTGTAACTCCACCTGCATCAAGAATTACTAAACCATGGTTAGCATAGAAGTTTTCACCAACTTCAATTCTATAGCCATAGTCACACCAAAAATTTGGTTCAATATGAACATTCAATCCTGTTTTACCAAGAATAGATTTGAGCATTTGATGGCGCTCATCAAGATTTTCGATTGGAAGATTATTGTATTTTTGACATTGTTGTTTGCAACGAATTCTTTCGTTTTCTAAATCACGGTCATAATTAGCATCATAGAGTTTATGATTAATCATCTTATCTTTTTCAGACATTATTTCCATTTTAAAATCCTTATTATTTAACTGTTATAAATTTATACAGAAAAACCATAGACCAGCCTTTGGTGATGAAAGATAATATTTTGTGTTGTCATAATCATATCATCATGAACAACATTATATCCTAATATATGATGCTTGCTAATCTCATATGTTTGATTTTGTCACATATTCTATGTTGGTTCTATAGTTGAATTACCTGCTTCTATTTTTGCAAAGTATTGATGCTTAAGAGCCTTTGCTGTTTCATCTATAAAATATGATACTGTTGTATATGTAGCATGTTTTGCTGACATATTAAACATAACTGTTAAGGATTTACCTTTAGAATATCTGTAATAACAGTATTGATAATACCACCGTGAGTTACAATTCGGTAATGATCATTGTTGTTAGCTTTCTTGCTTAACTCTTTAAAGAACAGGGTAATTCTTTTATAAAATTCCTTATAATTATCAGCCTCAGGAAGTTGATAAAAAGGATCTGCTGATAGCTTTTCAAGGTGGGCATTTTCAATTTCTGAATATTTAGAAAATGGTACGCCATCTAAAATACCAAAGTTAAATTCTTGGATTTCATTAGTAATTTCATAGGAGATAATTCCTAAACCCCTAGCTGTTTCAATACATCTATTTTTAGGAGAAACAAAAACAGATGTATAAGTATTAGTTATAGGGGGAAAAACGGATTAAACAACACCTAAACCAATAATGCCAACAGAAATAAAAGAAGTATCACAAAAGCTGATGCCTTGGAATGAAGAAATTCAAGAAAAATATTCAAATTTTGAGGAAAAACAAAAGAAAACAGAACCTATTTTACTAGAATTAAAAAAATCAGAGCATTTTTGCATGATTTACGTCGCTAAATAGAACGCTTACAAAACGACCAATCAAAATGTGAATTTTTGATTGGTCCTTATGTTAACAGAGAGAATTATTAAATTTCTTCTACATGCTTTAAATAATCGTAGATAGCAATTTGGGAACGAAGTTTTTTGCGATTACCTCTTGGTACATAATTATTAACCTGTTCTTCATCAATTATTCTAGCTTTTGTGTTATCTTTGAATTGAAGTTCTAATATATCTAAGATACGTTGTTTTAGAATTGGTGAAAGTATTGGAGTACCAACTTCTATACGATAATCAAGGTTTCTGGTCATCCAATCTGCTGAGGATATAAATAATCTCGTATTACCATTGTTATAGAAGAACATAACTCTAGGGTGTTCGAGGTATCTATCAACAATACTTATAATTGATATATTTTCACTTAATCCTTTTAATCCAGGTTTTAATGAACACATACCTCTTATAATAGCCTTTATTTTTACTCCAGCTTGGGATGCTTCATATAAACGATTTATTAAACCTTCATCTACTAAATTATTTACTTTTAATAAAATTTCAGCTCTTTTTCCATTCTTTGAATTAGTTATTTCTTCATCAATCATTGAGTAGATTTTTTTTCTTGAGTTGATAGGAGAAACTAACAAATGCTCAAATTTAGGAACAAGATATGGATACTGGATAAAGGTAAAAACATGTTCAACTTCATTTGCTAAATATTGATTCTTAGTAAATAAAGAAAAATCTGTGTAAATTTTTGCAGTCTTTTCATTAAAATTACCAGTACCAATATGAGCATATCTTACAGGAACATTATCTTCCATGCGTGTAATTAAGCACAGTTTTGAGTGTATTTTAAGGGAAGGTATACCAAATGTTACATTTACTCCTGCATCCGTTAGTCTGCTTGCCCATTGGATATTATTTTCTTCATCAAAACGAGCTTTTAACTCCACAACTACAGTTACATTTTTACCATTATTTGCGGCATCTATTAAAGAACTTATTACACGGCTATTTGAAGCAACGCGATAAATATTTATTTTTATAGCTGTAACTGCTGGGTCGTATGATGCCTGACGTAGTAATTCAGTAAAATAACTAAATGAATGATAAGGGTAATATAGGAGAATATCATTATGGGCTATAGCATTAAACATATTAGTTGATTCGTCAAAACTCTTTGAATTTAATGCTGGTAACTTTTCATTTTCTAAGGACTCTTTTCCAACATTTGGGAAACCTATAAAGTCTTTAAAATTATGGTATCTACCACCTTCCATTGCTGTTTCAATATCTTCCATGTTTAATTTCTTTAACATGAATTTAACCATAGACTTAGGCATGGTTTCATCATAAGCAAAACGAACAGGAAGTGCAGTTAGGCGTTGTTTTAAACTCTTTGACATGTTTTCAACAAAAGAGCGGTCTAATTGTGATGATAAGTCATACTCTGCGTCGCGATTCATTTTTACAGAATAAGCTTCTATTTCATCATAATCAAATAATCCTTTAAATATTGAATCAAGCCCAATTCTAATGACATTATCAAGAATCATTAATATCTTATCTTTTTTATTATCAGAAGGTATTTGAATGAATCTTGGTACATTATCTGTAGGTATTTCTATAAGAGCATACTTTTCCTTTTTATTTTTTTTACACATTCTTATAGCTAAATAAGTATATTTATCTTTTAAGAATGAAATAAGATCTATTTGGTCTGTAAGAATAACAGGACTGATATGTTTTAATACATTGTTTTGGAAATATGAATGAACCCAAGCTTTTTGATTTTCAGAAATTTCGTTTTCTTCTAATAAATAGATATTTTGTTTAGCAAGTTCTTTTAAAAGTTCAGAGTAAGTTTTATCAAAAATCTTACTCAATTCTTTTACTTTATGTAGAGCTTTTTTTAATAATTCTTTGGCACCTGAATTTTCTCGATTTTCTTCATCAATCATTACTTGACGCTTTATTTCAGCAATTTTTACTTTAAAAAATTCATCCTGATTATTAGAATAAATGCCTAAAAATCTAACTCTTTCGATTAATGGAACTGTTGGGTCCATTGCTTCTTGTAAAACACGTTGATTAAAAGATAACCAACTTAATTCTTTATGTACCCAGTTTCTTTGAGTTATATTCATAAACAAACCTCTTTTGCAGACTCTTATAAATCTTAAACTATTTTATAGGTTGCTTGTTAAAAATAATAAGACAATAATGTAAAATCAATGTTAAATAACAATTATTTATTTCTTATTCTATCTAAAAAACTCTTTTTGTAAATAGGTTTGCATCCTTTAATAGCTGATATTATGAAAGAGCTATTACTTTTATACTTTAAAAAGTCCATAGGTATATTTTTTACATATGGGTATACCAGTTGGGCAATGTCAGTAAATAAGTGATCAACATCATCGTCATGGCTATCAATTATTAGTAGATAGCTCTTATTATTGTCTTGAGGTGCTGAAGGTCTTATCATTAGTCTTAAATAAGCTTTTTCAACGCAGTGGTGTTGTTTTAATGCTTGTTTAATTGTTTGTAATGCTTCTTTTGGAAAATTGTTTATATCACCAATTAATACCTTTTCATTTTGAGAAACGGTATAATTTTTTGCTTTTTGAACAGGGTTTTTTAAAGCAATATTGTAGATATTTTTTAAAATTTCTTTTGGTAACAGAAGTGATTGTCCAAAGGGATTAATAACAACACCTTTAATGTCTTCTGATTCCAGTATTGATTTTGTAACAGTTAAAAAACTTTGTTTAATTGAACCTGATGGATTAGGTTTTAGTTTTTTATATTCAGCATTATTTGTAAATAAAGGACAATAGTGTTCGTTATTTTGATTAGTAAGTAGAGCGAAAAAAATTTGGGTTTCTTTATCTATGGAAAGTATTTTATTATCAACTTTTGTAAGAGTTCCGTTAATATTTATAGGAATTATCAATGAAGAATTTAATAGAGATTCTATTAAAAACTGTTTATTAATTTCTGTTTGAGATTCTTCGTAATTTTTTATAGCTGTTTCTAATGCTGAGTTGTCAATAACTTCATCTGGTTTGAATTTATATTCTTGTTCTTGTTTCTGTTTTGAATTAACATTTTCCGAGGTTGTCATAATACACTCCGCATTTTGTATTGAATATTTTGAATTAAGAATAAGAAGTTGATTTACATATTCATAATAGTTTTTTGATAGCTTTCTTCTAAATTTTTATGGTTATTTCTATATTCTTTATAAGATGTTTTTTCTAAAGAGTTTAAAGCATCAACTAAACCATTTTTTGCTGCATATTCAACCATTTTATAACCTGAATATTTTATATCTTCTTCATTTTTTTTAAATAAAAATTTTCCTAATTCATAAAGATTTATATTTGTATTTTTTATAATCATTGCACTAATTCGTGTCCAATGATTTGAAGAGGCGTAATCTTTGTGTTTCATGAAATAATATATTATTTCATGAATAGTGTTGATTTCATGGGGAACAGCATTTTTTAAATCCTGTAGAGTTTTTTGAATATCTTGTAATGACATAGTATCCATAGTCATTTGTATAAAAGCTGGTGAAAACTTATTAAATTTATAATTGTTTGTTTTTGGGGTAGCTGTGGATGAGTTAAGAGTATTATTAAATAATTCGGATGTTGAAGGTTTTTTTTCTGTAGCATTGATTTTTTTAGCGAATTCAATGAAATTGTTGGAGTTTTCTACAAAAGATGACAGCTTGGCAATACATAAATTGTACGGTATAGAGAAACTAAATTGTTGAAAGTAAAGATAGTAAGGGGAATCAATTGGAGCATTTAGCGTTGATAAATAAAGATTTAATAATCTTTCAGAACCTTTATAATGACCAAGAGAACATGATTTAGCTGCTTCATTAAATAAATAATTCAAGTGTTCATTATTTTCATAGAATGAATTATTTTTTTCTTGAAATTTTTGGAGTTTAACTTTAGAAAAGCTTTTGATGTGTTTTCTAGGTGTGCTACAACCAAGAATACTGAGAGTTACAGAAATAACCAAAAAAAATATAAAACAATTTTTAAAACAAACTATGAGTTTTTTTGTCATGGATACAAATTTCTTTTTCGGTAACTCTTCTAAATTCTATAAAGGAATATTAAATTCTGCAGGTTTTTCAAAATCACCCATAATATCTAGCAATTGTTTCTTGTTCTTATCAAATACCAATACTAAAGTTTTGAAATTAGGATCTGACCAACCTTCGCGCTTAAAATGAATATAATACCATTTTGAGTGATCCATTGGATCTGTAAGCATAGGTGTACCCATTATAAATTTAACTTGTTCAATAGTCATTCCTACGCGTAATTGATTTATAGCTTTCTGCTCCACAAAGTTACCTTGATGTAAATCAGGTCTGTAAGCACAACCATTGAATGCAGTTAAACAAAAAATTAGTAACGCGGTTGTAAAAGAGGTTGATATTAGTTTTTCAAGCATATCTTATCTTCTCTATATGATTTAGAGTAAAACTTATTATTCACACTTTATTTTATTAAGCTTTAGTGATTTTAACTCAAAAGAATGTTTTGTACAAGAATTGATACTTTAAAAAAAACTCAAAAAAAACTTGAATTATAAAAATTTGACCTCATATATAGGAGTGTAAAAGTAGAATTTGTTAGGAGAAACATTCATGAGTAACGAAAACGAAAATATGCAGGGAACAGATATTGAATCTGTGAATTTAGAAAATCAGGAATCTGAATCTATTCAAGAAAAAAAGGAAAATGCTACTGAGGATTCTTCAAAAGTTTTAAAAGAACTGGAACAGATGACTTTAAAAGTTAAACAACTTGAAGATGAAATGAATAAAGCTAAGGAAGATTATCTAAGAGGACAAGCTGAAATTCAGAACATGCGTCGTCGTTGTGAACAAGAAGTAGATAAAGCAAAGAAATATGCAATTGATCGTTTTGTAAAAGATTTGTTGCCTTCAATAGATCCTATTGAAAAAGCATTGCAATTTGCAGATCGTGAAAATGAAGCTTGTAAAAACTTGGTACAAGGTGTTGAATCTACATTTTCATTAATAGTTAAAGCTCTAAGTAATAATGGTGTTGAAGTAATAGATCCTTCTAATAATGAAATGTTTGATCCTGTTGTTCATCAAGCAATTCAGCATCTTGAAAACCCAGAAGTTCCTGCTAATCATGTTATGACAGTGATTCAAAAGGGGTATCAATTGAGTGGTCGAGTTATTCGTCCTGCTTTGGTTATTGTTTCTAAAGGTAGTGCTGAACAAGTTGTTGATGCATCAGTTTGAAATAAATTAAAAAAAATTTTAAAAAAAACTTGAAATAAGTAAATTTGACCTTATTTAGAAAGTAGAGAAGAAAAAATCTAGTTTTGTGGAAGAAAAAAGAATTAAAACTAGATATAAATTAAAGAATTTTTTGGAGAAGAATATGGGTAAGATTATTGGTATTGACTTAGGTACAACAAATTCATGCGTAGCTGTACTAGAAAATGGTCAAGCAAGAGTATTAGAAAACGCTGAAGGTCATCGTACAACACCTTCAATTATAGGTTATAGTAATGATGGTGAAATTTTAGTTGGTGATGTTGCTAAACGTCAGGCAGTTACAAATCCTCAAAATACTTTATATGCAATCAAGCGTTTAATTGGTCGTCGTTATGAAGATCATGAAGTACAACGTGATATTTCAATCATGCCTTACAAGATTATTAAGGCTGAAAATGGCGATGCTTGGGTTGAAGTAAAGAGTAAGAAGATGGCACCTCCTCAGGTTTCTGCAGAAGTGTTAAAGAAGATGAAGAAAACTGCTGAAGATATCTTGGGTGAAAAGATAACTGAAGCTGTAATTACAGTTCCTGCTTACTTTAATGATCAACAACGTCAAGCTACTAAAGATGCTGGCCGTATTGCTGGTTTAGATGTAAAGCGTATTATTAATGAACCAACAGCAGCTGCGATGGCTTATGGTGAAGATAAAGTTAAAGGTGAAAAGAAGATTGCTGTATACGATTTAGGTGGTGGTACATTTGATATTTCAATCATCGATATTGATGAAGTTGATGGTGAAAAGACATTTGAAGTATTGTCAACTAACGGTGATACTCACTTAGGTGGTGAAGATTTTGATAATGTTTTGATTAATTACTTAATCGCTGAATTTAAGAATGAACAAGGCGTTGATTTAAGTAAAGATGTGTTAGCTTTACAGAGATTAAAGGAAGCTGCTGAAAAGGCTAAGATTGAATTATCTTCTGCAAGTCAGAGTGAAATTAACTTGCCATATATTACAGCTGATGCTACAGGTCCTAAGCACATGAATATTAAGTTAACTCGTGCAAAGTTGGAATCACTTGTAGAAGATTTAGTTCAAAAGTCTTTAATCCCTGTTGAAACTGCTTTAAATGATGCTGGTTTATCCAAGGGTGATATTGATGAAGTATTATTGGTTGGTGGTCAGACACGTATGCCTTTAGTACAGAGAGTTGTTGCTGAATTCTTTGGTAAGGAACCTCGTAAAGATGTTAACCCTGATGAAGCTGTTGCAGTAGGTGCGGCAATTCAAGGTGCTGTTTTATCTGGTGATAAGAATGATGTTTTGTTACTTGATGTAACTCCACTATCATTAGGTATTGAAACAATGGGTGGTGTGATGACTACTTTAATCGAAAAGAATACAACCATCCCTACAAAGAAGAGTCAAGTTTTCTCAACTGCTGAAGATAACCAACCAGCTGTAACAATTAGAGTATTACAGGGTGAACGTAAGCGTGCTAGTGACAACAAGTTATTAGGTAACTTCGATTTAACAGGAATTGAACCTGCACCACGTGGTGTACCTCAAATTGAAGTATCGTTTGATATCGATGCTGATGGTTGTATTCATGTAAGTGCTAAGGATAAGAAGACTGGTAAGGAACAGAATATTACAATTCAATCTTCATCAGGTCTATCAGAAGAAGAAATTCAGAAGATGGTAAGAGAAGCTGAAGAACATTCTGCTGAAGATAAGAAGTTTGAAGAATTAATTTCTGCTCGTAACCGTGGTGATGCGACTGTTCACGCTGTTAAGAAGCAATTGTCTGAAGCAGGAGATAAAGTTCCAGCAGACTTAAAGAGCAAGATTGATGGTGCTGTAAGTGATCTAGAATCTGCAGTTCGTGGTGATAGCAAAGATGCTATCGAAGCAGCTGAAAAGAAGTTGATGGAAATTTGCGGTGCTTTAGGTCAATACACTCAAGGTGGTTCACAAGCTCAACCACAACAAGAAGCTCCAAAGAATGATGGTTCAACAATGGACGCTGAATTTGAAGAAGTTAAGGATGATAAGAAGTAATCATACTTAATAACTACAAAGAGTGTATAACGGATGCTGCTAAATAGCGGTATCCGTTATGTTATAAAATATCAATAAAGGTTTGGTTATACTTTATGGCAAAACGAGATTATTACGAAGTACTTGGTGTAGAAAAGAACGCAGACGATCAGACAATTAAAAAAGCTTTTAAACGCATGGCGATGAAGTATCATCCAGATCGTAACAAAGAACCAGGTGCAGAAGAAAAATTTAAAGAAATTAATGAAGCTTATGCAGTCTTGAGTGATTCTCAAAAGCGTGCAGCATATGATCAGTACGGTTTTGCAGGTGTTGATCCAAATCAAGGAGGCGGTGGCTTCGGAGGCGGTTTTGGTGGTGGCTTCGGCGGAGCAGACTTTGGCGATATTTTTGGGGACATGTTTGGCGATATGTTCGGAGGTAGATCTCGATCTTCACGTAGAGAACAACGAGGCGAAGACCTTGAACAAGTTGTCAATTTAACTTTAGAAGAAGCTGTTAAGGGTGTTAAGAAAGTTGTTAAAGTTGATACTTATATACCTTGTGAAGACTGTAAAGGAACAGGATCAAAAGATGGTAAAGCTGGAACAAAAACTTGTGCTCACTGTCATGGGGCAGGTGTTGTTCAAATGCGTTCAGGTTTCTTTGCAGTACAGCAGGAATGTCCAAAATGTCATGGCTCTGGTCAAGTAGTAGAAAATCCTTGTCCAAAGTGTGGCGGAGAAGGTCGTACCCGAGGAACAGTGGCTGTTGATGTTACTATACCTGCTGGAGTTAATACTGGTAATAGATTACGTGTACCTGGTAAGGGTGTTGCTGGAAGAAATGGTGCTCTAGCTGGTGATTTGTATATTGTTATCAATGTTAAACCACATGATATATTTGAAAGAGATGGTATAAACTTACATGTAGAAGTACCAATAAGTTTTACGACAGCGGCTTTAGGTGGAAAAGTTGAAGTTCCTACACTAGAAGGAAAAATTAATTTAACTATCCAGGAAGGTATTCAGACAGGCGCTGTATTAAGAGTACCTAATAAAGGTGTTAAGCAAATTGGTAGTTCAATGATTGGTAATTTATATTGTCATATTGTTGTTGAAACTCCAATTAAGTTAACAGAAAAACAAAAGGATATTCTTAGAGAGTTTGAAAAATCAATTACTGGTGATTCTTCAAACAATGGTTCAGCACATCAACCTAAGTCTCAATCATTTGTTGATCGTATTAAAAGTTTTTTCAATGATTTAAAAGGTTAGTAACACTTTTAGATATACATATGTGCAAATATTCTATAAATGTGTTAGTATAATAGAACATCTTATAGATTAATTGAGGTTTTGCTAGAAATAGCAAAGCTTCATTTTTTTATACTCTTTAAGAGTAGTAATGTAACAATTATTAATTAATGTAAAAAAGGAAAGGTGGTAAAATGGCAACTCCAATGACAGTTCAAGGTTATCAAAAAATCAAAGATGAATTGGAATTCTTGCGTGGTACAGAACGTCCTCGTATTACTGAAGAAATTGCAGAAGCTCGTGAACATGGCGATTTAAAAGAAAATGCAGAATATCATGCAGCTCGTGAAGCTCAAAGTATTTGTGAAGCAAAAATAAAAGATTTAGAAGCACAATTATCTACTGCAGAAGTTATTGATGTTACAAAGTTTAAGAATGTAGAAGATAAGAAAGTAATATTTGGTTCTACGGTTAAGTTAGAAAGAGAATCCGACGGAGCTGAAGTTACTTATAAAATTGTTGGTGAAAATGAATCAGACGTTTCAAATGGCTTATTATGTTATAAAACACCTATTGCAAAAGGTCTTTTAGGTAAGTATGCTGATGATGATGTAACAATTCAGACACCAAAGGGTAAAGTTAATTATTATATTATTGAAGTTCTTTATATATAATTTACTCTGAATTATTTCAATATTTTTGATTGAAATTGGTTTTATAGATTAAGGTTCACAGTTAAATAAACCCGTAAGTTGAAATTCTTACGGGTTTTTTATAGATTATTTGGGAATAATTAAAATTAATGATTAATTAAAATTAATAATTAATTAAAATTAATAATAATAAATAATAAAAATTATTCTTTAGGTAAAGTGAAGTTGCTATTTTTTTTCTTCTGTTTAAAAAGTGTTAATATATTGCCCATAAACTGAACAACAGTTGATGTTGATTTTTCAGCAATTATATCCGCTACTTCTTTTTTAGCTTCACTATCTTCTGCTGCTACCTTTACTTTAATAAGTTCATGATGTTCAATTGAAGAAATAATTTCATTAATAACAGATTCTGTTAATCCTTTTTGGCCTACCATTACAATAGGTTTAAGCTCATGAGCTTTTGATTTTAGATATAGCTTTTGTTTTGTAGTTAATTCCATGATAAATCCTCTTTAACAATAAGATAAGTTTAATGAATTAAGTAAATAAAGCAAGTATAAAATAGTAGAATCTGAAAAAAAAACTTTATATACCATTATTGACAAATCTCATATCTATTATAATATGTAAGTAAGTGTTATTTGCACTTTTTTAAATTGCGTTTTAAAATTTATAAGCAAGTTTTTAATAGAAATATAAAATTTTTAATAGTTAATATTTTACTTTCAAATAGATGGCAAAAAAGAAAAGAACAGCAAGCCAAACAAGGTGGCTTAAAGAACATTTTGATGATGTTTATGTCCAAGAGGCTCATAAGCAAGGATTACGCTCTAGAGCTAGTTTTAAAATAGAAGAAATTCAAGAAAAAGATCGAATTATCAAGCCTGATTATAAGGTTGTTGATCTTGGTGCAGCGCCTGGGGGATGGTCTCAGTATGTTGCGACTTGTGTAGGTGAAAAAGGCCGTGTTGTGGCGTGTGATATTTTACCTATGACTCCAATTACTGGTGTTGATTTTTTACAAGGTGATTTTAGAGAGCAAGAAGTTCTCGATAAGTTATTAGAAATTGTTGGTGATGATAAGGTTGATGTAATTCTTTCTGATATGGCACCTAATATGTCTGGTAATTTAGGTGTTGATCAACCAAGAGCTATGTATTTAGTAGAGTTAGCTTTTGATATGTGTAATCAAATTTTAAAACAAAATGGGAGTTTTGTGGTCAAAGTTTTTAATGGCGAAGGTACAGAAGCTTATTTAAGAATGTTAAGACAGGCTTTTAAAGAAGTTAGAGTTAGAAAGCCAGATGCTTCCAGAGCACGTTCTAGAGAAGTTTATTACGTTTGTTTAGGTTTTAAAGGAGCTAGAGAACAAGAGTTTTTTAGATAATTTATAGAAAAAAAACGAGTTCTCCTATATAGGAAATAAGAGATGGCAAAAAATATAATATTATGGTTAATTGTAGCAGTCGTAATAATTTACGGTTTTGAATCAGTAAATAATACAAATACTCGAACAAATACAAATAACTATATTGCTTTTAAGAACGAAATAGCAAATGATCAGATACGAACTGTTCAAATTGATGGTAGAAGTATTACAGGTGTAAAAAAGAATGGCGAGCAGTTTTCTGTTATTATGCCAATGCATGATTCTGATTTACTGCCAAAACTTGAAGAAAAAAATATAGCAACAACAGGTGTACTTCCTGAAGAACCTAGTATTTTAGCTTCTATATTAGTTTCATGGTTCCCAATTATTTTAATAGTGTTGCTATGGTTTTTCTTTATGAGATCTATGCAAGGTGGTAAAGGTGGTGCTTTAGGTTTTTCCAAAAGCAAGGCTAAGTTATTAAGCGAAGATCAGGTAAGAACGACATTTGCGGATGTTTCAGGTTGTGATGAAGCAAAAGAAGAAGTAAAGGAAATAGTTGATTACTTAAGAGATCCAAGCAAATTCCAAAAACTAGGCGGTAAGATACCAAGAGGTGTTTTACTTGTTGGTCAACCAGGTACTGGTAAAACTTTATTAGCAAAAGCTATTTCTGGTGAAGCAAAAGTTCCTTTTTTCTCTATTTCTGGTTCTGATTTCGTAGAAATGTTTGTGGGTGTTGGTGCCTCACGCGTGAGAGATATGTTTGAACAAGCTAAAAAAAGATGTCCTTGCATTATCTTTATAGATGAAATAGATGCTGTCGGTCGTAAGAGAGGTATCGGTATTGGTGGTGGTCATGATGAAAGAGAACAGACTTTAAACCAGTTGCTAGTTGAAATGGATGGTTTTGATGGTCATGAGGCTGTTATTGTTATTGCAGCTACTAATAGACCAGATGTTCTTGACCCTGCTTTATTAAGACCAGGTCGATTTGACCGTCAAGTAACCGTAGGTTTACCTGATGTTAAAGGTCGTGCTGAAATATTAAAAGTACATACTCGCAAAGTTCCTATTGCTGATGATGTTAATATTGATGCTATAGCTCGTGGTACACCTGGTTTTTCAGGTGCAGAACTTGCGAACTTAGTTAACGAAGCTGCATTAGCAGCGGCTAGAGGTAATAAGAAATTAGTAGGTCAAGCCGATTTTGAATTAGCAAAAGATAAGATTTTAATGGGTCCTGAACGCAAATCAATGGCTATGGGGGAACATGAAAAAGAAAACACGGCATACCATGAATCAGGTCATGCTATTGTTGGCAAATTAGTACCAGATCATGATCCTGTATATAAGGTTTCAATTATACCAAGAGGCAGAGCATTAGGTGTTACCATGTATTTGCCTGAAAACGATAGGTTTAGTTATAGCCGTCAGCATATAGAATCAATGATAGCTTCATTGTATGCGGGACGTATTGCTGAGGAATTGATTTTTGGGAAAGATAAAGTAACAACTGGAGCTTCTAATGATATAGAGCGAGCAACAGATTTAGCTAGAAAGATGGTTATTAAGTGGGGCTTTAGTGATAAAGTGGGACCTATGTTAATGGAAGATCCTCAAACTGAAAGTTATTTGGGTAACCAGTCTTCTCAATTATCTCAAATGTCTCCTCAGTCACAATTGATTGTGGATGAAGAAATTAAAGCTATTATTCAACGTAATTATGAAAAAGCTAAACAAATATTGACAGATAACATTGATATTCTTCATGCTATGAAAGATGCTTTATTGAAGTATGAAACAATAGATTCTGATCAAATAGATGATCTATTAGCTCGTAGACCTGTTCGTGAACCGGCAAGTAAAATTCAAGATACAAAAGCTGATAATAACGACAAAAATGATAATGAAAATAAAGATAAAAATGATAGCGATAAAAGTGATATTAAGCAAGAATCAGTAGATTCAAAAAACTCTGAAAATAATGCAGAAGATTTGTTTTAATTAAAGGTTCAATCATCTCTAAATTTTTTCAGAGATGATTGAAAAAATAGAAGTATATTTTTTTATTATCATATTATTCTATATTCATAAAAAATAATTCATATGAATATAGATTTTTTTATGAATAAGTCTCTAATTGGTACTTAATAGGCGCTAATAAGTGTTAAATAAGCTATAATATGTAAAAAAACTCACGTTTTTGTTACAATAAGATTTTTTGCGTAATATAGATTTATGAGTTATAACTGATTATCTAATAATAGATATTATTATAGATCAAGGATACTAAATGAAAGAAAATAAAAGAATGCTAATAACAGCTTCAAATAGGAGTTTGGATATATCAACTCCTAAAGTTATGGGGATTGTAAATGTAACACCTGATTCATTTTCTGATGGAGGAACGCATAATACAGTTGATGCAGCTTTTGATTTTAGTGCAAAATTAGTATCTGATGGTGCTGCTATTATAGATGTTGGTGGTGAATCGACACGACCTGGTGCAAGTGATGTTTCAGAAGATGAAGAATTAAATAGAGTTGTACCAGTTGTAGAAAAAATAGCAAAGAATTTAGATGTGTTTATTTCTGTTGACACATCAAAACCTAAAGTAATGGAAGAATCTATTAAAGCTGGTGCTCATTTAATAAATGATATTCGAGCTTTACAAGAAGAAGGGGCTATTGAAGTTTGTGCAAAATATAAAATCCCTGTATGTTTAATGCATATGCAGGGTGAACCTAGAACAATGCAAGTAGAACCTCATTATAATGACTTGTTAGGTGATATTAATCAGTTCTTTTATGAAAGAATTCATGAATGTTTAAATAAAGGTATTGAATCAAATAATATAATTTTAGATCCAGGTTATGGATTCGGAAAAACTTTAGATCAAAATTATGAATTATTGGGAAGACTTGATACACTAAAGAGTTTTGGAAAACCTTTATTAGTAGGTGTTTCTAGAAAATCAATGATAGGTAATTTATTGAATGTTCATGTAAATGAAAGATTAGCTGGTTCATTATCATTAGCCCTTTTTGCTGTAAATAGGGGGGCTAAAATTGTGAGAGTGCATGATGTAAAAGAAACAGTTCAAGCGTTAAAGTGTTGGATATATGCTCAAAAATATGTGCATTCTAGTCCAGCATTAAGTAAGATAATTCCAATGCATAAAAAAAATAAGGAATAAAATAATAAAAAAGAATTTATTTAAATAATAGTGAGATAAGATAGATAAGCGAGATATGCTAGCAGATCTAGATAAGTAAGCTTGCTGCCTTAACTTGGTTAAACACAAAAAATTAGATCAGAAGGTGTAAAAAAATGCAGAGAAAGTATTTTGGTACTGATGGAGTGCGAGGCAAAGTAGGTAAATATCCTATCGTTCCAAATTTTGTAATGAAATTAGGATGGGCTGCAGGTAAAGTATTATCAGAAAGTGGAACAAAGACAGTAATTATCGGTAAAGATACGAGAATATCTGGATATATGTTAGAAGCTGCTTTGGAAGCTGGATTTAGTGCAGCTGGCGTAAAATCTGTTTTATTAGGACCTATGCCAACACCTGCTATTGCTTATTTAACAAAAGCTTTTCGTGCTGAAGCTGGGGTCGTAATCAGTGCATCACATAATCCATTTTATGACAATGGTATAAAGTTTTTCTCAAAGAATGGTACTAAGTTACCAGATGAAGTTGAAGCAAAAATTGAATCACTACTTGAACAAGAAATGACAATTAATGAATCAAAGTCTTTGGGAAAAGCTGGTAGAAAGGATGACGCACCTGGTCGTTATGTTGAATTCTGTAAAAGTACATTCCCTAATACTTACTCTTTAGATGGAATGAAAATTGTTCTTGACTGTGCTAATGGGGCTACATATCAAGTCGCACCTATGGTATTTAGAGAATTAGGGGCAGATGTTGTAACTATTGGTGTTGAGCCTAATGGGATTAATATAAACGATGGTTATGGTTCAACACATCCTAATAATTTAATATTAAAAGTAATTGAAACGAAAGCAAATGTTGGTATTGCCTTTGATGGTGATGGTGATAGAGTTATGATGGTTGATGAAAAAGGTAATCTTCTTGATGGTGATGTCCTTTTATATATCATTGCAAAATATCAACAAAAATTGAATAAATTGGTAGGCGGTGTTGTCGGTACTTTGATGTCAAATCTTGGTTTTGAGCAGGCGTTACAAAGATTAGGTATACCTTTTGAGAGAGCAAAAGTTGGTGACCGTTATGTAATGGAAAAGTTGTTAGAAAACAAGTGGAATTTAGGTGGAGAAAATTCAGGTCATATTATAAGCTTAAAGCACACAACAACAGGTGATGGTATTATTAGTGCTTTACAAGTTTTAAGAGCAATGTGTGAAGATAATTTACCACTAAGTGAGTTGTATACTGATTTGAAGTTGTTCCCACAAGAGCTAATAAATGTTCGTCTTACGGCTGGTTTTGATGCATTAGCAGATACTACAGTACATGAAGCAACTAAATATGCAGAAGAACGATTAGGCTCAAAAGGTCGAGTTTTACTTAGAAAGAGTGGAACAGAACCTTTAATAAGAGTTATGGTTGAAGGTGAAGATGAAAGTTTAGTTAAAGAACTAGCTCATCATATAGCAAATGTGATAGTTCATCAGAGTCAATGTTAGTGTTTATTGTGTTTGTTATTTAGAAACTTGATAATAAATGCATAAATTTGCTAATTTAATTTAAAAGATTTACTAACCATATATTTGTATATGGTTAGTGTTTATATATGATTTACATTAATACTGTTTGCATTAATCATTAATACTGTTTTTTAATCTTCGTTTTATAGCAGTGAATGAAAGTGGAATTCCGAATTTAAGTGTCAAAATATTCGTTATTAAAGATTATTTTTAAAAAATTCTTGATAATTTAGATAATTTTGATAAAATTACTGACCATTATAAGATATAGCGATGATTTTGGCGTATCGGTTTAATTTTAGGATTTAAAATGAGTTTAGCTTATTCAATTTTGTTAGTTATTTTTTTAATTGTTGCAATTTTTTTAATTGTTTTTATACTTGTGCAACAAGGAAAGGGTGCTAGCATGGGTGCATCATTTGGTGCAGGTGCTTCTAATACGTTATTTGGATCAGCAGGTAGTGCAAATTTCTTTACAAAATCCACATGGTTATTAACAGCTTTATTCTTTATAATTTGTATTGTTTTAGGATATTTGAACTCTCATAGAGATCGTTCAAATGTGGATGATTTTTCAAATATATCTACAAGTGAACAAGTTGTTAATAACAATGAGCCTAAGATTGTAAAAGAATTACCTGCGACTGAAACAAAAGAAGTTGTTGCTCCAGTAGTTGAAGAAAAGAAAGCAGAAGAATCTACAACTCCAGTAGTTGAAGAGCAAAAAACTGAAGTAAAAGCAGAAGAAGCTGTAGTTCAAGCTCCAGTTGTTGAAGAACAGAAGACAGAAGAAGCTAACACAGTTTCAACTGAACAACAGTAAAATAATGCCCAGGTGGTGGAATTGGTAGACACGCTACCTTGAGGTGGTAGTGCAGAGATGCGTACGGGTTCAAGTCCCGTCCCGGGTACCAAGTTTTTAATTTATCTATATATAAACCAAGATTATTAGTTAATCTTGGTTTTTTTATTTTAATTTAGATTTCTTTATTTAAAGTTAGAATAATCTTAAATACGAAAAAGATTATCAAATCAAATAATAAAAACTTTTCACCTTTTTATATGTTTTTTAAACAAAAAAACTCGCATCATTTTTTTAAAAAACTGTTTTTTTAGATTGTAGAATAACTCTTATAAGATTAATGAAGTAGTTAGGTCTGTTAGAAATTATAAGGTGAAATAAATATGAATTTTCAAAATAGTAAGTCAGGTATTGCAGAAGTTGAATTTAACCAATTAGTGAATGAAGTGTCAAAATATAACTTTATTACATCAAGTCAAGTATCAAGATATATAAGAGAAAATAGATTGGGCTTTAAGTATAGACATATATCTGGACGTCTTGAAATGAAAAAAGGGAGAGATGTTTGGAATTTTGAAGGTGGTATATCACCAAAATATTTTGGAAGATTATGTAAGGAATTGAATTTAGACAATAATCACTCTTTAGCACGAGTTAATAAGTTTACACCTTATGCATCATTATTATTTTAAAATAAAAAGAGAGACTTTCTGTATATGGGGGGATTAAATATTTAGAATTGAAAAAACAATAGTAAACTAGGTTTATTGAATATTATTAAAAAATAAATAAGGAAAAGATAATGAAAAATTTTTTGAATATTAAAAATATAGAAAATGAAATGAAAGGATATCTAAGTGAAATTTATGGTCCTGAAGCATCATTCAGGGATGGACAATTAGACGCCATAATAAAAACACTGACCAATAAATTTACACTAATTGTTCAAAAAACAGGATGGGGAAAGAGTCTTATTTATTTTTTTGTAACTAAGTATTTAAGAGAGAGAGGATATGCACCGACAATTATTGTAAGTCCATTAATTTCTTTAATGAATAATCAAAAAATGGCAGCCCAAAAATGTGGATTGACATGTGAAATAATAGATTATAATTCTATTAAAAATGGAAATTGGTATTTAAAAATTGAAAATGATGAAGTTGATATTATTTACATTACTCCTGAGCAATTAAATAATAAAAATGTAAAAAATGTTTTAATCAATTCCATAAAGAAAGAAATATCTTTTTTTGTTATTGATGAAGCTCATTGTATTTCTGAATGGGGGCATGATTTTAGACCTGCTTTTTTAGAAATTAAGAACTTTATTAATCAAAATCTTATGTTAGATCGAAAAGTTCATTTATTAGCAACAACAGCTACTGCAAATGACGCTGTAATAAATGACTTAAAAGAACAATTTGATGAAAAAATAGAAGTTTTAAGGGGGCCATTAACTCGTGAATCATTATCAATAGACGTAATACCTGAGTTATCATTGAGTGAAAGATATGCTTGGATTTATAATTTTATAAAAAAGGAAAAAGGTTCAGGAATTGTATATTGTTTAACAATTAGAGAAAGCAATAATTTGAAAAATTATTTATCTCTTCAAGGTATAAATGTTCGTTCATATAATAGTAAAATTGAAAGTGGAGAAAGATTAGAAATTGAACAAGATTTTTATGATAATAAAATTCAAGTATTAGTAGCAACTACAGCTCTAGGAATGGGATATGATAAACCTGATATATCATTTGTAATACATTTACAAAATCCAAAATCAATGCTGGAATATTATCAGCAAATAGGTAGAGCAGGAAGAAGTATTCCTTGTTCTAAAGTAATTCTTATGTGTGGTAAAGAAGATGATAGAATTGCAAAATATTTTATAGAACATGCTGCTCCAGAACCTCAAATAATGAGAGATGTATTAAATTATATTGACCAATGTAAAGAGATAAAAATTTCACAACTTTTGAGTGCTTTTAATATAAAAAATTCAGAAATGGACAGTATTCTTAGACATCTTTTAGCGAGAAATCTTATATTAAAAAATGAAAAATCAGCGTATTCTAGAACTTTAAAAGAAGATGATATCGATAGTTATATTATTGAAAAAGATAAGATTAATAAGTTACGCTTAAAAAATAGAGAAGTTATAAAAAAATATACAAAATACGATGGTTGTTATATGGAATTTATTTCTAGAGAATTAAATGATCCTTATGCTAAGAAATGCGGAAAGTGTGCTAATTGTATAGGTAAACATACTGTTATAGATTTGTCATGTAATTCATTGTAAAAATCAAATGCATTTATTAATAAACCTTATACTGTGAATATAGAAAGTTGTGTGATTGTTCCAAGATTTAAGTATCCTGATAAAAAAAATATATTAAAGAATCATATTAATAAAGATGGATTTTTCTTATCCAGATATAATATAGGATTAGGTGAATTTGTTGCAAAGGGAAAATATAAAAATAATCCTGCGTGTTTTGATACTATACTTGTTAACGAAATGGCGGAGATGATAAAATACTGTCAACAGAATCAATATGTTGTTTCAGAAAATCTAGTAATAGCTTATGTTCCGTCATTAAGACATGAAACATTGGTGAAAAATTTTGCTGAAAGATTAAGTAAGGTTTTGAATATTGAATGTGTAGCTATTCTAAAAAAAGATCATGAATCTAGACAACAGAAACTTATGCAAAATTCAGCTCTTCAATTTGCGAATATAAAAGATTCATTTATTATAGATAAGACATTGTCTTCAAAGGTGTATGGTAAGAATGTATATCTTATTGATGATATGGTTGATTCTAAATGGACATTCACAGTTTGTGGTATATTATTACTAGATGAGGCAAAAGCGCAATCTGTTACACCTTTTGCTTTGGCAGATACTTCAATACAGGAAGATTAAATGAAAATTTCACAAAATGAATTAGTAACATTGTTACTTTGCTCAGATATCGCCTTAAGTGATAAGGAGAAGCCTTTATCTAATTTAGCTTATGATTTATTTGCTAGAGCTTTATATAAGGAAGGAAAACAACCATCTGATCTTTTTTCTTTATCAGAGAGTGAAATTTTTGCTATATATCAAAATAATCAAAGTACGATTTTTAAGAAATGTCGAACTAAAGATTTTCATGAACGAATTCCATTATTATTAAAACGTCATCAACAATTGATAATGCAATTATCAGAATATGAAAATGCTGGTATAAAAGTGCTTACAAGAGCGGATAAAGCAATTTATCCCAAAATTTTAAGGAGTAAATTATATGGTGCTGGCATACCAATTCCTCCTGTAATATATTATGCTGGTAATTTATGTCTTTTAGATTCTGATAAGATTATTTCTATTGTCGGTTCAAGAAATTTAGAAAACGATATTGATGCGAAAAATTTTACAAAAATTTTTGTAAAGAAAGCAATTGAGGATGATTATATTATTTCTAGTGGCGGAGCAAAAGGTATAGATGATTTTGCACTTAATACTGCAATAGAAGAAAATGGTAAATTTATTATAACCGTATCAGATAGTCTTGAAAAAAAAATAAAAGAACCCAAGATACGTAAGGCATTAATGAGTAATAATGCTTTATATATGTCATTAGCAAATCCATTGGCTAGATTTGCTGGATATAATGCAATGGAAAGAAATAAAATTATTTACGCAATAGCAAAGTATTCTATGGTTGTTTCTTGTGATTATAAATTAAAAGAAAAAAATGGAAAGTCAATTATTGATAAAAACAAGGGAGGTACCTGGGTCGGCGCTAATGAATGTTTTGAAAATAATTTATCAAAATTATTAGTTCGTTCTAACAAAGAATTAACTCCAAAAGGTAATAAAGCATTATTAGAAATGGTTAATGCAATAGAAATAGAAAATGATTGTATTTATAATAAAAATATATTTTCTAAAATATTAGAGGATGCCGAAAGGGCATCTTTATCGAAACCTCCAGTTATTTCGAGTAAAGAAGTAGCAAAAGATAATCACCAAAGTATTCAAACAGATTTATTTGGTAATGAAATTGAATCTAAACTCATCTGAGAGTAGGTGACGCCGAGAGTGAACGCACATGGGGTGCGTAACTTCCTTCTATCCTCTGTGATAGGGGAACTATTAATACTTAGTAATCCTATTACGTGTTTCTTTTAAAATCGATAATTGATTTAATATTCCTGCTTAATTTGTTAGTTTAAATTTTATCATTTTTAGGTATTTTTATGTTGACACTATCAATATAATTAAAAGCAAGAATACTTTAATTTAAAAAGTGTACTCTTGCTTGTTTTATTTTGGTATTACAATATTACGTTGCTTTTAATACATTTAATCATCCTTATCTAGATCAAAAAGGATATCTTCAATAATTTCTTCATCGAACTCTTTATATAATTCCTTTATAATGTTTCTTTTATCAGGGTGACGTAAGATAATGTTGTTAATATCGAAATAATCATCGTTTTCATAATCATCATTATAATCAAGATCTTCAAGCTCTACATTTTGGTTTTCTTCGATTTGAATATTATCGCTAGAGTGTTCATTTTGAGAAAGTTGTACGTTGTTTTTAAAAATTTTCATAGTAAGGTTCCTTATAATTTAATCAAGTTTAAATATTGCAAAATATCCTAGCAAAATATAAACAACTATTTTTGTAGAGAATAATTTTATTACCATTGGTTTTTCCGAACTAAAGTAAGATATCTACTATTTCTGTTTTATTCCTCTCTGAGGAAGTATTTGAGTAAAATGTTTGTTTTTGCACATATTAAAATCCTCAAAATAGTTTATTTTTAATAAATGTTATTGATTTATAATCTAAAATTTTTAGGTTTAACTAATTATTTCTTTATATAGTAATTTCTTAAAATTTGGAATTTTAAATTTTATATGCGAGAAAAAATCATATGCAATAATATAAAATAATAAAATGTGAGGAATATTTAAAAGTGTAGTTGTACAAAGTTGTTTTATATTATTTATGATAAAATCATATACACAAAATATGTAAGATATGTAAGGCATATGGTGGTAATTTTATGGGTAGTTCTAAAATAGGTAAGGATAAATTAAGAGGCTACATTCGTGATTTATGTATAAATTGTCATAAACTTAGAAAGGACTATTATGATTTGTATAAAAATGGTCATATTTCAGATATGATAAAAATTATAAGTGATCTTTTAGGAGAAGAACCTCTAAAGGATGCTGATCTAAAATTATCAACTACTCCATCTGTAATTTCATCCAATATTTTGTTTTCTTTTCATTATGGATGCAGTAATTTTTCCCATATTTTGTTTTTGTATACTGTGATTTTTAAAATACAAGAACTTTGTTCAAATCGAGATGAATTAAGTGAAAAATTTATCCGAACTGATGAACTTAATCATATTTATTTTTTTAATTCAAATTTTAAGATAGGAGATGAGATACCTACGTATGAAGAAGATATTGTAGATAATTCGCAAAAAAGAATTCTTAAAAAAAATTTGTATAAAGATTCTTTAGTGACAGTTGGTGTATATAGTAATACTAAAGAATTCATTAAATATTTATGTGGTAAAAATAAAAATATTTCGCCTCGAATATATGAATACATTGATATAGCACTTAGATATGGATTTATAAAAAAGATTGATGCCCATAAAAAGATATCTAGAAAAGATAATAATGGTACTAAATATGAGTATACTCAAATTACTACCTCTAGGATATTAGATATAGTTGAAGATGACGGTTTGATAGTGGAGTTTATTCATTTTCTTCGTGTATTTAGTTTTACTGAGCCTTTAGGTTTTATTGGCGTACGTATTTTCTGGTATTTTAAAGGGATTCTGGATAAGAAATATATGCCTTCCAATATATTTCGTCAGAAAAATATTTTTTTGACCCAGACTTTGGATGATGATATTTTAGCTGAATTACTAGAAGCTATGCATAAAGGATATGTCGTAGAGTTTAAATCTTTTGAAATTGAGTCATATCAGCAAAGAACATCACCTTATCCATTTAAAGCAATACCTCTTTTTATAACCGTTAGCACAAGAACAGGGAAGCGTTATGGAATTTTTCTTGATTATGAAACCCATGATGAAAGTGATAGAATTTTTTATATAAGGTTAGATCAAATATCTGATGTGGCTATACTAAAAAATAAGGATTTATTTGTCAAATTTTCAGATTTGGAGTTTTTTAAACAACAGAATATCATTTCACTTCAAGATTGGAAAAAATACCGTTCTAATTTAATAAAACAAAAAAAATCTTTTGGTAGTAGAGTTTCTAATATTGAAAAGAGACATGAAGTTAAAATAACTCTAAAACTTAAAAAGGATGAAAAGATAAATGAATATCTATATGTTCCAAATAGACTTAGAAGGGAGTTTGCATCTGATTTAGAATTTTTGTATGAGGTTTCTGAAGAACAATATAATGATACTCTTCCTTATACACACATTATTCGCATTATTATAACTGATGCCGATGAGTTACAAAGTTGGTTAAAAACATATATTGGACGCATTATAAGAATTGAGTGTGATACACATGGTTTTGGTAACACAGTGTTACAAGAACGATATATAAATGATATTCTAAAATTATGCAGAATGTATAATATACCAGTAGATATAAATAATTTTAATGACACATGGAATAATGGAACTAATATAGATATAGGAACTAATAAAAATAATCAGCGTGAATTTACCAATAGTTTATGGAAAGATAAGAAAAATTATTATAAAAAAATTAATAATGAAACATTTTCATTAGAATATTTAGTATTTATTACACTTATATGCACTAAATGTAAAAATATGACTTTAACACAACTTAAATTGTACTTAAAAGAAAATGAAGAGTTATATCATTTTAATGCATCTAAAGTAATTTCTAATCTTCACAATGAAGGAGCGCTAATATTTAGCTATAAAAGAGATCTAATTGAGAATTATATAGATCCTAAAAATAAAGATATATTTAATGATTTGATTAATGAATATTTAGACGAAAAAAAATATGAAAATCAAAATGATAGTGATAAATATTTTAATGAAAATTATATTCCCGAAGATTTTTTGAGAAGAAAAATCATTGAATGTACAAATGAGGAAAATCATTTATTTAAATTCGCATCTGCAGATGATTCTGTAGGTGAAAATTTTATTCCGAGTGACGATGCTTTTAGGATGTTTTCTAAGAATTTTACAGATGAAGAAAAAATAATAGTAAATCATCCATTTTGTAAGAATTTTAAAAGTATACCTTTTACTGATTATGATTGTAGGTGGCTTTTGTCAGTATTGAATCATCCAAGAGCATCAATGTTTATTTATCCTAAAGTAGTCGAAAAATTAAAAGATATTCTAAAAAAAGAAGGAATAGAATCATTATTTAATGATGAAGATTTTTACTATTATGATCGTGATAAATATGGAGAATGTGATGTTGAATATCTATCTAGAAAAAAGATCTTAAATAGCGAAATTAATGTTCTTGATAATATTAGAAACTATTATTATGAATTAATGTATAAAGCTGACTTAGTAGCAAAAGAAAGAGGATGTTTTCCGAGTGTTGAAGGATTAATGGAGATAACATATGATTCATATGCCAATAATAGTGGTGTAACTAAAGTATTAGTATACCCCGTAAAACTTGAATATGATTTGCACAATGATAATACGAGAATATTTGGTATAAAATTAGAAGAAGTTAATTTAGGTTCGAAATATGTATATAAGCCTAAATTTTTGCAGATTGTTTTAAAAACTATACTTGATATTAATGCATCAGTAAAAGCAAAAGATTTGCTGGCAATAAGTGATAAAACAATACCTTTAATGACAGATGAAGGGTATAAGGAATTTAAAAAAATTTTTGATTGTATTAGTAATGATATTATTGAACCAGCAATGATTATGTTAAAGGTAGATGAAAGAAAAGATTTTAGATCAACACTTGAAAGATTTACTTTAGGTATTTCATCATATAAATGTTGGAATGCAAAAAGTCCTTTTGAAAAAGATGTTCAATATTTGGTAATTATTTTTACTTGGAATGATTGGCTTCAAATAGTTAACAAAATATTGAATTCAGGAGCTAATGTTGAGATTGTTGATTTTTGTGAGGTTAAACAAAAATTTGAAAAACTTGATAAAAAACATTCAAGCGGTCAATTTAAAGATGAATATAAAGCTTTTCAAACAATGATTAATAAAAACATTGAGATAATTAAGAATTATTATCCAGATATCTTTCCATTAGAATATATTCAGCAGAAAACAAGCATAATAAAAAATTTCATAATTGGAAGAATAAGAAGACAAATTGAGTGTATGGAACAACAAAAATAATAGCTTTATTTTATTTTTCAACCATGGTTGAAAATAATAGATAGATAAATTTTAAGTAAAATATATACATGCACTGAGAATAATAATTACAGTGCTTGAAAAAATGTTTAAAAGTTTTTATCAACATTAGCTTTATATAAGGAAATTAAAATGGGTAAGTATAGTTCACATAGTTCGTATCGTTCA
>JBJFGR010000137.1:0-6483 GCA_051892875.1 Succinivibrionaceae bacterium
AAATAAAGATTTATAGTGATTCACTCTATAAAATACCAATTAAATAGTGCAAAATTCTTTATTTTTACCCACAACTATGCACAAGAGCCATTTATTTAATTTAATTTAGTTTAGTTTAGTTTAGTTTAGTTTAGATTTTTATAAGATTTATATTATCAATAACTATTACTATTTTATAATACAAAACCTTACAAGAAAGAATTTGACAAATTATACATTTTAAATAAAAGGTATTTGAATTTATAAATTTCAAGTGTAAAATATACATAATAAAATCTGTTTCTGTTCCTATTTAAATTATTGCATTTGGGATACTATGAATAACTATATACTATCATTTTTATTGTGCTCAACAGTTTTTTTTAACAATTCTTTTGCAAATGATTTTAAATGTACAAATAAAAATATTCCCGTATGCTTGGAACTGATGCAAGAATCTGTTGATATTCACCATGATTTGGATACACTTCATTACGCTTTCCAATTATGTGAACTAAACAATGACTTGGGGTGTTTACAGTTAGGCGAGCTTTACAGAACTTCTCAAAATAAATTTGAATCAGATTTATATTGTATAGAAAATGAAGATAATGCAGATGAAAATTGTTTTCACCTAGGGAATGAACCTTATGTGGCATATGATGTAAAAAAAGCAGTTTTAGCATACCAAAAATCGTGTGCTCTTAACAACAGCGATGCATGTACTATCTTATCCTTTATATACAAAAGTAATAATAACACTAATGACAGTAAAAAAAATGCTGTACAATTAGCAAAAACTGCTTGCGATCAAAATTCTGGATATGGATGTTATATGGTTGGAAATATATACAATAGTAATAATGAAATAAATTTAGCTAACCAATACTATCAAAAAGCTTGTTCACTTAAATACCAAAAAGCTTGTAACAAAACTTCTATTCAATAATTTTATTATTCTTATATTGGAGTAGTTTATATAAAAATGTCGAATATTGTTAAAAATAAAAAATTTTTAATAGCTTTTTCTTTTATTTTACCCATTCACTTTAATATCGCAAATGCTGCCTATGATGCAGAACGCAACTGTGAAGCAAAAACAGTTTGTAAAGATAAATACGAAACATTAATTACCAGAAAAGATTATAAAGGTGCTTTACCTTATGCAATTCAAGGGTGTATGTTGAATGAATCAGAACAATGTATGAATGCAGCCTTTTTGTATATGCGGTTAAACAATAATACATTAGCTAATAAATATTTTATAAAAGGATGTCATTTAAATAATCCAAATTCATGTGCCTCAATTGCAAATAATTATTTAAAGGGTGTTGGTGCAAATTCAAACCATTTAGAAGCTCTGACCTATTTTAAAAAAGCTTGTGATTTACAGCATGCTGATTCATGCTACAATATTGCAAATTTTCATCATAATTCTCATGTAGTACAAATTAATTATAATGAACATTTAGATTATTTAGAAAAATCATGTAAATATGGTTCTAAAGTTGCCTGTGTAAAGCTGAATTCTAAAAATAATAAAAATAATAATTAGTGTTTTAATATTAAAAAATCATTTAAAACTTATTTATGTAAAATAAGTTATCCTAATGATGTTTAAAATCAGATTTACCTAATAATAATTCTTTATATGAAAAATATGATTTACTCAAATACAAAATTCCTAATAGATTTAAGGTTAAGCACAAGCTGAACCAAATTCCAGCAAATCCTGAGATATTTTCAAATACATAAACAAACCCCAAAATATAAGCTAAAGGAGCTCCGAATAACCAATATAAAGAAGAACCAACTATTAGGAATTTATTTTTTAATAAACCTCTTAAAACCCCTACTCCTATACACTGTCCATAGTCACCTATTTGATATAGCGTTATTACCCACGCAGATGACACAACAAGAGCCATTACTTCAGGATCGGTAGTATATATTTTTGCGATAGGTTCCTTAAAAATATATAATAAAGTAGCAATAGTAATTGCCAATATCATACCTAAAACTAAACAAACGATAATACTACTCTTAACACTTGCAATATTATTTGCACCAATTGAATACCCTACTCTAATAGATACAACATGTGATATAGAAAAAGGAATAATAAAAACTACAGTCATCAAGTTATAAAATATTTGATTTGCTGCAATTGCAATTGTTCCAAGTTTTGTAACTAAAATACCTGCATATGTAAAGAAAAACACTTCAAAAAATAAAGAAATAAAAATAGGCAAACCTATCTTTATATAATACTTCTGTTTTTCAAAATCAATAGAAAGCGCTGAAAGATGAACCTTATCTAGTACCTCCTTAAAATAGTTCATTTTTTTAAAAATAACCCATTGAACTACTGCTAAAAAATACTGACTTAATACAGTTGCAACAGCACACCCTTTTGCCCCCATTGCTTCTATACTTAGGGTTGGATTTCCATAAATAAACAGATAATTTAACATAGCATTTAATGCTAATGCAAACATACTAATTATCATTGTAATTTTTGTATTACTCATACCTTCAGCTAAAGCAACTTGAGCTCCAAAAAAATAATACGCGGGAACTCCAAGCAATGATATGAGAACATACCCCTTAGCTACCTCAAGTACTTCAGGTTCTAAATTTAAAAAATTAAAAATATAGCAAGCTCCCAACATAAATAAAATGGTTACTATTACTAATCCTAGCCCCATAACCAACACTTGTCTAAAATTTTCAACAATGCCCTTTATATCATTTGCACCATGATTATTAGCCATAACAGGCGTAATAGCTACAAAAAAACCATTTAACGGAAACTTTATACTAATTAAAAAAGAAACAGCAACAGCAAGCCCTGCCAAATCTACGGCACTATAATGACCTGCCATTACTGAATCTATAAACTCCATCCCCACAAAAGATAAAATAGATAATAAAATAGGAATTCCTATTTTAAATGTCGATTTAATTTCTTTTAAATAGTTTTCTAGAAACATTTTTTTACTCATTATACATTCAACACTTACGAATATTTTTTATATTTTAAAAAGTTGGATTCTATTATTATAACATAAAAACCGATATGCTTATCATAATCAATTACCATTTAACAAAAGGTGGTATATAATATAAATAACTTTATATTTAATCAACAAGGTAAAAGCCATGCTTGAGTCTCTCATTATCGAAAACTATGCAGTAGTAAAAAAAGTTATATTAAATCTAAATAAAGGTATGAGTGCAATAACAGGTGAAACAGGTGCTGGTAAATCAATAGCAATTGATGCACTTGAACTTGTTTTAGGTGGTAGAGCAGATTCAAAATCAGTTCGTAATGGAGCAAACAATGCTAGCATATGTGCAACATTTAATGTTGCAGATGCTCCAAGAGCTTTAGCATTTTTAAAAGAAAAAGACCTTGTAGCAGAAGACTACGAACTTTGTATTGTTAGAAGAACTATTTCAAAAGATGGCAGATCTCGTGCCTACATTAATGACAGAAATGTAAGCACTTCCGTTCTAAAAGAACTTTCAAGTATGCTACTAAATATTCATGGACAGCATGATGGTCAACTTTTATTAAAAAATGAGCATCAAATTGAGTATTTAGATGCCTACGGGGAATTAGGTTCCTTAGTAAGTGATGTTGCATCTCTGTATCACTCATATAGCTCTGGAAAAAAAGAACTTGCAAGATTAGCCGAACTACAGACAAATTCTATTGCTGAATATAAATTAACCCATTATCAAATAGCTGAACTAGAACAATTTTCACCAGCAGAAAATGAATTCTTCAACATTTCAAATGAATATGACAGATTAAATCATATTCAAACTCTACAAGAATCAACATCTTATATTATAGATGGGTTAAGTAATGAAGACCAAGGGGTTATTTCATCATTAAAACCATTATTATTGAAATTACAAAACACTGTAAAAATTGATAGGTCTCTTGAAAATATAGCAAATAGTTTAGAAAGTTCTCTCATCACTATTGATGATGTCATAGATGAACTTATAAAATATAATGACTCCTTGGAAACCGATACTGATAAAACTTTGCAAATAAGTTCTAGAATGCAACAGTATACAGACCTTGCTCGAAAGTATAATGTTAACCCTAATGAGTTGTACCATGTGCATCAAGATTTATTAGCAAAAGCACAATCTTTTACCTCTTTAAAACAAGAAATAGAAGATTGCAAGAATTCAGTAAAATTAGCAAAACAATCATTTTTAGAAAAAGCTCATGAATTAAGTGTGAAAAGAAAGGAAATTGCACCTCAATTTGCTGAACAAATTGAAAAAATGTTACATGAATTATCGATGCCTTTTGCAAAATTTAAAATTGAATTTAATGAAACTCAGCCTCAATCAAATGGTACTGATTCTATTGAATTTAGATTTAGTGCCAACTTAGGGATGGCCCCTGATATAATTTCAAAAAATGCATCTGGAGGTGAAATTAGTAGAATAGCTCTGTCAATATTAGTACTTACAGCAAATAAAATTTCAGCACCGACTATGATTTTTGATGAAATTGATACAGGAATAAGTGGAATAACAGCAGCAGTAACAGGTTCACTGCTCAGAAAACTAGGCAATACTTCTCAAGTTATAACTGTTACACATTTACCACAAGTAGCAGCTTCAGCTCACCATCAATATGAGGTAAAAAAAGAAAATTCAAATGACGAAACATCAAGTACAATACATTTACTTGACGATAATGGAAGAATTCAAGAAATTGCTAGATTACTAGGTAGTACTTCTATTACAGATACTGCTTTAGCAAATGCTAGAGAGTTATTAAACAATCAACAAAAATTAAATAATTATTATAGGAAATAAAATGTCTCAACAAATTACATTTAAAGACGGAAAAGCATGTACAATTTTATTTATATTATTCTTTATAATATGCTTAATTCCTGGTGTACCATCATGGCTCGCACTAGTTCTTGGTTTTGTATTTTCATGTTTTAATCTTGTACCAACATCAGTATCTATTGGAAAAATTACAAAATCATTATTATCATACTCAATTGTCGGTCTTGGTTTTGGTTTAACCTTAACCCAAGCAAAAGAAGCCTGTGAAAATGGTTTAACTCTTATTATAGGCTCAATAATAATTACTATATTTTGTGGTGTATTATTATCTAAACTTTTAAAAATAGAGAAAAAAACAGGTTTATTAATCAGTTCTGGTACAGCTATATGCGGTGGCAGTGCAATAGCAGCAGTTGCACCTGCGATTGAAGCTGAAGATGATCAAACCTCAATCGCCCTTGCAACTGTATTTACTTTAAATGCTGTTGCATTGGTTTTATTTCCTCTTATTGGTCACTTATTAAATATGAGTGATATGCAATTTGGATTATGGAGTGCGATTGCAATTCATGATACATCATCTGTTGTAGGTGCATCAGCTTCATATAGTGAAAATGCACTCCAAATCGCAACAACTGTAAAGTTAGCAAGAGCATTATTCATTGTACCTGTTGCATTAATAGCGACTTTAATATATACAAGAAAATCAAAACATATTAGAGTACCTAATTTTATACCATTATATATTTTGGCAGTTCTTATCTGTAGTTTCGTAAAATTTCAAATAGGTGATTTTATTACCTCTGATCAAGTGTATCCATTCATATACGAAATAGCAAAAAGAACAATTGTAGGAGCTTTATTTTTTATAGGTGCTTCAATATCTATTAAAAAATTTAAACAAACAGGACCTAGAGCACTTATATTAGGTATTACTTTGTGGGTAATTATATCTTGCGCATCTTTATCAATTATTTTGAATTACTATTAAAAGTAAACAAATTAAAATAATTTGAACTATTTCTACTCTTCAGAGTTTTGTAGCGATGTGTGTTTGGTGGTTTTTATTGTTTATACCATAAAACACACATTCATAAAAAGTAATCTTAACATTCTCAACTTAACTAGCTTAAAAAATTATAAATAATATGCAGGTATTACCACAAGAAGCGTTAATTTTTCACAGGAGCTGCAGGTGGTTTTATTATGGGAGCCACTGCTCATCCAATTCAAACAGCTAAACATGGTTGAATTCTGGTGTAAGTGGATTACAAAAAGGCTACTCAAGTCTTAAGAAAGGTGCTTCTGATGCTAAGCAAAAGATTGGTTCTTGTTAAAAATTTGTGGGAAATCAATTTTGAATAAATTTAATTAAAAAAAATGAGGATCTTTTTAGAATATGTTTTCCCCAAAAACAGCTAAAGGATCCTCTATATGTATTGTACAAATTCTATCTCTTTTATTTATCTATTATTTTTATAACACCAAAACTAGAAGATAAGCGTTCTTTAATTGTTTTAAAAGATATTGGCAAAATATCTTCATTAAAAACCATATTATTATATTTTTGTGTTATTTCATCACTTAATCATTTATCCCATAAAAATTTAGCAAGACTCAAAAAATTAATAATGAGCATATGTTTAGACCAAAATTATGAACAGAAAATGAAAA
>JBJFGR010000138.1:0-6332 GCA_051892875.1 Succinivibrionaceae bacterium
TAACATATGGATCTGATGGTCGTGGTCATAGCTTTACTTACCATGGTACATATACCAAAAAGTAACATAAGATAAACTTTTTATTTTCTGTCATGTTTTACCTCCTAACATGGCAGAAAAGAAGGTTGTATTGAAAAATTTTCATTGGCTAGCAACCCATGGCAAAATTTCAATTTTTAAAGAACTTGCCTATTAAACAATAAAATGAAGTTGTTTATATACAAAGTACAAAGCATATGGTTTTAGAAATATAGAAAATTTAATAGATATGGTACTGTTTGTTAGGATGTTAAAAATAATAATACCACTTACAAATAAGAAAAATAAAGGATTGAAACTAATTAATAATGCTCATGGTGTATAGCCCTCTTTTTTTACAACAGCATTTTCATTCTGTTTTTTTAGACATTTTTATTTTACACTTTTCATCAATTAAAGATTATATTTAAATAAATATGTGATCCATGTGATTAAGGTAAAAAAAGAAAGAGAGAAGAACTAAAAAACTTAAATGATAGCAATTGAATATAATTTTTTTATTATTGATTTTATTGGTTTAAATTAAGGTGTTTTCAGATGAATGTTAAATTTTTATGCACTTGTAGTTTTTTATCTTTAATGTTATTGGGTTGTAATGAATCCTCTAATTGTCATAAATTCTATGAAGCTAAAAATTATGAACAAGCATTAAATGTCTGTCCTAAGGCAGATGATGGTTTATCTAATTTTTATGTAGCAGAAATGTACTATAACGGAAATGGTGTTGCTGTAGATAAAGTAAAAGGAATAGAATTTTATAAAAAAGCATCAGATATGGGGAATGTTAGAGCTTCCTATAAGTTAGGTGAAATATATTACATAGGAGAAGATGTTAATAAAGATTATAAAATAGTATTTGAAGAGTTTTCTAAAGGTGCTGCTCAGGGGGATTATCCATCTATAGGAAGATTAGGTTTAATGTATCTAAATGGACAATATGTAGAAAAAGATAAAATTAAAGGGTTTGATATGGTATTGAAGGCTGCTAATGCTGGAGTTTCTAATGCCCAAATTGCTTTATACGTATGTTATAATGACGAGATAGCAAAAATTTATCCCAATATTGATAAACTTCATTATTTGCAGATGGCGGCAGATAATGGTGATTCTGTGGCTTTATCTTTATTAATTCCTCAACTTATATCAGAAAATAAACACGAAGAAGTTGAAAAATATTCAAAAATTCTTTTAGAAGCAGGGGATTTGACTAATTATTCTATTATTTCTGCATATTATATGCTTACTAATGATTATCCAATGGCCTTTAAATATTATAAAGTTTTAGCTGAACATGATGATGCTGAAGCTTTGTATATTGTTGGTTTAGAATATAATAAAGGTGAGTTAACAATATTAAACAAAGAAAAAGCATTGGAACTAATAACAAAGTCTGCAGATAAAGGATATTTAAATGCTAAAAAATGGTTAGGGGTTTACTATACTAAAGATAATTTAGATAATAGAAAAGCTGTTGAATATTTAAAACAATTACAAGGAACTGAAGTAGATGATATAAATATAGATTGTTTTTTAGGGTATAATTATAATATTCTAAATGATAAGAATTTAGCGTATAAGTATCTAAAATCAGGCATGGAAAAATATGGTCATTGTTCTCTTGAATATATTAATTTTCTTATAAATGAAGGCATGTATGAAGAATTAATTTCTGTAGCTAACAATATTATATCTGATGAAAAATATAATTCTGAAGAAAAATCTTATGCATTTTATTCATTGTATAAAGCATATTCTACAGGAGAGTATGGAGTTGCTAAGGATGAAAAAAAAGCAGTCTTTAATTTAGAACAAGCAGTAAAAGTTGAACCTAATAAATACGGATTATTTAATTATCATCTTGCGTTTTTGTATGAGGAAGGAAAGTTAGTTAAAAAAGACTTGAATAAAGCATTTTTACTTTATAAAGCAGCAGTTAATAGTCCAAATCCTATTAAGTACGCTAAATTTAATTTAGCAGATATGTATCTAGAAGGACGAGGAACAAAAAAGGATGTAAAACAAGCTATCTCTATATTAGAAGAGATATCAAATAATGAAAATTCAATATATTCAGAAGAAAATTCAGATGCTGCAACATTTGAACTATGTAGATATTATTTTTTAGGTTTTAAAGGCGTTCAAAAAAATTACAGTAAAGCTTTTAATTATTGTAAGAAACTTGCAGATAAAAACGATGTACTTTCTTCAATATTATTAGGAGAAATGTATAAAAAAGGCTTGGGAACAAATATAAATCTAAAAAAATCTTTTTCATATTTTAAAATAGCGGCAGATCAAAATGAACCTCTAGCTATGTTTAATGTCGGTCATATGTATATGTCTGGAATTGGTGTTGATAAAAATAGAAGTGTTGGAAGATTTTGGATTTGTGAATCTTCAAAATTAGGTTATAAGGAAGCTAAACAGTATTTGGAAAATAATAAATACAGCATTAGTTGTAATTAAAGATTTTCTTTTAATAGAAGTAGTGTTCTAGTATATTTGATACTAGCGATAATGAATATGCAAAATGGGACTGCAGTTGATTTCTAGACACCTAAATGTGAATTATGAAATATATATTCAGCAAATTAAAGTAGCTTTAGATGGAGTTTACACACAAGTGCGTTCACTCTATCTATAAGGTAAAATTTCTATGAGTCTTCTTGTTTTACCCACTCATATGCATGAAGACTCTTCTTTTTTGTTATAATGCATAAATTTGATACTTTTTAAACTTATAAGCGAGATTTTGGTATTTTCTAATTTGGTGGTAACGAAGAATGTCTGATAAAACCATTGTAAATTCATTTAGTAGTAAATTAAAAACTGTAATCAATAACAATGTTAATCAAAATGTTCCAAATTTATTAGGGCAAGTTGTTTTAAATGAATATACAGTAAATGATAAGTTACCAGGAAACTCAGGTGAAGCAGATATCTATCTTGCTACAGAAAATAAAACATCTAAACAAGTAGTAATTAAACTATATAGACGTAAGAATGCTATAAAAGATGAAGTACTAAAGAAGTTACGTTCAATAGACAATAAGCATATTGCAAAAATATTAGCTTACGATAGCATAGATGAATATCCATTTATAGTAATGCCTTACTATAAGAACGGTAGCTTGGATAATCTAATAAATAATGGTGTTAGATTTACTCTAGATGAATTAAAAACTCTTATAATTCCATCAATAAACGAAGCCTAAAAGACAATTCATGAAGTGGGTATTATCCATAAGGACCTAAAACCATCAAACATGATGATTTCAGATGATGAGAGTCATATTGTTTTAATTGATTTCGGTATAAGTTCTGTTGTAACCAATAGTACAGTAGTGGTTACCCAAACAGGCAAATCACCATTCTACTCTGCACCAGAAACAACAACGGGGCTTTTTTTAGTCGAATCAGATTATTATTCATTATGGATTAGCTTATATGAGTTAACTACAGGATATACTCCATTTCAAAATACCTCTAGTAATATTAATGATAATGAAATATCTAGATACGCAATGATTCAGCAAATACCATATCCAGATGGATTTAATAAAAATCTAGCTAAATTGATAAATGGTCTTACATATAAAGATATTACTTACCGTAATGATAAGAATAATCCTAATAGGCGATGGGGATATGAAGAAATTTGCAAATGGTTAAAAGGTGAGGAGTTGATTGTTCCTGGTATATCTCCTAAATCTCCTAAGAGTATACATAAAAATGGGGAGGAACAGTTATTAAATAATGCTTTATTACATGGTGCGTTTATTCCATATAAGTTTAAGAATAAAACATATAATTCTCTATCAGATCTTCTTATAGCTTTAATGTCTAATTGGGAAGATGGTAAAAAAGAATTAGGTCGTGGCTTTTTAACTAGACACTTTGACAACATGAATGACAACTCTAGAAAAGAATTGTGTCAAGTTACTGAAAAATTATTTACCACAACTCAAGAATCTAATGATCAAGACATAGCATTCTTCAAACTTATGTATGGGTTAGATCCAACAATTAAAAGTATCTGTTTTAAAGGAAATAATTACGCCGACATAACATACTATGCTAATAAATTATATATATTAGCAAGCAGATTCTTAAAAAGTAATAACCGAGATTCAAAGAAAAGTAAGAATAATGAATTAAGTGATGCTGTTATTTTATTTGGATCTGATGCAATAATAGGTTATGTTAAGAATAACGAATCTTTAAAATCAATAATTCCGCTAATTGAAGATATAGCTAATTTTTTAAAAAACAATTCCATAAGCGTAATAGATAAGGTTCTCTACATTTGTTATAAACTCATAAATAAAGTTTTGGTAAAAATAAATGATAATGTTTTTACAAGCCAAGATGAAATTTCAGAATACTTTGGTGAACTTCAACATAAGGATTTAGAAGCTTTTGTTGAAGAATCCATGAATGCTATGGATAATGATACAGATGTTATCAGAAAGGTATATGGTAATAAGCTAGCAGATAATATTAATGAAATTTTATGGAATTACGAAAAATTATCAAAGGTTCTGAATTTACATAGAATATGTCCTAAATGTGGAAGTTTGGCTCCAGATCTTGCAAATAACTGTTTAGTGTGTGGTTGGAATTTAGATGATAAGGATTTGAGTGAGTGGTATTGTAATAAATGTCATAGTGTAAACAGAGGAAAAGACGCCTTTTGTTCAAAATGTGGTCATCCACAAGGAATAGATTACCATGCTCCAATTACTTGTAGATCATGTGGTAGATCATTACCTCATGACGCCAAAGCCTGCGATTATTGTTTAACACCAATAAAAGGAAATCTTTTAATAGAACAAATTAAAGCACACAGACAGCTTTTTATAATCATAGCAATTGTTATAGGTATATGTGCAATATCATATGCTGTCCTAATCAATAAGAGTAATTCAAACTATTGGAAAAAAAATTATGTTTCTGAAGTAAATCAATTACGTGATTCTTTATCTAAGTCTAATCAAAAACTTGATGAAAAATTAAAACAAGCATCAGAATTATCTCATAAGCTAGCTGAAAAGAATAAAGAAATTAAGATAATACAAGGTAATTTATCCAATATAGATAAAAAAAATCAAGATAACTTGTTAAGCAATCAAAAGTTAATAGAGGAAAATTCTAAACTTAATACAGAAAAGCAAAGTTTGATATCTAAAATTGAAGATCAACATATAGAATTATTGGAAAACGAGGCGAAAATTGCTGAACTACAAAAACAGTTATCTAAAATAAAACAAGAAGTTAGAAATAGTCAAAGAACAGAGGTCTTAGATACAAGTAGTGAAAAATTGAATCTTAAAGATGTAAAAATAGGCTCTATAGTTAAATTTGGTTCATATATTCAAGACAACTCATATGCACAACCAATCGAATGGAGAATATTGGATTATGTTGATGGAAAAGCTCTTTTACTTACAGATAAATTGATAGATGCAAAACCTTTTAATTCTTCAGGAAGAAGCAATATTTGGGAAGATAGTACTATTAGAAGTTGGTTAAATAATGAGTTTTTGAATACAGCGTTTACAGTTGAAGAAAAAAATAAAATTGTCGTATCGAATATTAATACTGATGGAAGAGTAACGAAAGATCGTGTTTTTTTATTAAGTATAGATGAAGTAGAAAAATATTTTCAAACTAATTATTTGCGAAAGGCGTATATTACTAAATATGCAAAATCTCATAATGGTTATAATTCTGGTGATTTAGGTTGGTGGTGGCTGCGTTCCCCTGGCAATCTCCAGGATTACGCTGCAAGCGTTAGCATCGGCGGCGGCGTCTTCGGTTACGGCAACAGCGTCCTTAGCGGTATCTACGCCGTGCGTGCGGCTTTGTGGGTGAATCTGTAATCTGAAATCTTCAAATCTGGAATCACCTAATGCGATAGCTTGCTATTGCTATCTCAGCTTATGTTAGCAAGTAAATCGATGTAGACTATAATGTTCGCAACCTGCATTCGTAGTTGAATTGGATGTTTAATAATTGTAATTGTTTAATAAAAATATTGATAATATTATTAAAATTTATATGTTTGTGGTTATATACTTAGGTTTTAGTAGCCTTGGTATTTAATTATGATTTTAACAAAAAGAGTAGAACATTTAGGTTTAGTTGTGGGTACTTGGAAATTTCTAGAAATAGCACAGTTTTTAGATGAACGAATTTCTAAGTTATCAAATAATAGTAAATTAACAGTGAGTTCTTATCCGCTAATTAGGATCTATAAAAAACTATAAAATTATACAAATTGTTAATAATTA
>JBJFGR010000139.1:0-30990 GCA_051892875.1 Succinivibrionaceae bacterium
AGCACTTACCATTGTTGCATGGGCAATAATAGAACTATATTGTTTAGCACTACAATCTGATTCTAGTTCTAAGAAATTCTTTTAATTAAAGAAATTCACAAGAATAAAAGCTTTTTTGTTGTTGCTACCAACGACACAGAAAGAAACTGGACACCTGCAGATTCAATCTTTGTTTCCAAGAATGAACATATGCAAGCTTTGCTAATGATAATGACTCTAAGTCTTGCTGTATTTAGCGGACTAGAGTGGAAATTACAAAAAGCTATGAAAGACACAGGAATCCAACTTAAAAACCAATTAGGAAAGCCTCAAGATAAGATAACTATGAGATTTGTGTTTCAGGAATTTGATGGTGTTTCAACAGTAATAATAAATGACCAAACTAGATGCTTTGATAACATAAAGGAACAAGCCATAAAAGTCCTACAATTACTCGGCCAACAATACATTGACACATATAGTTAGCCGGTTAAAAAAAATAATATGGTGGCTATAATGAGGAAAATAAGATGTTTCTAACGCGAAATGTAAGATAAAGGTTAAAATAAAAAGATTTATAGTGATTTTATCCTGTAAAATACCAATTAAATAGTGCGAAATTTTCTATTTTAAAGTATGAAAATGCTAGTTTTATATATTATGTAAAAAAATCACAAGTATTGAAAATATCCTATAATGAGCAAGTTACAATAATTACCTCAATAGGTCATTATGGATTAATTTTTGATGAAAATTGGATATTAGAGTAATTGAAAAATTTTGCTAAATTAAGCATAATATATTAGAATTTATTAAACTTTGTTTTATTTTGTTTTATATTCACCTGTCGGAGTGCCTTTGGGGCTGAGATCATTTTGAAATCCGTATTACCTGCTCAGGATAATGCCTGCGAAGGGAACAGTTTTTATTATGTTTATTGCTTTAGACAGGTTTTGATTTATTGGAAAAACTATGTCTATTTTGCAACAACATCTCGAAGCAGAGCAAGCTGCTCAAAAAAATCTTCAAACTTTACAAGGTTTTGCTTATCCTAATTCTGAAAGAAAATACAAAAATCTCGAAAAAATTTCAGCAAAAATTCCTTATCGTTTAATTAAATTAACAAATGGTGAAACTGTAGAATTGTATGATACTGCAGGATTATATGGAGATACCCAAGCGAAAATTGATGTTACAAAGGGATTGCCTTTATTAAGGGAAGAATGGTTAGCTAATAGAGAAGGTATTGAAGTTGTAAAACCTTCTGATACAGTAGCTGGAATTAGTTCTCAAAAAAAGACTCGTATTGCTACCAAAAAGGGTATAACTCAGCTAGAGTTAGCTCGTAGAGGTGTGATTACTCCTGAAATGGAATATATTGCAGCACGTGAAAATCTTGGTGTCGAAACTGAGTATTTTACACCTGAAATGATTAGAGAAGAGGTTGCAGCTGGCAGAGCTGTTATTCCTGCTAATATTAATCATCCAGAAGCTGAGCCAATGATTATTGGTAGAAAATTTAAAGTTAAAATTAATTCAAATATTGGTAACAGTGCAATTTCTTCATCTATTGCTCAAGAAGTAGAAAAAATGGTTTTTAGTACTATTTATGGTGCTGATACAGTAATGGATTTGAGTACGGGTAAAAACATTCATGAAACAAGAGAATGGATAATTCGTAATAGTCCCGTTCCTATTGGAACTGTTCCTTTATACCAAGCATTAGAAAAAGTAAATGGTATTGCTGAGAATTTAACATTTGAAGTATTTAAGGAAACATTAATAGAGCAAGCTGAACAAGGTGTTGATTATTTTACAATTCATGCTGGATTGCTTGAAAGATTTATAAAAATTGCAGCTAAACGTTTGACAGGTATTGTATCTCGTGGCGGTTCAATTATGGCAAAGTGGTCAATGTATCATAAAAAAGAAAATTTTTTGTATACAAATTTTGGGGAAATTTGCGATATATGTGCCAAGTATGATGTTGCTATTTCTTTAGGTGATGGTTTAAGACCTGGATCTATACATGATGCAAATGATGAAGCTCAGTTAGGTGAACTTAAAGTATTAGGAGAACTGACTGAAATAGCTTGGAGTAAAGGTGTTCAGGTATTGATTGAGGGGCCTGGTCATGTTCCAATGCATAAAATAAAAGAAAATATGGATTTACAAGTAGAGTATTGTCATGATGCTCCTTTTTATACTTTAGGACCTTTGGTTACTGATATAGCTCCTGGATATGATCATTTTACATCAGGTATTGGTGCAGCTATGATTGGTTGGTTTGGAACAGCAATGCTTTGTTATGTTACTCCGAAAGAACATTTAGGTTTACCAAAACGAGATGATGTAAAAGAAGGATTAATGGCTTATAAAATAGCTGCTCATGCTGCAGATTTAGCAAAAGGTTATCCAGGTGCAATTTCTTGGGATAATGCTATGAGTAGGGCTCGTTTTGAGTTTCGTTGGCAAGATCAGTTTGCTTTAAGTATAAATCCTGAACTTGCAAAAAAATTCCATGACGAAGATTTGCCTGATGATTGTCATCATTCTTCTGAATTTTGTTCTATGTGCGGACCTAAGTTTTGTTCTATGCGTATAAGTAAAGAAATAAAAGCTTTGGCAGATAAGGAATAATAATATGGGTGTTGTATTGTGTATTGCTGCTACAGATAGCATAAATGGTGCAGGAGTTACGGCAGATTTAGCCACAGTTAGGGATTTTGGTTTAAAAGGTGTTTGTGCAGTAACAGCTATAACTGCTCAAAATATGGATGGTTGTTATTCTATTGGTGTAACAGAACCTGAGTTACTTTCAGAACAACTTGAAGCTATATTAGATTCAAAATTAACTGTTAGTGCAATTAAATTAGGTTTAATACCTAATAAAAAACAATTAAAAATAATTTTAAAATTTATAAAATTATTAAAAAATAGAAGAACAGAGCAAGAGGAACAAGAAGGAAATTTAGATACTGTTAAAGTTGTTTGGGATCCTGTTTCTTCTTCGAGTTCTGGGAATTTTTTGTCTACAATAAATTATAAAAAGCATTTATCAAAAATTTTGCCATATATTGATGTTTTTACGCCAAATTTAATTGAAGCTCAGGAATTGAGTGAAATTAAAGTTGATATGACATCTGTTGAAGATTTTCAGAAATCACTACAATATATGATTAATTATTTCAAGATAATGGGGGCTTCTAATATTTATATTAAAGGTGGTCATATTGTAGATTATAAAGAACAAATGGGGAAAAATAAATTTGATAATATTATTATCGATTGTGTTAAAACTATTGATTCTGAACATTTAGTTTATTTTTTAAATAATCGTTCATATTTTTCAAAAAGAGTTGCCAATGTTCATGGTACGGGGTGTATTGTAAGCAGTGCAATAGCTTCTATGTTAGCCAAAGGTTTTTATGTTTTAGATTCTATTGCCTATGCTAAGGCTTATGTAAATCAGGGTATTGAACAAAGCTTTGTTTTAGATTCGGAGCAATCTCAACGTTATTTTAAACATAAACCATATAATAATGATTTAAATTTATTTCCTCGAATGATTTATGATTTAAATAATTTGCATAATTTTAAATTTAATAAAGACGACGATGGTTTTGAAAAAATTGATGATGAATTAGGTCTTTACCCTGTTGTAGATAGTTCTGCCTGGGTTAGCAAATTGTGTAAATCAGGGGTAAAGATAGTTCAATTGCGAATAAAACAGCCTAAGAACAAAGAATTTTTAATAAAAGAAATTAAAAAGAGTGTTGCTATAGGTAAAAAATACAAAGCAAAGGTATTTATTGATGATTATTGGGAATTGGCAATAGAACATAATGCTTATGGAGTTCATTTAGGACAAGAAGATTTGTGTACAGCTGACCTATTAAAAATTAAGTTAGCAGGATTACGTTTAGGAATATCTACTCATGGTTACGCAGAGATTGCTCGATCCTTAATGGTTAAGCCTAGTTACATAGCTTTAGGGCATATTTTTCCGACAAATTCAAAAGTAATGCCTTCATTACCTCAGGGAACCAAAAGATTGGCACAATATGTTTCATTATTAAAAGGTACTTATAAAACAGTTGCTATTGGTGGAATTAAATTAGATAATCTTGATTCTGTTTTAGATACAGAAGTTGATTCTGTAGCTGTTATAACAGCTATAACAGAAGCTGAAAATTATGATGAAACTATAAAAATATGGCTTCAAAAGGTAAATAAAATTTCCTCTGATGAAGTTGTTACAGAAAAGGAAAAGAAATAAATGCTACTGATGATTAATGGTAAAAAATATGAAACTAAGGCCTGTAATTTGGCTGAATTGGTGGCAACTAAGGATAATATGCCTGAATATTATGCTCTTGCTCTTAATGGTGAGATTATATCTAAAGTTAATTTTGAGAATACAAATTTACATGACGGTGATGAAATTGAAATATTTGTTATGATGGCAGGGGGGTAAATATTTTATGGATAGTTTAAAGATTGGTGATAAGGTATTTTCTTCAAGATTATTTACAGGTACTGGTAAATTTTCTAACAGTTCAACTCTAGTTTCAGCAATTGAAGCTAGTGGATCTCAATTGGTTACTTTAGCTGTTAAAAGATGTGATTTTAAAAATGGTTGTGATGCAATACTTCCTTCATTAAAACGATTAAAAGTTAATTTATTACCTAATACTTCTGGTGCTAGAACGGCTAAAGAAGCTGTATTTGCTGCTAATTTAGCAAGAGAAGCTCTAGGAACTAATTTTATTAAAGTTGAAATTCATCCTGAACAACGTTATCTACTACCAGACCCAATTGAAACCTTTAATGCTACAAAAGAATTGGTTAAACAAGGTTTTACAGTATTACCGTATTGCTCAGCAGATCCTGTATTATGTTTAAAACTAGCAGATGTCGGAGCTTCTGCGGTTATGCCTTTAGGTTCTCCAATAGGTAGTAATCAAGGGTTAACTACTTTATCTATGTTAAAAATAATAATTGCTCAGAAACAAGTTCCAGTGGTTATTGATGCGGGGATTGGTTCTCCTTCCCACGCAGCATATGCAATGGAATTAGGAGCTGATGCAGTGTTAGTTAATACTGCAATATCTGTTGCTAGAGATCCTGTTTCTATGGCAAAGGCTTTTGCTTTAGCTGTAGAGTCTGGTCGAACAGCGTATCTTGCAGGATTAGGTGTTGTTAATGACACGGCTATTGCCACAAGTCCTTTAGATGAATTTTTAAAAGAATTAAGTTCTCTAGAAATTAATTAATATTAGGGTCGATTTAAAAATGAGTTTTTATGATGAAATTACATCCCTAAATATTATTGATTATGTTAAGGATGTTGATAATTGTTCGGATAATGATGTTAGAAGAGCTATAGCAAAAAGTAAAAATGATGAAAATCTTGATTTAGGTGATTTTATGGCTTTAATTTCACCTAAAGCAGTTCCTTATATTTCAGAAATGGCGGTGCTTGCTCAAAAATATACCAGAAGAAGATTTGGAAATGGGGTGAGTATGTATATACCTCTTTATTTAACTAATCTTTGTACTAATAATTGTAAGTATTGTGGTTTTGCTGTTCATAATAAATTTGCACGTAGAGTATTAAATGCTGGTGAAACTAGGCTTGAATGTGAAGCTATAAAAAAAATGGGTTATGAGAACATTCTTGTTGTAACTGGTGAAAATGAACGTAAGGGTGGAATGGATTATTTTAGAGAAATGATCCCTATTGTAGCTGAATATGCGTCTTATTTAATGATGGAAGTTCAACCTTTAGACACTAAGGATTACTGTGAACTTAAAAAAATGGGGTTGGATGCGGTAATGGTTTATCAAGAAACATATGATGTTGATTGTTATAAAGAAAACCACTTAAGTGGTAAAAAAACAGATATGCGTTACCGAATGGAAACTCCAGAAAGGTTAGGTGATGCAGGTATTGATAAAGTTGGTATAGGTGCTTTACTTGGTCTATTTGAATGGAAAGCTGATGCTGTAGCTCTTGCAAGTCATCTTTTATACATGAGAAAACATTATTGGCAAATACGAATGAGTTTATCCTTTCCAAGATTAAGACCTGCTGCAGGTGGTTTTGAACCAAGAAATCCAGTATCTGATTTACAAATGATTCAATTGATATGTGCTTGGCGTTTGTTTGATCATGAACTAGAAATTTCAATATCTACACGTGAAAATCAGCGTTTTAGAGATATGATAACACCTATAGCAATTACAGCAATAAGTGCAGGTTCAAGCACTCAGCCTGGTGGTTATGCTATTGATAGACATGATTTGCCTCAGTTTATCATCAATGATGATCGTAGTGTTGATGAAGTTTCAACGGCATTGCGATTAAGTGGATTGGAACCTATATTCAGAGAAACAAGAAGTTCTATAATTTTTAACTAATAAAGAAGCTGTAAATTAGTATAATTTTATTTATGCTAATACTAATTTGCAGCTATTTTTGTTTAATTAGTTAAATATCTGTAGTAAAAATACATATAACCAAAAAGCTATGATATAGGCAATTGTAGTATGCCATCCATATTTAATCCAAGTAATTATAGATCTAGCTTTAGGAACTATATCACAAACAGCAACACCAGCAGATGAACCAAACCAAACCATTGAACCACCGAAGCCTACTGCAAAAGATAACAGAGCGTAATTATATCCTCCTTGTTCTAAGCATAATTGGGTTAAAGGTATGTTGTTAAATACACCAGAAACTAAACCAATTACAAATGTTGAAGGATTTGTAGGAGATGGTAAATCACCTAAAGGTATTAAGTTAGCTGAAAAAACTAAAACTAGTAAAAATATAGTACTGCTTAAGTTTTCAGGGGTAATTTTCCAATCTATTTTTGTGAAGAATTTTCCGATATATATAGCTATCCATATACCAAGTGCTGGAAAACTTAATATAGCATTAGTTGTAATACACATTACTAATATAAATAAAACAAGACTTAGTTTTACCCAATCAATTTTTAAAGATTGAATATTTACTGTTGTTATCATTGGAGCGTATGATAATTGTTGTTTAGAGGCAAAGTAACTAAAAATGATAAAAGCAAAGATTGCAGGAATATATGCATGAGATATATCTAATGGATTATAACCCTTTAACCACATTAAAGTAGTTGTCGTATCACCAACAACAGAACCTGCACCACCTGCATTAGAAGCGGCAACTATGGCAACAGCATACCCTATATGAATTTTTTTATTGAATATTACATGTGCAATAGTACAACCGATCATTGCGGATGCTATATTATCTAAGAAAGAACTGATAAAGAAAACAATACCTAAAAGAATTATTCCACCTAAAGTATTATTAGGAAGAATTTTGGGAATTTTATATGGAAGATTACTTTTTTCAAAATTATCAGCTAGAATACTGAACCCAAGCAACATACCAGCAAGGTTTATTAAATCTAAGTAAGTAGTAATATATTTAGGAGAACTTAAGGTTTGTAATGTAAAATCAGGAACTATAAATAATTTATATAAAACTAATATAGAGACTCCGATTATAGCAACATCAGTCGTGTTTTTATAAAATATAGCAACATTGATAAGAATTAATATAAATATAATAATTTCCCAACGAATTCCAAAGCAAGATAACGTTGTTAAACCAAAATCATTGGCCATGCCACTTGATATATCAATCCCTAAGCATAATGAAGGTACTAAAAGGCACAAAATACTACCTAAAAATGTTAACCATAATTTTTTATTTGAAATCACAAGCTTCTCCAAAAAATAATTATATATAGTTAGTAATACAACGTTTGATTATAAATAATGTTACATTATTGTAATTTTGTTAAACTTTAAAAGTTATAGATATTGGTACTTTGAAAGGTACCAATATCTGGTGCTTGTTTTTTTAAACTTTTAGCTTAATTTATTTTCAAGTTCCTTTTTATATTTATTATTTAAAGTTACAAAAAGTTTTTCAACATCTTTGTTCATATTTTGTGTTAGGGAACTTACCCAAAATATACTAATAGATGAAATAGCAAATGCTGGAACTAAAGAGTATAGATTATATGGTTGGTATAATTCCCATAAGATAACTGTACTAGCACCAACTATCATCCCAATGATTGCTGAAAGAAGTGTCATTTTTCGATAAAATAAAGAGATTACAACAACAGGACCAAAAGAAGCACCGAAACCAGCCCATGCATAAGATACAAGTTGTAAAACTACAGATTTAGGATTAGAAGCTATTATAATAGCTACTGCTGCTACTAATAGTAACATTATTCTACTAACCCAAAGTAATTCTTTCTGACTTGCTGTTTTGCGTATAAGTTTTGCGTAAAAATCTGCAGTTAAAGTTGAAGATGCAACTAATAGTTGACAGGATAATGTACTCATAATCGCTGCTAAAATAGCAGATAATAAAATACCTGCTAACCAAGGTGAAAATAGAGCGTTTGTTACAATGATGAATATCTGTTCTGGATCCTTTATATTAATTTCAGGATGAACAGCAGCAAAAGCTACACCATAGTAACCAACAAGCACAGAGCCTAATAGGCAGAAAATCATCCATGAAATACTAATTCTACGAGCACCAACTAAACCATGAACTGTTGAACTTGCCATAAATCTTACTAGTATATGAGGTTGTCCTACATATCCAAGTCCCCAACCTGCTAGAGATATAAGTCCAATAATAGATGTATCTTTAATAATATTTGTCATACTAGTATCTTTTTGGGATATTAATTGATTTGCTAAATCTAACGAACCAATATCTGTTAAGATTACAATAGGAGTTACTATTAGAGCAAAAATCATAAGTGTTGCTTGTACAGCATCTGTCCAGCTAACAGCAATAAATCCGCCAATAAATACATATAAAATTGTAGAAGCTGCACCGATAATTAGAGCATTTGAATAGTCTAACCCAAAAGTTTGTTCAAATAACTTTGCACCTGATACCATACCTGAAGCACAATATACAACAAAGAATATTAAGATAATAAGTGCTGAAACAATAGCTGTTATACGATAGGTATCATTAAATCTAGATGCAAAATAATCTGGTAGAGTTAGAGAGTTTGAAGCATTTGCGGTAAAAGAACGTAAGCGTGCTGCGACAAATTTCCAATTACACCATTGCCCAATAGTCAAACCAATAGCTATCCATGCTTGGGATAAACCTGACGAAAATAAAGCTCCAGGTAATCCCATTAGTAGCCATCCTGACATGTCTGAGGCACCTGCTGATAATCCAGTAATAAGCTTTCCTAAACGTCTGCCACCAAGCACGTAATCTGATAAAGAAGATGTTGTTCGTGCGGCAATTAATCCTATGACTAACATAGAAAATATATACACGATAAAAGTGGTAGTAGTTGTTATCATATAAATCCCAATATACAATATGTTTAAATTTGCACATTATATTACAATATAACTAAATTTAACATTTATATTATTGGCTAACAAACTATAATTTCGTGTATACAATTTTTTATAAAAGTATGATTATATGTTTTTTATAAATTTATTTTTGTTGTTGCAACCATTTTTTAAAAGCTTCCTGAGTAGCTTTGTCTGCACTGCTATAGATTGAAATTAAACCATTTAACATCTGAGTATTTTCAGAATTTGCATGTTGTTTTGAAGAGGTATTATTATTTTCAACAGGTTTTATTTGCTGATTAATCGGAGCAATAACTTGATTTGGACAATTTACAAAATCGCTATCTTTACAATCTTTAATGGTTTTATTTACTTTTTTTATTTTTTGACTATTTTCATTTGAAATATATAAAAGATCTAAGGATTGTAATTCAGCTCTAAAATCACGATCTAACTGGAATCCTTTCTCTGATTTTAAAACAAAATAATTTGCTGTCTGGGTATCAACAGGTTGTCCATTATTAGAAAGTGTAATTTGTTGATTATCAACGAAATCTGAAGCATCATCATAAGTTGAAATTCGTTTATAGGAAAAGGTGTAGTTATCTTCTTTATTTGTGTGAGGTATATTTATAACAATAGGGTTTGTTGCTGTAACTAACATGGAGTTACCACCGTTTCTGAAGTTTCCCTTAAACAAAACAACAACTTGATGCTGTCCTTCTGATAACTCAACTTCTTTTGTATTTGAAAATATAGATGATTGTTTTTCACCGTCTAGAATTACTATAGAGAAATTTTTGGGTGTCTTAAATGTAGCAGCTTCTGTGATGGTTGGTAATAATGAAGAAGCTAGGCACATAGTGGTAAATATTTTATTTAGTCGCATATTTATTTCCTGATAATTAGTAAGTTTTGTTTTACGTATGGTATTAGAATACTTACTCATACTGTTATAATCGCTTAAAATTTATTTTCAATAATTATAACAGAATTGAATAAATAATGTTAATTCAGTGTGAATTATACCTTTGTGAGAAAAATTTAAATAATAAACACTTAAAATTATTGTAAAAAATAAAATTTTTGTGTTTTCAAATCTGTAAAAATAAAAAAAAACATGTAAAATGTCGTTGTTTCCAAAATTATTAAAAAATAATAACATTTAGAGGATATTTATATATGAAGAAATTATTATTAGTAAGTTTTTTATGTATATCAACATTTGGAACAGCTCAAGCAGCAACAGTATTCAAAAATGATACTGTAGGTTTGGATGTCGGTGGTCGAGTTCAAGGTAATTTAAACAGTGTAAACGCTTCTGAAAAAAATAATGGTAAAGTTACTTTGGATGGCAAAGTTCGTTTACGTACAAGTGGTTATTCCCAAATTACTGATGGTATAAAAGCCATTGAATTTACAGAATGGGAAGTGGCAGCAGCTAGTTCACAAGATGGAAAGTTTAAAACTCGTTATGCATATTTAGGTTTTAAAACAGACAATTATGGTCAATTAGTTTTTGGTCAAAATCATACTGCTGCTTATAATGTTTTTGGTAAGACAGATATTTTTACAGATTTTACTTATAAGAAACATACATACTGGGATTTAGGTGGTCGTCAAGAAGGACAAGCAATCTATCAGATCAAAAAGAGTGGATTTTTAGCAGCTGCCTCTTATCAGACAGCTGTAAAAAACCTAAAAAATGGTTATGCAGCAGCTCTAGGATATGAATTTAATAAGGATTTTCCTGTTTCAATCAACTTTGGTATAGATTCATATAATTTCGATGCTTATGAAAATACCATTGCCTCAGATGATAGAACAACATTTTATTCAGCTGTAAGTGCTGGTACTAATGGCAATGGTTTATATGGCGCTGTACTATATACTATTACTGATTATGATAAAGCTGAAGATAAGAATGCCGTTGAAGTGGTTGGTTCTTATACTTGGGATAATGGCATCAAGTTTATGGGGGCTTATAGATACCAAGAACAGGATAGTGCAACTTTAGTTTCTGAAATTGCATCTGAGTTATCATATAACTTTACACCTAATTTTAAAGTGTTTACAGAAGCACAAATTGGTTTAGGTGATATCGATAAAGTTGATAATTTAGGTAAAAAGACAGGTTCAACAAAGGATCGTTCACCTGATAAGTTCTCTGTTGCTTTGCAATATAATTTCTAATCGATAATAAATCTTTCATCGAATAGTTTAAAAGAAACCACCTTATTAAGGTGGTTTCTTATTTTTAGATTTATACTTAGAATATCGATGATTCATGATCTATGATCTTTGAATATCTATATTTTTTATTAGAACTTTTGTCCTTCATGATAAGAGTTATCGTGAACACCTTCAACTGCACGACCAGAAGGGTCAGCCATATTTTTGAATTTTTCATCCCATTCTATAGCTTTTGGAGTTGAACAAGCTACAGATTTACCATATGGTACGGTTAAGATTGCAGATTGTAATGGGAATAGTTCTTCAAAAATGGAGCGATATAAATATGCTTCTTTTGTAAGAGGTGTATTTAATGGGAAACGAGTTGCAGCTTCCTCAAACATTTGATCTGTTACTTCTTTTTCCGCATGATCACGCAATGAATCAATCCATGAGTAGCCTACACCGTCTGAGAATTGTTCCTTTTGTCTCCATGCTATTTCATGTGGCAAGTAACTTTCAAAAGCTTGACGAACAATGTGTTTTTCAATTTTTCCATTTCCACACATTTTATCTTTTGGATTTAAACGCATAGCAATGTCAATAAATTCTTTATCTAAGAAAGGAACACGACCTTCTACCCCCCAAGCAGCTAAAGATTTATTAGCTCTTTGGCAATCATATACATGTAATTGATCTAATTTTCTTACAGTTTCTTCATGAAATTCTTGAGCATTAGGTGCTTTATGGAAGTATAAATAACCACCAAATAGTTCGTCTGAACCTTCACCTGATAATACCATTTTTATACCCATTGCTTTGATATAACGAGCCATTAAATACATAGGAGTTGAAGCTCTGATTGTTGTCACATCATATGTTTCAATATGGTAAATTACATCACGTAATGCATCAATACCTTCTTGAACTGTAAAATTAATTTCGTGGTGAATTGTACCGATTGCATCAGCAACAACTTTTGCTTTTGCTAAGTCAGGAGAACCTTTTAAACCAACAGCAAAAGAGTGTAATTGAGGCCACCATGCCTGAGTTTTACCTTCATCTTCTATTCTATTTGCTGAAAAGGTTTTTGTTATGGCAGAAATTACGGATGAATCAAGACCACCTGATAGTAATACGCCATAAGGTACGTCACACATTAACTGACGCTTAACAGCATCTTCTAAACCTTTTTTTAAAACGTTTATATCTGATACATTATCTTTAACAGAGTCATATTCCATCCAATCACGTTTGTAGTATTTAACTATTTGATGACCATTCTTACTATATAAATAAGAACCTGCTGGAAATTCTTTAACAGTTTCGCATATTTCTACAAGAGCTTTCATTTCTGAAGCAACGTATAAATGACCATCTTTATCATAACCATAGTATAGTGGAATAATACCAATATGATCTCGTCCAATTAAGTATGTATCTTCTTCAGAATCGTATAAAGCGAATGCAAAAATACCATTTATATCATCAAGAAACTTTTCTTTTTTTTCTTTGTATAATGCAAGGATACATTCACAATCAGAACCTGTTTGGAATTTAAAATCCACTGTTAATTTTGATTCAAGATCTTTATGATTGTATATTTCACCATTTACAGCTAATACATTGTTTTTTTCTGGATTATAAAGAGGTTGAGCTCCATTATTTGGATCTACAATTGATAAACGTTCATGTACTAATATAGCTTTATCGCTAGTGTATACGCCTTCCCAATCAGGACCACGGTGGCGCATTTTTCTTGACATCACAAGAGCCTGTTTTCTTAATTCAGGTACACTTGCAGAGTCTTTTATATCAAAAATCCCAAAAATTGAACACATATTTTCCTCGTTATTTAACAACTAATAATCTTGAAAATAGCTAGAACAAAATATTGTCCTAAAGCTTCTAGGATATTCTACACAACTTTTGTTTGATTTATAAAGTTTTTTGTGAAATTTTACAAAAAAATATTAAAAATGTTGTTCTTTAAAAATAAAAATGTGTGATTTAAAATGAATAAATGATGCACTTACCACAAATTAAAATTAAATGTTGGAAAAATAACATTAAAAAAGTTAAACTTACAATAAAATACAACATTATGCACGTACAAATAATGAGTATTATATGAAGATACCTTATTATATTTTAAATTGCATAATGTTTATTTTGACTAATGTTCAACATTTTAAATAATAATTATGATTATTTAAATATTTTAAGAATTTTGTTGTATAAGATAGGTATCATTTTTTGGGAAATTACGAGACCAGACATTATTATGAAACTTGCAATCCAGCCTAAGACAGTAAGTTTTTCATTAAGTATTAAATCGCATAATATTACTGAGAATACAGGCGTGGCATATAGATACACTATAGTAGAAATAGGCCCTAAAATCTTTACAGCAGCATTCCAAGTTGTAAAACATATAGCAGATGCAATAAGACCTAAAAATAAGAAGTTAATAGAATTTTGAAAAGTAAATATAGCTTCGTAATTATACTGATGATTGCTAAATGGTATAAGTGGCAACATAAACATAATACCATAAGCAATGGATCTTCTTGTTACCTGAATGGCATTATATCCAAAAGTATTTATTTTTTTTGAAACTACGGAGTATATGGACCAAATAATACCAGCTAATACTGCGAGACTATCGCCTAGAGGATTAAAAGATAATTCATTTCCACGAGTACTTAATATGATAATACCAGTAATAGCAGCTACAAAACCTAAAAAGAACCATATTGAAAGTTTTTCATCACGAGGATAAAAGATTTTATTGGTTATGGCCGTAAAAATAGGAGTTATAGCTAATATTATGCTCACGTTACAAGCAGTGGTTAAGGTGAGGGCATAATTTTCAATTAAAAAATACATGCAAACCCCAGTTAAACCAGAGAGAATATAATAAGGTTCCTCTTTATAGTTAAATTTAACAGCTTTTGGATATATTATTTTTAGAGCTATTAAACCTAATATAAATCTTGTGATTAAAATTTCAATTGGGGTGAAATCATCTAATAAGCATTTGGTTGAAATATATGTAAAACTCCAACCAATTACAGTCAGCAAAGCCAATAAATGGCCTAAAGAACGTGGGTTTATCATAATTTTTTAGCTCTATTTATTTTTTTTTATTTTATTTTTTTTTATTTTATTTTATTTTTATTTTTTCTTTTTTCTTTTTTTTATTTTTATTATTTATTTTTTAATTTATTAATTCATTTTGTTTATTGTGAATATTGTATATATTATAATTAAATGTGATAAATTTCAAAATTTTTATTTGTGTCAATGTTGAATAATAATGTGAAACAAACATTGTTTTGCTTTATTACATTATAAATATTATGACAATTGACACATAATTAACGATTTTAGATATTTTATTACGTTATTTAATTTATAATATAGCTAAATATTTTGTTAGATTTTAACGATGCAAAAGGAGTTTGTTTCGTGAGTTATTATATAAATCGCAACGTTGAACAAGCAAAGATTAACTTAGAGATGTTTTATTTATCTAATAAATTTGATAGTATTTGTGAAGAACAGATGATGGTTTTTGTTAATAATTATCTTTCTATTACAAAAGTTCAATTGGAACATATACTGGCAGCTAATGATTCTAAAGTGAATGAAGCTGGAAATTCAAAGTAATAATAAGTATAAGGTGGTGAATGCATTAGTGGAGTAGGAATGAAGACAAATATTTTTGTACATTCCTCTCTAGATATGATGAGCGTTTATTGAGGCATTTTATATAATTATTTAAGTAAGAGTAAAATCTTAAATTCATTAAAAGGTTGTTTGTAAAATATAAGACAGTTTTTCTAACAACTTTTATTTGTGGTTATTTCGCTTGTTTTTTTTCTTTTCTAATAGATTGGTGTAGTTCTTTTTCTTAAGTGTTATATAAGTTAGGAAATACTTTTGTCAAGATCTACACCATGAATAAAAAAATTTTTGTAAAACAATTTTGTTTTTTATAGCTCTTAAAAATAAGAGAATCTATTTTTTTAAAACCATTGGTTTTATATTACTATAGTTAATTTGTAAAGTTCTACCATAATTTAATCTGTTGATTTCTACACCGTCATATAAATAAGGGAAAAATTTTAATTTATCATCAGTGTTATAAGGTGCGTAGTAAAGCGTTGTGCTATATTTATACATACAAGTTGCTATATCTGGAGAATTCTTGTAATGTTGTGCAGCACAATCATTATACTTTATACCTTGGCTTAATATATAACCAATTAATGTATGTTCTGTTGAATGAAAACCGTTTTTCCAAAAGTTGGTTTTCATGCCCCAATTTAATTCTCCATTAACTTTATCTGTATATTTATTTATCCAAGTGTATAAGGTTTTATATATAGGGTATTCTTTAGAAAGTGCCAAATTAAGCATAGCTTGGTCTAATTCTGCATAAACCCACCATGAAGCTAGATTATTTGAAGCAGGACTTTCATACCAATGATCTTTTGTAGAATTTATAGCTGCATCTAAAGTTTCTATCATACCTTTTTTAGCAAAATTTATAATATCTTGATCTTCTAAAGCGAGACCTACAAGATATTCCATCCAAAATGTTTTGCTTCTATGACCAAAATCCATATGTCTGCCAGTTGGAGTTTTACATGAACTATTATCTATGCATCCATAAAAAATATTTTTTTCCTTATCATAGAAATGGGTATTAATAATTTTTACAGTATCTGTAATGACTTTAGTCCAAGCATCACGATCTTCTTCAGGTATTAAACGCCAAGTTAGTATTAAGTATGCATTTAATTGATCTAATTGTCCTACTAATTCTAGCTGAGTATGTTTATCATTTTCAAAATCTTTTTTAGTCCATAAAAGTAGGTCTTGTGCTTTATCGTAGTAGTATTTATATATGTACTTTTGTTGTTTTTGTATTACTTTAATAATCTCAGGGTTATGGGTTAAGTAAGCATTCATAGCAAGACCAAGTAGGGCGTATGATAAATCCTGAGTAGTTCTTGCATCTCGTTCAGGACCTTTTTGATTTGCTTCTATAAACCAAGAATAAAAACCACCTTTGGGATCTTGTGCTTTATTTAATAAAAAATCTACACCTTTTTGATGAAGATTAAGGTATTGTTCATTTCCAGTTAAATTGAATAAAACACCATAAGCATAAGTTTGGCGAGAGATCATGCGTGTATAATCTCTTTTAAAAATTTTTGATTTTATTAATTGTGGTGGCGATGGGGTATTATCGTTACAATATCCTCTATTATTTCGATTTGTACCGTTATTGCATAACCAAGTTGAAAATCTTCCATATTTATTATTTTTTACAGCTGGTTTATTCCAAAATAAACCCAAGTCTTTTGCATGTTTTTTCCATTCTTTTTCTTTTGGTAGATCTGAGTACTTTTTTTCAGTATCAGCCGCTTGTGTTATATTTATGCTTGCAAGAGCTAGAATTGAAGCTATAGCAGAAAGTTTAATAACTTGCTTAAGTTTCATAAAAATTTTCCCTCGTAGTTTTTATTATTTTTTTTGCTAATATGTTTAAATTATTTAATAACAGTTCTTTATTTTCCAAGTTATTGTAACGTATATTCTCAAAAACATTTAGGAAGCTTATCAAATTTTTTAATATATCATCTTTGATTTCTATGTGTTGAGATGACGGCATAGATAAGTTAGTAATAAATGTACGTAAAGAATCTGAATCTTTTTTATTAATTCCCATTTTATTTAGATGTTTTAAAACTTTAATTAGTATTTTAAGTTCTGGATTTTTTATAACTTCTTTTTTGTTACGTTGTTGTAAAAATATAATTCCAATAGAACATCCTATTGAAAATATTATAAATCCAATGACATATAAAATGTTGTTTTTAAATATCTCTTGTTGTTTTTCCGTATCAAAGTTTAAGATAAACATGCTCCAATTTAAATCAATATATTCAAAAGTATTTTTTATATAAACAATAAAATTACCTATATTATAAATTGTTTGTTCATAAAGACTATCACCTTTATAAATAAGGATATTTGTTGTATTTCTAGAATTTGTTATATAATTCGAAATAAGTATTGTTGGGTCAACAACCATCCATTCATGATTTATAAAAGCTTCCACCCAAGCATGAGCATCTGACTCACGAAGGATGACATAATTATCACTTGATTTTTCTTCTCCCCCTAAGTATCCTCCAACCATGCGTGCTGGTATGTTAGCCATGCGTAACATAATTGTTAGACTTTGAGCATAATGAACGCAAAAACCTTTTCTTTTTTGGAATAGAAATTCATCAATGGCGTTGATTCCGTATTTTCCTGGAGAGAGAGTGTAAAAAAATTTATTTTCTTTAAAAAAGGTAAGCAGAGTATTTACTTTTTTATAATCATCCATATCTTCAGTAATTATAGAATTTACAAGTTCAAAAGTTTTAGGATTTTGCTTTACAGAATAGGATAATAAATTATTTTTTATTTCTATTAGTTCTTTTTTTGAAGTAAGGGTATTAGCTTTTCCATATTGAAAATGAAATATGCTTCTTGTGGTAATAGGGTCAGTTGTTGTGTAGTTATAATCATCTAATAAGAATAAATTATTATCATTAGAAATAGAGTATCTTAATGTTGGTATGAATTTAGTATTTGAGGGTTCTATTATGATGGTGTATTCTCTTTTAGGATCCTTTATATTTAAGTAAGGCTTGTTATAAGCAAAAAAATTTTTATTTTTTGAATATTTTAAATAAGAGATTTGTTTTCTGCTATTTTGAGTTTTTATATCTTCAGTCCAGTGGATGCCATCATAATTTGTGTAGGTAATAGCTCTGAAATATCGTTCGTTTGCAGAAGGTATATTATCATTAAATACTACGCGGCCGATCATTTTTGAAGATTTTAATAATTCATCTACATTATTAATTGAAATTTTTTCAGAAAGACCTGTTTTTGATAAACTTTTATCTGGTATAACCCATAATGAACCGATACGAGGAAATACTATAAATAAAAAAATAGTTAAAGGTATGGCAGGAAGAATTAGTTTAAGAAGAGTGTTTAAATTTTGAAAAATATTTTCTTTAGAAGTTACGGAGATAAATGACCATATAATTAGTGTAGGAACAATTAAGATATAAATTGCAATATATGCTTCATAATGAAAAATTAAGGGAAGTATTGATAAAAAAATCATGGAGCAACATTGAATATAGGTATCTCTCAGATTTCCGTATTCTAAAAATTTTAAAGCACACCCTAATATCAGTAAGTTTACAAAAGTATCTCCAATGTTATGAGCTATAATACCTGCTATAATTAAAAGAGTAATTCCTAGATAAGTAAGTAATTTAACTTTTATTTTTGTTAAAGGTTTTATGATTTTTAATATAACAAGTATTCTGCATAATATGGCAATAACAGCAATACTTGCAGGTAATAATAGCAAGTGATTACTACACATAACTGTTATGATGATATATGTTATACCAATTAATATTAATGCCTTATTTTTTATCATGCAAACTTATAATCCTTTAATCATTCAATTTCAAGTTACAACAAAGCTAATTCAGTGAGCAATTTGGTTGTATAATTTTTACCGCTACTAGGTGAAAAGTTTATACTTTTAAATTTAAACCCGAATTTTGCGTTTCTTTTTTCTAAATCAAGAATTGCGTATGTTAACATTGAAATTTGTTCCTCGATTTCTAGGCTTTTTATACTTTGTTCTGTTAAATAAAGATTCATACTCTGATCTGTTGTAAACTCTTTGACCATTAATCCTCTTTTTAATGCTAATTGTCTCCAATCTATAAGATTAATAGGGTCACCTTCTCGATATTGTTTAAGTCCAGATATTTCGTCATTTACTCCGATAGAAAAGTTATGAGAAGATGATTGTTGATTTAAATCGTTATTATTAAAACAATTATCCATAGATATTTTTACTAAAGTATATTCATTAGGGATGGGTTTAGGAAAAACTATATGATTATGTTCTGATTCTATATAAGCACTATACTCTATTAAACCTAAGGGGTATGTAGAGTATACTTTTATAGTTGACAAATTATAATAACCCCGTTCTATATTATTTATGGTTAAAGAAGTTGTACAATTATTTTGTATAGTATCAATAAATACTGGTAAGGTATCTTTTGAGTTAACTGTAATGGTGTAAGATGTTTGTTGTATATTTTTATGTAAAAAAATAGGAATATTTATAGATGTTCCTGCAAAAATAGATGTTTTATTATCAAGAACTTTTATAGAAATTCCTCTAATATTTTTATAACTTATTACTTGGGATACAATAAATACTGAGAAAAAAAATAAAGATACACCTAAAACTAGATTGTTTTCATAATTAAGACCAAAAATAATCATTAATAAACAAGCCATCAAATATATAAAACCATTTTTATTGAGTCTTATAGAAAGGCATTTAAGAGAAATAACTTCATTTTCAAATAATGCTTGTTTTTTTAAAAAGGATATCATATTACAGGATTTACTTTATTTAATATTCTTGAACTAAATGTTGTACTATTCAAAGTTGCAATATTGCCATGACGCAAACGATGTTCAGCAACAAAAGGAAAAATTTTTTGAATATCATCAGGTATTACATAATCTCTATCACTTAAAAATGCAAAAGCTTTTGCAGCATTAAGAAGAGCTATAGCAGCTCTTGGGGATAAAGGATTTGGTATGGTAGGATCGTTTCTACTTGCTTCGCATAGATTTAGAATATAGTTATAAATAGGGTCTGTTACAGTCATTGTTTGTATAGTGTTTTGAAGTTCAACTAATTTGTGAGGGGTAATGATAGCCTCTAAAGTTTTTGGTTTATGTTCATTTTTTAAGATTTCGATTTCCTGAGCCCGAGCTGGAAAACCTAATTGAATACGCATGGTAAAACGATCTAATTGTGATTCAGGTAGTGGAAAAGTTCCTGCTTGATCTAGAGGGTTTTGAGTTGCTATTACAAAAAAAGGTTCTGGTAATTTTCTTGTTACTCTATCTAGGGAGACTTGTTTTTCAGCCATTACTTCTAATAATGCGCTTTGAGTACGGGGGGAACCTCTATTGATTTCATCTGCTAACAACATATTTGTAAATACTGGACCTTCATGAAATTCAAAGCTTTTGGTTTGTTCATTATAGATATTACAGCCAAGAAGATCTCCTGGAAGCATATCTGCAGTAAATTGAACACGTTGGCATGAAAGACCTAAAACATCTGATATAGCTTTTGCCAAAGTTGTTTTTCCCATACCAGGTAAGTCTTCTATTAGTAGATGTCCTTTAGCAAGGATACAACTTAAAGCAAGTTTTATTTGAAATTTTTTATCGAGAATAACCGTTGATATAGATTCTACTAGATTTTGGCAATTACTCATATTAAAGCCTATGTAGTTATTATTAATTAAAAAAAAGAGACAATGTTAAGTTATCATAATTGTTATTAAAAAAAAATTATTCAAATCAAAAAAATAAAAACTCTATTATATAATTGAATAATAGAGAATTTAAAAGAATGTTAATTTAAGAACCTTGATAATTATTTTTCTTTGAATTTTATTGATTAAGCTTGTTAAATCTTGTTTATGTAAATTATCACTAGATTATGCTGCTTTTTCGCCTAACAATTCTAAGAATGTAACGTGATACCCTTTGTTCCCTCTTTCAATTTCAAAAGATACTAACTGGCCTGATTTTAATGTTTTATAACCATCCATTGAAATATTTGAAAAATGAACAAAAATATCTTCGCCACCTTCACTAGGTCTAATAAATCCAAAACCTTTTGCATTATTGAACCATTTAACTGAACCTTTTCGCATGATATACCTCTCAATTTTTTTAAAATCACTATAATAACAGCAAATTACGTGCCATTTAAATACTATAAAGTGCAATCATACAATAAAAGGTTTATAAATTTTTAGAAAAGTTTAGAAAAGAATTCTGCCCAAAAGAAGTGCAATAATGATAATTAATTGCCTAATTCTAATCTTGATATTCAAAATTTTTTATACCATAAAGTGATAAATCATACTTTTTGGGTAACTGGTTTAACTTAATACATTCTTCAAGATATAATATGTTTGAACTATTTTTTTGTTTAGCTTTATTTAAATATTGTAATCCTAGTTCTTTATTTTCTTTTATTCCTAACCCTCTAGTTAAGCAGTAACCATACAGAGCACATGCTTCTTTATAAAATTCTTGTTTTTCAGAATTTAATTTAAAATATTCTTCTATATGAAAAACACATTCCTTGTAGTCAGGCTCAAAAATTTCAATATTAGAATGTTTTAAAAAGGTTTTATTCTTTGAATTTGGTGAATTGTTAGGTATTATTTTCGGTTGTAAATCGTAAGTAGAATGGTAAATTTTTTTATAATAATCAGATAAATTATTTCCAAAAAAATCTATAACAGCAAGTATGTAAAGGCACTCATGATAATCATTTCTTATAGCTCTTTCGCAATGATATTTTGCTGCTTCAATGTTTATTGAAGAACCGAGACCTTTAAATTTCATAACAGCTAAATATGGTAAGGTCGGTGCAAAACTTTTATTAAGAAGAGTTTCAAAACGTTGATAAGCGTCTTCCATTTTATTTGTTTTGTACTGATGTGTCGCAATAAAGTAGGATACAAAAATATTTGCCAGTCGGTAAATATCAACCCAATACATTCCCAAAATTACAAAAACGCAGATTATTGCTTTTATAAAAAGATATTGCTCTATATTGCCGTAAAAACAAAGGGCAATATAGATCAGAAAGAAGGCAACAATTGATTTTGCTATGAATAAGATCATTATTTACCTTTCTTATAATTTATAATTAGCGAGAACGGAATACAATTCTACCCTTAGATAAATCGTAAGGAGTCATCTGAACTGTAACTTTATCTCCTGTTAAAATACGGATGTAATTTTTACGCATCTTTCCAGAAATATGAGCCATAACAATGTGGCCATTTTCTAATTCAACACGGAATGTTGTGTTTGGTAAGGTTTCTAAAATAGTACCTTGCATTTCAATATTGTCTTCTTTAGACATAAAGTATCAATCTTCCTTTTTTGGATAAAAACAAACGATAACATTTTGAAATTGAATTCTACAAAATGTCAATGTAAAAAACTTCGCAATTTTACACTTTTTTTATAATCTTTGCAAAAAAATACGCATTTTTTAAGAGTTTTTTGTAACTTTAATGTGAAAAAAAATGTTAATAAAATGTTTTTATTTATAATATTTATAAAAATTTTAATATAAAAATATAAGTTAAATCAAAAAGAGAAGAGGAAAGTGACAATGTTAAGAAGGTTCTTAGTAGATTGTGGGGGAATAGCAATTATTTTAGCCTTATTATCTGGTTGTGCTGTAATGAGTGAAGAAGAATGCTTGCAAACAAACTGGCATAAAAAAGGGTATGAGGATGGTATTCAAGGTGTAGGATCTCATATGCTTGGTGAGTATATTGATTCTTGTAAAAAATACAAACCTGTTGAGACGGAAGCTTATAGAAATGGTAGGCAAGAAGGTGCAAATATTTATTGCTCAAATGATGCAGGATATAATTTAGGAACTCAAGGAACTGCTGTTTCTGATATTTGTCAGGTATCTAATAATTTAAGTGGTTTTAATGAATATTATAGAAGAGGTAAATTGGTATATGATGCCAATGAGATTGTTAGAAAAATAGATAAAAACATCTCTTTTTATAATAATGTAATAGCAGATAATAGATTTTATACTTTGTTGTATCAGTTTGATGCTAATCGTGCTTATTTATATAATTCGAGAAATTCAGCCATGCAATATCTTGATTATATAAATGCAAATGCTTATGATGGCAATATTTTGAATTCAGCAATATTGAACTACGAACAATTTAATCAAGTGCCTTATCCTCTAGCATATAGCACGGCAACAAATGCTAAAAAGTGGTTTGATGAAGCAGATAAAGCATTTTATGAAATTGATAAACGTATAGATGATATTGATTCAGAGTTGAATAATAGAAAGGTGAGTAAAGATAGACAAAAAATTTTACTAAATAAAAGAAATTGTTTATTTAAAGCTAGTTATAATGTTAAAAAAATGGTTGAGAAATTAACTAGAGATTTGAATAGAATACCTAGGAATCAGTTATTGAATTACTATAATTGTTATTAACGATAGTGGTTGTGCTTGGTGAGTGAACGCACTTGTGTGTAAACTCCATTTACCCCCTATTATAGGGGGACTATAAATACTTAGTTATCCTATCACATGTTTTTTCTAAAATCGATAATTGAGTTAATACATTGTTTTAGGTAAGTTTTTGTATGTATTAAAAAGCTTAAGACATTCTTCGTGATGCTCTTGATTTATTAATAGAAGGGATTTGTTGTGATTATTAAAGTACTCATAAAATTTAACATCTCTGAAACCAATATTTTCTGTATCTTGGATAGTACAACCATATTTTACCGTACTAATATTTGCCCATAAAATTGCTGCTAAACACATAGGACATGGTTCTGCAGTGGTGTATAAAGTACAACCTGTTAGATTGTGAGAAGAAATATTAGTACAAGCATCTCGTATAGCTTCAATTTCTCCATGTGCTGTTGGATCATGTTTGCTGATTACTTGATTATGACCTCTTCCTATTATTTTTCCATCTTTTACAATAACTGCACCAAAAGGTCCGCCATGCTGTTTTGTAATTCCTTCAAAAGCTTCTTTTATAGCTTCATTCATAAAGTTCATAAAAAATTCCTTGTGAATATAAATAATATTGAAGTTGTATTGCTGTAATTATGATTTTAACTTTAATTATTTAATTTATTTGAATGATAAAAATTTCGTTTTAATGTATACATATTATCATCAGCAAGTTTTTCTAGTTCTTTAAAACTCATGGTTGGATGCTCTGCATGTATTGCGTAACCGTAAGATATTGAAATTCCATAAACTATATTTCCTTTCCAATTACAATAGCAAACTCATGAGCTAAATCCTGCTAATTTCAATAATAATTTTTTCCGTAATGCAACTATATAAAAAACGTTTTATCTTATAAAGTATCTCAATCAAAAGAAACAAAAAGAATAAAAATACGAATAAAAATGCTATAGTTTATATTACCACAAATAACATTTTGAAAGTATTTTTAATATCACTTTCTTAACTTTCTTTGCAAAATTTTTTCAATGACATAGTATTTAATACTAGTTATAGAAAATTATTGAATACTGAGGTGTAAACTTATTTTTAATAGTTTATTCGTGTGTATATAATTATAAAATCTATTATATATTTAGTAAAATATGGTATATAATATAAAAATATTAACATAAATATTTTTGTTTTGATATATTTTTTTATAATTTAAAGTAGCTATAATCTTAAAAAAATAAAATATTCGAAGTATTTTAATGAGAAATTTAAGAGGTTTATAATGCAGGCTATAAGTTGTAAACTAAATTCACTTTAATTACATTTAGGAGATAGTAAATGAAGATTATTCATACATCTGATTGGCATCTTGGACAAACTCTTCATGGTCATAGTCGAAATTATGAACATTTTAAATTTTTATCATTTTTAAAAAAATATATTTGTGAAAATAATATTGATGCATTATTTATTACAGGTGATGTATTTCATACATATATGCCTGCTAATAATATTGAAAGAATATTTAGTAATTACTTAAATGAACTAAGAGAAGTTAATAGTAATATTCAGGTTATTGTTATTGCAGGTAATCATGATGGAGCTTATAAATTTGATAATATGGGAAAATATTGTTCTTTAGGTAATGGTATCTATATTATTGGTTCTACACCTCGAAATATTACAGAAGAAGGTGATTATATCGACGTATCATCCTTAATAATTCCTTTAAAAAATAAAGACGGTAGAGTGGTTGCGTATGTAGCTGCAGTTCCTTATGAGCGCAGTTTAAGCCGATGCATAAACTTAATTTCAAAAGATGATAATGAAAATCCATCAGATGAAAAGTTGTTACAAGCTTTATATGAAAAAGTTTATAAAAAAATTGCGGAAATAAATAAAGATAATTTACCTGTTTTGGCATTAGGACATGCAACATTTATAAAAAAAGATAGTAGAAGTCACGAGTGTAGAGAATTAGAAATAGGGGGTATCGATGCTATGGATGCCTCAGTGTTGCAATCTCAGAATTACCGAGTAGATTATATAGCCTTAGGACATATTCATAAATCTTATAATGTTGATGTTAATTGTAGGTATGCAGGTTCTCCAATACCAATGAATAAGTCTGAAATAAATCAAAAACAAGAATTTTCAGTAATAGATATAAATGAACATGGTATTGTTAGTCAAAAGTCCGTTGAGATCCCTCGTTTTGTTGAATTTATATCTATACCAGAAAGTGGTAATGCAAAAGCATTGGAAGTTTACAAGATTCTAGATAATTTACCAAGAAATCAGGTTTCTAAAGATGAAAGACCATTTTTAAATATTGAAGTATTTATACCAAGAAATGGCGAAGTTTCAGAAACTGATAAAAGTGAAATTCGTTCAAAAATTAAAGAGAAGTTGCAGTCTATAGAAGATTATTATAGGCTCTGTAATTTTTCATATAACAATGAAGTTGTTGAAAATCTAAGTATATGTGATGATAAGGATGAAGATAGAAATATAGATCTTCATGATATAGATCCTAAAGATTTTTTAGAAATGTTTGTAGCGAATAAAAATTTAACTCAAAAATCTGAGCAATTTTATGAAGTGACTCAAGATATGATGAATCTATATTTAGATATAGTATCAGATGTTCAAAAAGAAATGAATAACCCGAAGGAGTAATAATAATGAAAATTTTAAAAGTATCAGGAAAAAATATTGCTAGTTTAAGACATGAGTTTGAAATAAATTTTGAGGAAGAGTGTTTTAACAAATGTGGGGTGTTTGCAATAACAGGGCCTACAGGTGCTGGAAAAAGTTCTATATTAGATGCTATTTGTGTTGCCTTATATGGTAATGCGGATCGCTATGAACGAGGCAATGGCAAATCAATAGTTGATGGTAAGAATTCTGGTAATGTTGTAAATCTTAAAACTAAAGGTGCAAAAGATTGTTTTGCAGAAGTATGTTATGAAGGTAAAAATGGTGAACGTTGCATTAGTAGATGGGAAATTAAAACAAAAAAAGGCACACCAACGTTAACATTTTCATTATTAGACAGAAGTGGTACTACAGTTGTGGGATTGCAAAAAGTTCGAGCAAAAAACGAAGAAATGCTTGGTTTGAATTGGGATCAATTTAGGAGAATTATTGTATTACCACAGGGTAAATTCAATAATTTTTTATTTGCCCAACCTAGTGAAAGGGCTGCTTTATTAGAAGAAATAACAGGAACTAAAATTTATAAAGAAGTCTCAAAACGTGTACAAGAAAAGTATAAATTATTTGAAAAGGAAGTTGAATCACAACAATTTCTTATTGATAGTGTAAATTGTTTATCTCAGGATGATTATAATGCTTTATTGGAAGAAAGAGAGTATGTATTAAAAGATGTAAATGAATATAAAAAAATATTATCAGCAATTGATAGTGCTAAAAAATTATTAGAAAAACACCAGAATGCACAAAAAGAATCAATGGAAGCTGAAAATATTTTTAAGGATGCTGAACTTAATAAGAGGAATCAAAAACCCAAAAAAATATTAATAACAGATTATAATAATTTTATAAAGCATAAGAGTAGTTTTGATTTATTGTGTAGCGAAGAAGAAGAATTAAAGATTGCTAAAAATAAAAAACAAAAATATGAAGAAGATTTAGAAATAAATACTCAAAAAGAAAATAAGGCTAAAAAGGCATTTGAAGAAGCCCAAACCAACTTAACTGATTTTATAAGTAAAAAAAATGATTATTCAAAAGATATTAAATCAGCTATAGAATTAGATGTAGAAATACAGACATTTGAAAAAAAAATTAATGAAGAACAAGAAATATTACAAGTAAAAAATGAAAAATTTAAAAATGTTAATAATGAAAAATTAAAAATCACTAATATAATAAAAGAATTAGAAAAAGAACAAAATAAAGCTGAAATAACCATAAAAAACAATGAGCTATTTAATTCTATAGTTGGGGATTGGTTATTTATTAATGATTTATTAATTAGTCAATTCAATGAAATAAATAAATTTGAACACAATAAAACAATCATACAAGATTCGGAGTTAAAAGCTTCACATCTAAATGCTAAAAAAGTAAAGTTACTAGATGAACATCAACGAAAAAATAATGAATTAAATAAACTTAAATCAAATTTAAATAACTTTAATGAAAATGAACTTCGTTGCAAAAAAAATGAACTAGATAATGAAATAGAAGAATTAAGAAAAAAATATTCATCGTTAAAGGATTTTATAATTGAATCTAAAAAGATTGTTGAATATAAAGAAGATATTAGTGCTAAGGAGAATGAACGTTTAAAAATTACTTCAGAAAACATTTCTTTATATGAACAGAAAAAAGTTATTGAAAATGAATTATTAAGTTTAGGTAAATTGCATGATAAATATGAAAAAGAAAAAGAGCATGTTGTAGTTGAATCGAAATTGGTTGAATATCGTAAAGATTTAAAAGATGGGGAACCTTGTCCTTTGTGTGGCGCTATTCATCATAATATTTCAGAAGTTAACGATGAAGAATTACAGGCCAGAGTGAAAACTTTGGATAAAGAAGTTGCTAATTTAAAAGAGCAGATTGAATCAAAACAAAAAATATTAAATAAATCTGAAAATATTATAAGTAGTAATGAAGGCGTTGTTATAAGAATAAAAAATGATGTAAAAGGACTGCAAAAGAAATTAGAGGCACAGATTTTAATTATTAATGAAAAATTAAGAGATAAAGAAATTGAGCAAATTTCAGCTAACAATTCATTAAAAGACTGGAAAATATTAATAAGCAAAAAACAAACAGAGTTAGAATCTATAGAAAATGAAGGAAAAGCGTTAAAGGGTACTATAACTACAATTGATGAACAATTATGTTCAATAGCAACAGAAAATAAAGAAATTCTAAAATTTCAAGAGGAATTGAATAATTTAAAAGAAAATATATCAAATATAGAATTAGAATGTACAAAAATTAACTTGGATAAGTTAATAGAAAGTAATAAGGAATTACAAAATAGTATATTACTAAGAACTGAAAAAATTAAAAATAATATAAAATCAGAAGAATTATATACTTATCTTTTAAAAGCTCTAAATCAGCCAAATACTGATTCATGTAAAAATTGGCTTGAAAAAAATGTTGCGGAAAAAATTTCAGAAAAAAATGCTGCAAATACAAAATTATCAGATGTAAAAAATAAGATAGAAATAGAGAAGAACAATTTTAATAATATATGTAACCAGTATTATAGTGCTGATGAAGAATGTAAAAAAACTATAGCTAATATAAAAAAAATAGAAGCAAATTTAATTGATAAGAAAAAGAATAGATCTGGATTACTTGGTGGAAAAACTGTAGAAGATTTTGAAAATGAAGTTGTTATTAAAGAAAATACTTTAAAAAATGAAGAGTCTAAGGCAAAAGAATTATTAGAGATAATAACCAAGTGTAGTACGTCTATACAAACAAATATTGAATCAATTGATAAAGATATAAAAACAAAGACTCAAGTTGTAGAAAGTAAAAGAAATGATTATAAGAATTTGTTGATTTTATTAAACACTACAGATGAATATTTTAGAGATATTATTTCTAAAACTTCAGAGAATATAAAAAACATAGAAAAAGCTCTTAATGAAGCTGAAGAATGCTTAAAACAAGCAGAACAAAATTTTAATATAAAAAGGGAACTGCTAAAACAAAGAAACGATGAGTATTTAGAAATTATTAGAGGTTTACCTGTTGATGCAATTCAGATGGATAATTCTATCAACAAATCATTTGAAGATGATATTAATAAAAAATATCAGGAAAGGTCTTTAGAACTAGATAAAATAACAGGAAGTATTGTAGCAGATGATAATGCAAAGTCTAAAAAAGCAGAAATGAAAAAAAAATTGGAAGAATTTAAAATAAGTAATTCTACAATTGTTAATTTATATCGATGTATTGGTCAGCCTGACGAATTTAATCGTTTTGCGCAATCAATAACATTTTCAAATTTATTAAATGTTGCAAATAGTTATATTAATAAATTTAAACCAAGATATAAATTAAAAAGTTACGTGGATCAAGAAAATGGTGTTTGTGATGGTAATTTAAATTTAGTTGCAATAGACTGTCAAAATGCAGATGAAGAGAGATTTGCTCATCAATTATCAGGAGGGGAAGCATTTATTGTTTCTTTATCACTAGCAATAGCATTATCTGACATAACTTCAAAAGGAAATTCAATAAAATCTTTATTTATTGATGAGGGGTTAGGTTCTTTAGATGCTGATTCACTTGATACAGTAATAACAGGATTAGAAAGTATTAATAATATTAATGGAAGAAATATAGGAATAATATCACATGTAGAAGCTTTAAAAGAAAGGGTTCAATTAAGAATTAATGTAGAGCCTGAGGATAGTAATATTGCAAGTAGTAAGATAAGAATATCTTACTAAGAATAAAATATAGTTTGGCTCTTCGTGCGGTTGTGGGTTGAAATTGAGAGCTATGCTCCTATGAGCCCTTATTTATACAACTCTCATCCCTTTATTTCCTCTGTTGGGAAGTGAAATTTTTATATTCGAATATCCTAACAGTATAATATCCTTTAAATTTTGAATGTTTTTAAAACCATATGCTTTGCGTATGAACAGCTTTATTTTATTGTTATTGACTCAACTTTTGCACTGTTTAACAGATATTTTATCGTGTTGAGTATGTGTTTTAGATGTCTCCTAATCTTATGGGCTAGTTCCTTAAAAACTAAAATTCTGCTATGTGAAGCTAACCAATGAAATTTTTTCAATTCAGCCTCTACTTCAGTGGATCTTTTAATTTTAAGAGTAATCTTAGTCTTTCCTTTAATAAATACGAACCTTGACAAGCTTATCACCTTCATCAACGCAAATTGGAAAAACTAAAGATGATTAAAAAATCAATGCTTGAAAAGATGTTTGTATAGGAGGTTAAAATGACTTATAAAATTAATTATGATAATGAATTTGAATCTGAATTTGAAAAAGATCTCATAAATATGTTATTAGAAGATAAATGATGGAAGGACGGTATACTACTTTATCCAACTGAAGATGAATTAATTTGGAATAGGGTAGATATTATTTATAAAAGAAACCTACAAGAATTTTATATCAATATTGCATTAGATACCGTAATGAATACATTCATTGATTATGTTTATATCCTAAAAGAGAAAAAATACTTGAAGAACGATTGCTTCA
>JBJFGR010000140.1:0-103229 GCA_051892875.1 Succinivibrionaceae bacterium
AAAAAAAAAAAAAAAAAAAAAAAAAAAAAAAAAAAAAAAAAAAAAAAAAAAAATAGGGTTTTCATCTTCTTTTATGATGACATCTTTTAAAAATCGCGATATCTAGTTTTGCTTTCTAGCAGCTGTCCTGATTATCTGATAGTAATGCTTTTGGTAAAATATCAATTTGCCCCATATTAACTCTTTTTCACATGTAAGATATTTTATTAATGGTTTATATTTTTACCCACAACTATGCACGATGACTCATTTTTTTAGTATAATAAAAATGTTTCAAAAACTAATTTCAAGGATGTATTATGCCTTTTACCCTTTTTATTTTTTATATACCAGCTTTACTATTTTTTTTGAGATTTTTATTACAATATACAAATTGTGATTATTATCATCCGATAAGCAAATATATAGTTTTATTAACAAAACACACTATTAAATTATTTGGAAATATCAACATTGGCAATATAAATATTTCAGCACTTATTATTTCTATTCTGTTATCATTTATAGGTGCAATATACTTTACTATTGAACATACTCCTTTTATTCTTGCTTGCGCAATATCAATAGTATTATATATATGGAGTATTTTTACACTACTTTGGTGGATTCTAATTATTGCTGGTATATTAAGCTGGATTCCACAAGCAAGAAATTATACAATGCTTTTCAATCAATTAATGTCTCCAATTATTGACCCCTTAAATAAATTTATTCCTCCACTAGGCATGATATCTTTATCATATTTAGTAGCATTTTTGCTATTATCATTTATAAATAATTATGCAATGATTAGTGTTTTTAAATTCGCGTTTGATTTATTTAAAGGTGTCTAATGAGTTGTATTAAAGTAACAAAAGATACTGTTGTTTTACATATTGTTGTAGTACCCAAATCAAGCAAAGATGGAATTGTAGGTTTAATAGGAGATGAACTAAAAATAACTATTACAGCGCCACCTGTAGACGGAAAAGCAAATGAGTATATCTGTAAATACTTAAGTAAGTTGTTTAAGACTGCAAAAAGCAATGTATCTGTGGATAAAGGCACTACAAATAAACATAAAACAATATCTATAATAAATTATTCACAGATACCAGATTCATTAAAACCTTACCTATAAAGTGGCACATCATCCCCTTCAGGTCTTACAGCCTCTTGATCTATTTGCTTTAATCTTTCAAGCATATCATCATGAAGTTGCTGAGTAATTTTGTTTAAGTCTTTTTTATCTACACTATCAACTTTTACTGTAGGTAATAAATCTATTATTATCTCACCATTATTCCATCTATTTAATTTTATTTGATTACAATAAGATGATATAACAAAAGGATAAATCGGAACTTTTGCAAGCTTTGCTGTATGTACAGCACCTCCTTTAAAAGGTAACAAACCTTCTCCTTTAGACCTATGCCCTTCAGGGAACATCCATATTGATAATTTTTCTTTAACTATTTTTTTTACAATAGTCATAAACTCTGAACCTGCTTTTGATTTTTTACTTCTATCAATAAGAATATTTCCTGATAAGTAAAATAATATCCCAAAAACAGGAGTATAAATTAAACTTTTTTTACCAACACAAACAACTCCTGGTCTCGGTATATTTGCAATCGTAACAATATCCCAATTGGATTGATGATTAGCAACAAACAAAGCCGGCATTTCTTTTTCCAACTCTTTTACATCAAATTTATATCTAACTTTTATACCAAGAACCCATTGACTCCTTTTTAAAAGTTGAGTCAGAAAATATACATTATTTGGATGTTTTGGACGTATTGCACAAATAAAAAGACCACAAAAAAGCCAAATAATTGCCATAAACCCTAAAATTAATAATCTAAATATACAAATCACGTTTTCACACCTTTATATGCCATAAATTAAAATATCAGCACTAGTTTCTTCACTTTGTGTATTTTCGCCATTTTCTACCTTTTCAATGGACGTAACTTTCTGCAATCCTTTAGGCAATTTCACCCCCTTTCTACCTCTTTCACCCTTATAAGTGTCCAAGTCAGTAGGTTTGATAGTTAGCTTTCTCATGCCTGAATGAATAATAACAGAATCCTCTAATTGCAATATACATGAGGCTATTACATAATCTTCTCTAGTTTGCAACTTTTCAGATGATATATATATCATCCTATTCCCTTTACCTTTAGATAATTTTGGTAGTTCTGAAATCTTAAAAAGAAGCATTTTTCCTACTTTAGATATAGCTAAACATAGTGAATTATCAATATCTCTTATAAATAATGGTTCCAATACTTTTGCAGATTGTGATACATTTATCAAAGCCTTACCATTAGAGGTTTTGCTTATCATATCCTTATATTGACACACAAAACCATACCCAGCATCTGTAGAAATTAAATAGTAATCATCATCATTTGAACAAATTACAGACACTATTTCTTCACCCTGCTCTAAACTAAATTTACCAGTTAATGGATCTCCCTGTCCTCTTGCAGATGGAAGTAAATTTATATCTATAGTATATGAATGACCTAAATTAGATATAAATACAGCTTGCATATTTGTTTTACCATATGCTTTGGCTAAAAATTTATCACCTTGTTTATAAGATAAATTCGCCACTTCTTCTACTGAAAGATTACCTTTTGCTGCTCTAACCCAGCCTTTTGCAGATAAAACAACAGTTACAGATTCTGCAGGTGTTAATTCTTTTTCAGAAATTAATTGAGCTACTTCACGTTCTACAATTGGTGACATTCTATCATCTCCATATATTTCAGCAGACTCTTTTAATTCCCTTTTTATTAAATTTTTAAATTTAGTATCTGAATTTAAAATATTTTCCAAATTTGTTTTTTCTTTTTCTAGTGACAAAAACTCATCATTGATTTTCATTTCTGATAATCTAGCAAGTTGACGTAATTTTGTTTCTAATATATATTCAGCTTGCGTTTCTGTTAGACTAAAAGTTGCAATCAATTTTTCTTTAGGATTTTCTTCCTCTCTTATAATTCTTATAACTTCATCTATATTCAAAAAAGCTATACGCAAAGCATCTAATAAATGAAGCCTATCATTTATTTTCCCTAATCTTGTATTGATACGCTTTCTAACCGTGTCATACCTAAAACTAAGCCATTCAGACAATATTGTATATAATCCTTTTACAGAAGGATTTCCATCAAGCCCAATGATATTCATATTGATTGCATATGTTTTTTCTAAGTCCAGCTTAGGTAACGCAAATAAATGAGACATTAATTTATCACAGTTAACTCTATTAGACTTTGGAACTATTACTATTCTACATTCTTTACTTGTTTCATGGCGTATATCTGAAATTAATGGCAACTTTTTAGCATTCATTAATGCGGCAATCTTTGAAACAACATCTGAACCTGAAACTTGATAAGGCAAAGCTGTAATTACTATGTCTCCATTTTCAATTTTATACACAGCTCTCATTCTCACAGTACCCTGACCGAGAGTATAAATCTTTTTCAATTCATCTGTTGTGGATATAATTTCCGCTTTAGTTGGATAATCAGGCCCTTGGACAAATTTCATCAAATCATCAACCGTAGCATCCTTATGATCAATTAGGTATATACATGCATTAGCTAACTCTCTTGCATTATGTGGCGGTATTCTTGTAGCTAACCCCACTGCAATCCCTGAAGTACCGTTTAACAATATATGAGGTAACTTTGCAGGTAAACAATAAGGCTCTTTTAATGAACCATCAAAATTTGAAATATAATCAGTACACCCAAAAGCGAGCTCAGACAGAAGTACTTCAGAAAATTTCGATAATCTAGATTCCGTATATCTCATTGCTGCATAAGATTTTGGTTCATCTGGTGCACCCCAATTTCCCTGACCTTGAATCAAAGGATATCTATAGGTAAAATCTTGGGCCATTAGAACCATAGCTTCATAACATGAAGCATCACCGTGAGGATGATATTTCCCTAAAACATCACCAACAGTTCTTGCAGATTTTTTAAATTTAGAATTTGATGATAAACCTAATTCACTCATTGCAAAAATAATTCTACGTTGAACAGGTTTTAACCCATCTGTTATGTGAGGTAAAGCTCTATCTCTAATAACAGCCATGGAATAATTAAGATACGCAGACTCTGTAAAATCTTCCAAAGGCATTCTTTCAATACCTTCATGACTCATTTTAACTTCATTCATTAGAATATCACCAACATCAAAAAAAGTTTATTTATTATAACCTAATAATTTGAACTGTAATATTGTTTATTTACGCAAAATAACTATAATAGCTTAAGTTCTATAATTCAACCGCATTATTTTAATAAAATGACATACTCAAAGACAGTAATCACAAATATAATAGTAGATATCATTTTTTTTTATACCATTCATTTTTTTAATACTTCATCAGCAAATGAAATGATAATAAATGATCTTCCCTTTAGTCTATATTACTCAGCTCTTACTGAAAATCCTGAATATGACTCTGACTTTGACTATGAAAAACTTAAAAGTGATACTATATATTTAAAAAATTTTTTAATAAATAAAGACACCTCAAAAATTATAACAAGAGTTGTGGTAAAAAAATCCTTATATAGATTATTTCTATACCAAAACAATATTCTAATAAAAACATACATTATCGCTTTAGGAAAAAATCCTGTAGGTCATAAACAATACGAAGGAGATCAAAAAACACCTGAAGGAAAATACATTCTAGATTATATAAAATTAAATTCAAATTATTACAAATCTTTTCACATATCATACCCAAATGCCAACGACATTAAACACGCAGAATCCATGGGAAGAAGCCCTGGTGGAATGATAATGGTTCATGGCCAACCAAAATACACAGGCAAAAAAGAAGATTTTGTTCCCGGAATTCAAGCATCTAATTGGACAAACGGTTGCATCGCACTGTTAAATGAAGACATGGATGAATTTATCCAATTAGTTAAACCAGGAACAATTATAGAAATAGAACCTTAAATCCTCAACACAATCCACTCAAATTTGATTTAATTTAATTCATAACCTACAGGCATCCATTCAATAAACGCTCTGCCGTTATCGCTATCAATTTCATCTATCTTAAATAAAATTACAGCAAATACTCGATCTGTATCTTGGCATGTAGCACCATCTTCCATAAATGCGTAATAAATCTCTACATAATTTGTTATTTCATTTGAATTTGCTATATCTTCAAAGTCATCAACATATTCTGACCAATTGTATACTGGAGGATATACTATTCCTTGGTAACACGTGTTATTATCTCTATTAATATTAAATTCATTGATATCTTCTAAATTTATATTATCATTTTCTAATGCTATAGGCACCATTTCTGAAATAAGTTCATTTGCCTTTTCTAATAATTTTTCAACTAATTCATCTGATAAATTTAAATCTTCCTCAGTTATTGAATTTTCAAAAACATTAATCAAGTCTTTTTCTGTATTCTCGTTCATATTTATAACCTACTAAAAAAGAGAGGTAAACCTCTCTTTTTTTTCAAAAAAATTACTTCCTACCTGCCGATACTACAACTACAACATCTCCATTTTTTTCTCTCTTAAAGGTATACGGAGAACTACTCAACATTGTATGTTTTCCTTGAGCTATTGCAGGATGATTCAATCTAAATTCATTCAACTTAGACCAGTGATTTACTAAATCTTTTACTTCAGCCTTGTCTAAATCTTTCCAATTCATATCAGAACGAAGTGACTGATCTATCCATCCACCATCTTTCATTAACTCTCTACCAGATTCATCACCATAGTATATTTGAACCTGACCAGGTAACATCAAGAAACTATTAGCTGCTCTCTTTTGTAAACCAAAATCTTTATAATCAGGGAAGAATAACTTTGTATCATGAGATGATATGTATGACAAAATATTAAATGCAGGATCTTGTACAACATTTGAATACTTACTATAAACTTCTTCTGCTTGAGACATACACTGAGCATAAGTAGTAGCTTCTTTTTGATAATCGAAATTAATCAAACTATCAAAACCATTGTCATACCATAAATCCTTAGTTACCCCATGATCCCATACTTCTCCAACCATAAAGAAAGGTAGATTATCTAGTTTCTTAGCAGGATTTTCAGCTTTCCATTCTTTTAATGCTTTAGTTGCACTTTCTTTCAACTGCTTCCAAGCATATGGGTCTAAATGTTTTACAGTATCAGCTCTAAAACCATCTATACCAAACTTTCTAACATAATATGTATGCCAACTTACAAGATAATCAACTATAGAATAGTTAGGATGCTCTACAGCCTTAGTATCTTTTTTATTCTTCAAGAAATATGGTAATGAAACAGGAGTTCTTTGTTCAGTTTTAAAATCAGGTAACCCACCCACTAAACCAAAAACATCATCAGTACCACCTTCATCATAACCAGGCAAACCAGCTCTTACCCAATCAGGTCCCCACCATTTTTTCCAAGCTTTTGTCTTTCTATCAAAGTAGTTATTTACGCTACTCCAAGTTGCAAACATTCCAGATGGCTTAAAATCAGACCAGTCACTAGGCAATTTATCTTCATTTTGAACTAATTCTTCTAAATCAAAATCTTGAAGATCTTTCAATGTTGCATAACCAGCATGATTCATAACAACATCGACTAAAACACGAATCCCTCGACTATGTGCTTCGTCTACAAATCTTTGAAAATCTTCCTCTGTACCTAAATTTTTATCAATATTTGTAAAATCTGCAGCCCAATATCCATGATATCCATAGAAAGGAAACGATCCTTCATTGCCACCACCCACAAAACCATGAACTTGTTCAACTATAGGTGTTACCCATATAGCATTAATATTTAATGATTTTAGATAATCTAACTTTTCAACTATACCTTTAAAATCACCACCATGCCAGGTACCTATTTCATCCTTACCATCATTTTTACGACCATATGAATGGTCATTTGATTTATCACCATTATTAAATCTATCAGTTAACATGAAATAAACATTAGCATTGTCCCAACTAAACTGCGCAGGTGTATATTGTAAAGCACGTTCTAAAAGCAAAATACCTTCGCTTTCAGCACTTGGTTGCATTGTTACCTTACCATTCTTAACTTTTGCAGTTTTACCACTGTAAGCATCTCTTACTAAAGTACCATTTGGGAAAGCTTTGCTAACATCAACTGTAATTGGACCCAAATCCCACTTATTGCAAGCAATATCTGGAGGCCTTCTCTTTACATCGACTTTTTTAGTACTTCTTAAGATTTTTAAAGTAGGTACATCTTTTGTGTAATCAAGTGTAAAATTATAGAAACCTGGCATAACAACATTTAATGAAAAGTTACCTTTACCACATTTCATCATTTCTGTTTGGCTACCAAATTTAATTAAAGAGTCACTTTTTGCACCAAAACTATTAACGCACCCTGATAAATTATCAGTTACTGAAAAATAATTATTCCCTTTTTCTAATTTTACAGTTGCTAAATATATATTATCATGTTCATGTAATTCAAAAATATTTTCAGAATCTACTTTACCGTTAAGCTTCAAATAAACATTATTAGTAAATTTTCCTTTTAAAACTTTCGCTACCGATTCTTTATTAGAAGATACACTATTCATAGTTGTAGTATCTGAATTACAACCAAATAAAGCTAATGATATTGATAAACTCAATAAAGAAAATAATTTATTTTTCATATCAGATTCTCTTAATAACAAACTTTTACTATTTTATAACAAAAAATCTAAAACAAAAAAATAAATAATATAAAGACTTTAGTTACGTCAAAAAATTTAATTAATATAAAAAAGATTTGCCCAACTATCAGAACAAATCTTTAATGTATAAAAAATAATAAACTATATTGCTTAAAAATATAAAAAAATTAATTTTCTTCTAATTCTACAGGAGGCCAGTTTTCTAATCTCATACCTAGAGATAATCCCTGACTAGCTAAAACATCTTTAATTTCAGTTAAAGATTTTTTACCTAAATTTGGAGTTCTTAACAATTCAACTTCTGTTCTCTGTACTAAATCACCAATGTATTTTATTCCTTCAGCCTTCAAACAATTTGCAGAACGAACTGTTAATTCCAATTCCTCCACAGGTTTTAACAACTTAGGATCAACTTTCGGTTCTTCTGGAACAACTTCAGCAACTTCTTCAGAAGTACGCATTTCTACAAATGAACCTAATTGTTCATGAAATATTGTTGCTGAATGTTTAAGAGCGTCTAATGGATCAATTGTACCATCTGTTTCTAAGTTGATAGACAAACGCTCATATTTCTTTCCTTCAGATTCATACTCTGTAACTTTATAAGCTACGTTTCTTACAGGACTATAAGTTGCATCTACAAGAAGACGACCTAATACTTTCTCTTCACTTTCTGAATGAATCCTTAGATCCGCTCTATCAAAACCTCTACCTCTATTTACATGCATTTTAACAACAAATGGAACATCACTAGTTGTAATATTACATATAACAAGATCTTTATTCTTAATTTCTACACCAAATGGACATCTAATATCTCCAGCCCTAACTGGTCCAGTATAATCAGTAATACACTTATATCCTGATTCTTCATCATGAGCAGGATCATTAATTCTTAATTCTAATACCGCATCGTCAATAGTTTGGTTTTCAATAGAAACTGCAACTTTTTTTAGATTCAACAAAAGAATTAAAATATCTTCTTGCAACCCCTCTTTAGTAGAATATTCATGATCTACTCCATCAATTTCAACAGCATATATAGCACATCCAGGCATTGACGACAATAAAATACGACGCAATGCATTACCTAGAGTAAGACCAAAATTGGGTTCAAACGGTTCAAGATTTATTATAGATTGAGTATCAGATAAACGCTCAATTTTAGCTTCTTGAGGTCTAAAATTTTCTGTTGCAAAATTCAAGGTTGAGTCCTCTGTACTAAGATTAATCTTCAAAAACAATAAAATTTGTGTAATTTGAGAATTATATAAAAATTAACTCAAAAAAACAACAAAAAGATCGAAGATTTTCTCTATACACTTTGACTATTTTAGTGTTTTTATTCGTAACCAAGTGATTGCTAAATCTTCGATATTTAAATTATGCTTTTCTCTTCTCAAAAGCTTATTATGCGTATTCTGAATCTCTTTTCCACAGACTTTTACAAAAGCTTGATTACCCCAAATAAAATAAGGTACATTTCCACTCGGCACACCTATATTCTTATAGGCTACGGGCATTATTGGGACATGATCTCCGTAAAACACCATAGAAATTGGATAATTAGTATTATTAAAAGCTGTTGTTAAATCTTTTATCATCTTATCAGCATTATTTAGATGATTTAAATATACTGACAAATCGTAATCTTCGAGCTTCTTTTCTGCATCCTGCTTATAAAACTTTTTATACTCTATATCTGATATTTTTTCTAAATGCATTGGTCCATGATTTTCCATGGTAATCGCAAATATAAAAATTGGCAAACTGGTTTTAGCTTTTAATACTGATAAAATTTTTTCTTTAACAGCTTCGTCTGAAATATAAGCACCCCTAGTGTCTGTATTTTTAAAACTCTCAATATCTAAAAAACTATCAAATCCCCATTTGTCAAATACAATATCTCTATTGTAAAATTTCTTATAATATGGATGAATACAAACCGTATAGTATCCTTGACTCTTCAACATATTAACAAAAGATTTTAATTCAAAATGTTTACGAGACATAATCTGATATGGACTAAACTGATGCCCTTTCATATCAGTAGGAGATACCCCAGTTAAAAATGAAAACTCTGTCCGTATAGTATTTGCTCCAAATGCAGGAACAGACAATTTACCACTATACCAACTTTCTTTACAAATCATATCAAAGTTCGAAAGAACTTCATCTTTAATATTGCTATTCCATTCCCTTGGATCAAAAAAAGATTCACTCTGAATTGCAATTAAATGTGGTAATACATTTATATTAAAATTTGCATTAGCATTTACATTAGTATTAGGCTTTTTAAAGGATAAAAACTCAAATTTAGAATTAGGATGTGGTGTTTTTAAGTATTCTATAAAATAACACCAAATATATACAACCAAACCCAAATTATTCAAATCTTCTCTTGGTTCAAATCTTAAAAGATTACTAACTCGAATATTTAATAACAAAAATATAACACTTAGCAATATCCCAATACTAGATAAACCTAATCCACTTTCTAAATCAAAACGGTTAACAATTGATGAATCTTTAAAATATCCTAGCACAACTAAAAAAGCACTAACAGTAATTCCTATACCACCCCAAACCCCTAAAAAAGGGAAGTACAACCTCGGAAATCTAAAAGCATCAGTAAAATAATCATAATCTGAAAACACTAACGGCTCTTGAAGATTTTTATATTTAGCATTGTTTACAATAACAAGAATCAGTAACAAAACTATTAACATAACTACTGAAAAAATAACCCTTCCAGTAAATAATATAAGCACATAGTAAAAAAAAGTGATTATACAGAAATGTACTATACCAAGTTTAATACTCCACATTTTTAAATATATCTTAGGAACAACTAACATTCTTTCTAAAAGTATTGCCAAAATACAAGCAGATGCATGACCTAATAATATTGAATAGTTGCTACTTAATAATTCTGTAATTCGATAATTCATTTTTAATTCTTTTTAATTCTTTTTAAAATTTTTTTTCATTATTCCATAACCAAATAATGCCGCTATCGGTGCCGCTAAACAATGCGGTAATAACGATAATAACCATATGCCTAAATTAAGAGGAAATGGAAAAGAAATACGGGCTCTATTTTTTTCTAAACCACATTTTATTATTTGTGCAGCTTTTTCTGCTTTCATAAGAAATGGCTTAGGTCCTGGCATTGCTCTACACATAGGAGAATCTACATAACCAGGAAGAATAACATTAACCTTAATACCCTCTGGCTTTAACCATGCTCTTAGAGAATTGCCATAAGATCTTAATGCAGCTTTTGTTGCACAGTATGTAGGTGTATATATAAGACCATAATAAGAAGCTAGAGATGACAAAATAGCAATCTGACCCATCTTTCTTTTTCTCATTGCTGGTAAAACCGCATCAATCAAAGCAATGTCTGATAGTAGATTTACTTCAACTAAAGCTTTAGCTTCCTCAAAAGGTTCACCAGCTAAATCAAGACCAATATTTGTATTTAAGCCAGCATTAACAATTAGTAAATCAATAGGCAAGCTTTCATTTTCTGATAAATCTTTTGCCCATGAACGTAATTCTTCAGTTTCGCGTAAATCTATGATCTTCAAAGAAACTGTAGCTCCTTTAGCTTCACAATACTTTTTGACAATTTCTAACTTTTGCTCATTTCTACCACTTAAAGTTAATAAAACGTTAGGAGCTGCATAGATTAAAGCCAATGCTCCACCAATTTCTCCTGACGCTCCTGTTATTACAATATGCTTCATATTACCTACACTATTATTTATCATTCATTATTTAATAATTTTAATTATCTTTTTTTATACTGCTCTACAACAGAGAAATATATAGCCATTCCAAATGCTAAAAAACAAATAGTTCCATATAATAAAGTCCATAAATTATTTAAATATATACTCAATACACAAACTGAAAATGCATATCCACAACATAATATTTCTAATAAAAATAAGACATTATTTATTTTAGAATTCTTTACTAATGATTTAGATAAACCTTGTTCTAACAATCTTTTTTCTATTAATCCTTTCTTTTCCGTTGGTATAAAAAAAACCTTTATTCCAAATATATTCTCTATAAGTGCAATAAAATAATAAAGAGATAAAGGTAAATACATCAATATGTATCCAATATATTCAAAAAATATTATATTCATATCTTTATCTATATTAGTATCATTACCAATACAACTCTCTAGTCGATTTTTTCCACTCGATAAATTGTTATATCCCCAAACTATCGTTGTTAATAAAAAAATAGTGCAAACTATATTAAATGTATAACCTAATTCATTTGTGACAAGCACTAAAGGTAATGACAATAACAACAATACTACAAAAGATGCTAATAAAAATGTTTGAAATATCAACATCAATGCTTTAAATTTTTTTATGAATGAAAAGTCTTTAGCAACTAACACCTTTGCAGTATATATAAAGGCATTCCGAATTAGTCCATACGCCCATCTATGTCTCTGAACCCTTAATCCAGAAATAGAATCTGGTAATTCTTCACTTGATACAACATTCTCTGCATACACATATTTCCAACCATTTAACTGAGCTCTATAACATAAATCTATATCCTCAGTTAAGGTCGCAGAACTGAAACCTCCTATTTCATCTAAACAACTTCTTCTCCATATACAAGAGGATCCTGTAAGTGAAGCAAAGTCCTGATAATCTTTTGAAGTATCTATATTTGTGCTATTTGTGTTATTTACGTTACATTGATTGCTAGTAATATCATCCTTATGAGATGTTTCTAAAGCTAAAAATCTAGTAATAAAATTTTCTTTTTTATTACGAAATTCAATAGCTGTTTGCAAAAAAACAATATTTTTATCCTCAAAATAAAACATGGTTTTTATTAAAAAATCTTTTGGAGGAATATTATCAGCATCAAAGATTACTATAAACTCTCCTTTCGCATATTTTAATCCGTATGAAATATTACCAGCTTTAAAACCAATTCTTTCAGCATCAGGTCTACGATAGTAAAAGATAGATTTTTTTGCATCTGTGAAAATAAATTCATCATATATTTTTTTGATTATTTTAGAATTTTCTTCTGAAGAATCATCTAATAGTAAAATTTCAACTCTACAATTTTTAGGAGATTCAATTTTACAGACAGATGCAATTAATTGTTCTACAACAGATATTTCATTGCAAATAGGTAACAAAATAGAACATCTAACATTGTTTTCATTGTTCTCATTGTTTTCTATTTTATCTTTTTCTTTGTTTACTTTTTTTTCTTTGTAAATATTTACAAAACAAGATGCATCTAAGACATCAGCATCTAATATACTACTTGTGCTTGTATTTTTATTGTTACTTGTAATTTTATTATTACTTGTATTTTTATTTTTTCTTTTAGTAATGGTTGTAGAAAAAAGCTCATATCCAGTAAATATCAAAAAAAACATTACCACAAACATTAGAATCAGTTGAATAATTATGGAACAAATAGTTATCAATTTTTCATCTCCATTTTATAATCTTAATATCTTCTAATATTTGTTCTAATCTTTTTTCCCAGGTAAAATTTTTTGAAATGTATAAACTCCCTGCTTCAGCTTTTTCTAAATTTTCTTTATTAGGTGCCATTACCATACCTGGTAACAATTCCTTTGCTTCTTCTTTACTATGAAGTACTGTACAATAATCTTTAAATAATGTTTCTACAGCTTTTGAACTGTTTGTAGCTACAATACCTCCACAAGCTATTATTTCTAAAAGCCTGCGAGAACACATAGTCTCAGATCCTGTAATAGAATTTACATTTAATGAAACGTTATACTGTCTATAAATATCTGCAGTTTGCTCATTAGTAAGCTTAGAAAAAACCTTTAAATTTTTAAATTTTGGGAATTTAAAATCAAAATTACGAGAAATTCTATTGCTATTTCTATCATAAATATCTACTTGCAAATGTGCATCATCACAAGCTTCAAATATATTATTTAAAAATATTCTTCTATTATCCAAAATATTACGGTAATACGACCCCGCAAAGCACATTGCTTTCTTACAAAATGCAAATCCCTTAAAATTATGCGTTCTTGGCTGTATAGCCATTTTCATAACACCTACACCTTTTCCGTTTACATAACTTCTTATACCATCTGTATAAAAATCTTGCCTTTCTTGTCTTTCTTGCTTTTCTATACTCTGATCTTTGTTAGGTGTTTTAATAATTAATGAATTTGTTGAATATAAGTGATTTTTATATCTTTCTACACTACATATATCAGCTGTATATATATAATCACATAAAGATGCAGCATCTATAAATGTCTCAAAAAACTCACCATCATCCTTATTCCAAAATACTGTTGGTATTTTTAAATCCTGGGCAAGTTTAATCATCTTTTTAAAATGATTTAAATAATTTAAATCAAAAATTTTTGAATGCTTTGCTAATTTATAACTCCAACTCCAATTATAACCATGAAAAGCTGATTCAATAAAAATAAAGTCAGGATTCCATTCTTTTAAAACTGACTGAAAGTTTTTAGTCGTTAAACATCTTATACGACATTCATAAGCAATATTTACTGTAGTTAAATAATCAGTTAATAACGCTATCTTTAAATTAGCAAATTTTCCCAATCCCAAAACATCTTCATTTATTTTAGGATATTTGTAAAAAAGACATCTTACAGTTTTTATCATAGGACCAAGCATTATCTTAAATCCTCTTCACTATACATAGGCATAATTAATGGAGCAAACATCTTCCATTGTCTATAAGCAATAACATACTTACGTGCATTTTCACCTCGTCTCTTTATCTCATCTAATCTAGATAATTGATAACTTAAAACCTCAGCAAGATCTTCTGCATTTCCTGATTTAAAGAATATACAACCTGAATCATTTGATAGTTCTTCTTCAGATTTATTTGAAATTGTAAGTTCATCTATAAATACTGGTAAATTAGGAACTACTACACATTTACCCTTTGCCATTGCTTCCACTAGCTTAATAGGCGGTATTATTTTACAAACCTCAAAAGGTTCTCTAGGAATACAAATTAATGCACATTCATCTTGTTTATTCTTTGCATCTAAAGGCGATAAACGACCAAAAAATGTTACATGACTAGATAAATTTAAGGATAACGCCAATTCTTCTAATGTCTTACGATATTCCCCATCACCAATTACATTCAAATGAACATTCATTTTCTTTTTAAAAACTAAAATATTCATAGCCTTTAATAAAGTTTGAAGACCTTCATAAACAATTAATGACCCAGCATAACCAATAACTATTTTTTTTGTGTCAAGATTGCTATTATCACTATTATTACCACTACTATTACAACTATTATTGTTAATAAGTACTTCGTTTGCTGTTATTAAATCTGGTTTAATCCTATCTGTATCAGCACAATTTGGTAATAAATGGATTTTTTCTTTTGAAATTCCCCAATTTTTTTGAATATATATAGATAACTGCTCCGATATTACAAATACTTTATCTGCATGTTTGGCAACAAATGCTTCTAAATCTAATCCTAATTTAAAAATATGTGATTTTGCAAACTCAGGTTGACGGGAAATTCTTGTTAATTCCCATAAACCTCTCATTTCATATTGAAAAGGTATACCTAATCTTTTAGCAGCAATTAATGCTGGAAGGGCATTAACATGATTAGATGCCGCATGTACGCATGAAATGTTATTTTTTACAATATATTTCTCTATCTCATATGAGGCTTCTTCTGCATATAACGCTGTTAACTTTGTATTCTTTGGCGTTTTTATATGATCGTATCTTATGCCATCTAAAATATTATAATCTTTATTATCTTCAGGATACCTTAAAGCATCCTTTCGGTCCCAGGGATAGCCACTTCTTGTTAAAACGAATAATTTAGCATTAGAAAATTTTGAATTTCGATAATTATTTTGATGATTATTATTTTCTTCTATTCCTTTTGATATTGCCTTTAATATCTCGTGAGTTCTAGTCGTATAACCACTAATATGATATGGTAAACAACTAGCAGGAACATATAAGAAATACCCTTCCTTTGGTTGAAAATCCTTTAATATTTTGCTATTTGCTTTTCGTTTCACAAGCTTGTTAAGCTTCTGAAAAGTAAACCATGTATGTACAAATGAGATCTGTAAAGGTTGGAATATTTTTAGTTTCTTTAATTTTTTAAAGTTTAAAAAATTTATCATTAGATATTCCCCTTTAGTGGATTATAAATAGCTTTTGATAAATCTTCAGTGTGATTTACTTCTATTTTGCCAGTATTTATTAAATCTAAAAGATTTCTGGAATCAATAATATCAAAGTCTTTACTCATATTTTTTATCATTGTTCTAAAACCTTCCATTCTTTTATCATTCTTATAATATTCATAACCTTGTTCATCTCTATGTAAAAATGACCAAGAATGCATTAAACAAACTACGAAATTATCTTTTGGACTAATGCTATAAGGAATAAATGAACACCAACGCGGTCTATATCTAACTAAACTACATAATGGGTATTGAAATCTAACCCACCAGTTATCACTGAATTTTGGGAAAAAGTTCTTCTCCGTTACTGGTACTTCAATAATACCATTAGACCATTTAAATGGTTTCTGCATTGGAGAAGCATAAGGACATTGTCCTAATGCCATTGCCGCTTGGGTATTATTAAAGGACATTGGAATATTCAATTTTTTTAGTGTTTCAATAGTAACCGAATTCCATCTGAATGACCCTGCTCTAAATGCTAATAATTTACGATTAATAGCATTTGATAATTCATCTGCAAATGTCTTTAATAAAAAATACTCTTTATCTGCATTCTTCTCTTCATAAACATTTAAGAGTTTGGGTTTCCATTCAAAGGGCGTATTTTTCCAATATTCTTTTGGTAAATATTCAGGATGAAGATGTAATTCAACATCTTGTCCATGTTGTTCTAACCATTTTGCTATTTCTAATATTTTATCTTTTTCTTGTAATGCGCCACAGATGTCAATAAAGAAAACCATACTACCTCCAAATTCAGAGGTAATAGCTGCCATTTCCTTTACACCTGCTGTACCATTTTCATGGATACCAAGTATAAGGCGGTCAACATGATTATCTCTAGCTCTATTTGGTAGAGCCTCTGTATCAACTGTAAGCATTAAATAATTTGCCATTTTATTATAATTTTCCTTTTATCTTTTCTTTGAAAGATATGTTTTAAATATCTCTAATACTTTATCTTTTGGCATTGCTTGATGTGAAAACAATTGGTTTTCGATATCATTTTCTATAATTAATTGGTAATTAAATGTTTTTAATTCTTCATCTGTTAATGATTGAATTTCTTTTTCAAAAGATGATAAATGTAATTTGTCTAAGGAATAAAAATGAATCAAACTCCTAAATTTAGGGTGATGATTTCTTAAAATACTAGAAAAAGATAAGTCCAATGAATTATCTTTTAAATTAACATTTTCACAATTATCTAAATATTCTTTTGAATATTTGTATTTCAAAAGATTTGCTTGTGGGCATTCGCAAAAACAAAGCTCTGGTTTTAAATAGCAGGAAAACAAAAATGCTGCATAGCCACCCATTGAAGAACCGTAGTTAATAATAGGACCACAACTTTGGGATATTGAAAATAATGAACGAAAATCTAAATTATTTTCTTGCTCTGTATTATCTTTTATATCTAAAATAGATTTTATATATGAAGCTATTTCTGGAATAATACTTTCTCCATTAGGAGCAATAAACCATGAACTTCCCGCATTTCCTTTTGAATATTGAAAGGGATCTGCAACAAATATCGTACAGAAATTTTCAAGATCTCTACTCCAAGTATATCTAGTAAAATTTGGCCACTTTACAGAATTATCATTATTGTTAATACTATCTGTATCTCTTTCCTTTATATAGAAACTTGGGAAAAATATAACTACTCCATTCTTTTTCTTTTTTAAATTGTTAACTTGTAATCGAACTGTTACATCAAATTTTTCACTATAAAATGTATCTGTTGACATAAAGTCACAAAAACCAAACATAAAGTAATTAAGATTAATTTTGCATGGTTCTTTAATTACCATTGATAACTTGAAATATGATATATCTGAAACTTTAATTCCTTTTTTGGATAAGAATTCTGTATCCAATAAAATATTGGTATTTGGTATAATTAAAGATTGACCAAGTTTTTCGTCAGCAGAGTTATACATTTCTAGAAAAATTTCTATATATGAATATTTAGATGAAGAGTCTGTTGAACTAGAGCTACTAGAAAAACTATGATTACTGTTTGCAACCGTTTTATGAAGTTGCGTAAGATTTAAATAAAAAGGGATTGCATCATGAAATTTATTCACAACGCAATCTTGATTAGAAGGTGAATAAAAAAATCTGTCTATAAAATTAATATAAATAGGTTCTGTACCTTTATACTTAATTTGCAAACAAAAAGGACAAAATGAATTTAAAGAACTATTTTTATTTGCCACTGTATGAACAACAAAGCCTCGAAGAAAAATTCTTGAAGAATCTTCCTTTTTAGGGATAACGTAATATGTTAAGTCAGTAAATTTTCTTTCATTTATAATAGTTTCTGTTGTTTCATACTGTGTCATATTTTTTAATCTAAAATGTCCTTTCCTTTAGTTTTATAAATCAACTATAATTCTTTACTAAAAAATCATAAGTTGTTATAGGTACAATCTTTTTAATTTCTTCGAAGTTCTTTTCTTTTAACAGCTTTCGCACATATGATGCTGATATAACTTGATCCTCTGATTCACTAATTGACTTTCTCGGTATTTCTAAAAAAGTAACTCCGTACTTCGGCAAAATTTTACTCATTGTTTCGTTATACTGCTTAGTAACTTTATCTATTGGTTCTTCACCTGTAAATCTAATGCTTATATCAAAAAGCTTACATATATACTTCCCAAATATATGTATATCGTTACTAGTATCAACTGTTATGTCATTATTTTCACTTTTTACAAAATAATCAGGAAATGTTTCTGCAGATAATATAAACCTGCCAGAAGGAACTACTATTACATTTTTTAAATCCTTACAAGCTACTTTTACTAATTCAAATCGATCTGCGAATTTGAAAAATGATTTATCTTCTTCTACTACAAAAATGTAAAGATGATTTACTATCTTTGAAGCAAGTGTTATTAAATGCATATGACCATTCGTAATTGGATTGCAATTCATTACAATTGCACCATTTTTACCCCCCCGCAAATTTTGGAACATTTTCGAATAATTTTTGTATCTGTTCGTAATATTCATCATTTATTGCCAATTGCATTGAAGATAAATCATCATTATTTTTACTGATATACTTTTTTGTGTATTCATCAACAACATCTAAAAACTTAGTGTTTCCAAGAACAACATCTTCGAATAATTTTTGTGCGATTAACTTATTACCTTGCTTTGTTAAATGAGAACCAGAATCTGCAAATATATGATCGTAATAACTATAATGCTCTGAAAAATAATATTTTAATTCGAAAAAGGGTATATTTTTTGCGAATAAAAATGACCTATAAACATCTAGCATCTTAATCATTTTGGGAACAATTATTGTAACTATATCCCCTTTTTTAAATTCTGTATTAATTATTGATTTATGGATACTGTTGATATCTATTCCAGGCAAACCACGATTATGAACAGAATAACTATAACCTCTACAATTAATTAAATTTTGCAAGTAAGATTCTATTGTACATTCATCATCTGAAAATAGGCCATAAGTAATACAACTACCATAAATATATATATCATTTTTAGGATTTTTTTGTTGACCTACAGTTACTCTATTTCCATGTATTGTATTTACGTATTTGGATGTAAAATTCTCAAATACATCATAATCTTCAGTATTTTTATAAATTTTCGGTGGATTACATACTGCCTTTAAATACTCCATAGATACATTTTTATCAAACAATTGTGAAAAATAATCAGCTTCATATTTTTTTGCATAATTATATTTTTTATATTTCTTTGATAAATAAGTAATATCACTCATATGTTTTCTAAGAAATTGATCGACTGGACAAAACATATAGACATATGTTTTAACTCCTTTTGACAAAAGATAATTATTTATATCATTAATAAATGCACAAGATGATATTGTTGAATTTTCACCATTTTCTGATTGCAAAAAAAACTTTATTTCATTTTTATTCTTTTTTGATGCATACTTATCTACATTATCTATAATGTAATCTGTAATATTATTTTGTGTTGCAATAACGTTTACTGCATTAAAAATATTTGCAAACTGAGGTGTTTTTTCTGCAATTAATAAAAGGTTTTCTAGACAATTCTTAAGTAATTCTGCATAATTATGTTCTTCATTCTTAGCATTTATAACGGATAATTTACACAAAGATTCAAATTGCTTAAGATAAAACCCTAGTTCATTTGGATAAATATCTAATGCTTTACTTGTCCTTTCATAAACAGCTAGCCAATTGCACGATTCATAGACATTTGTAACATATCGGTACCAGCATGAAATGTTGTCCTTAAAAAGACTAATTGATTCTTTAGCTACAACATCAGCTTCAACACTAAATCCCAAATTACTAAGTGCTTGAGATTTATATAACCACCCCCATATATTATCTTTTCTCAAATTGATAAGTTTACTAGAAATATGCAATAAATTTTCATAACGACGAGCTACTGTATATACTTTACATGCTTCAATTAAACAATTAAAATCTTGGGGAAATCTTTCAAGCATTTGCTTTGTAAGTTCTAAAGACTCTTCAATATACCTAGCCTCCTTTAAAGAGGCACATCCAATAGCCCAACCATACCATTCATTTGGAATTTTTTCCCTTAAATCCTTTGAACGTTCATATGCTACTAACCAATCTGCGTTATCGATAGCGTTTTGTATAAATCTTACTAAGACATTTCTATCATTAGGCCACTTATGGTACATTTCTAAACCTAGTTGCTCTGCTTCTGCATATTTCTGACTAGCACATAATGCATGACATCCTTTTGTATAACCATTTATATTTTGAGGAAAAGCGTCCCTATAATTCTTAGCAATTTCAATAGCAAAATTCCAATCTCTAAAATAAAAAGATACATTTAAAGATTCTTCATGAAATTTTTGTTCGTTTACAAATAGGAAAAAGGTTTCATTATATATTTTTATAAAATCGACTTGATTTTTATTATCTTTAAGTAATTGTATAACTTTAATAAAACTATCAACTATATATGCATCTACTGTCAATATATTACTATCAAATAAATATTTATAATGTTTTAAGTATACTTCCATTAATATTTTTTCCTATATTAAATATTTCATAGGTATAAATGTACCAAACTATACTCTATCTAAATGTAGTAGCATAAACAAATTTGGGTTATCTAATGCCTTTAACATGGCAGTATGACAACAATACATTCTTTCAACTATTATCTATCCGTATGAATTAACATAAATAGATTTGGATTATCCAATGCTTTTAACATTCCTCTATGACATTGATACATTCTATCAACAATTTGTGGTAAAAAATTTACATTTGCATTGTGACAACTTTCAGCAAATCCATCACAAGGAATTTGACAACATGCATCAACAAGTAAAAACCCCTTGTACATCATCAGATAATATCCATACATATAGAAATCAAATTCGTACCAAGTAAAATTAAACAATCTGTTTGTTAAATCAATCTTTTTGAAAAAATCATCCATATATTCAGAAAAATAAATACAAGGTTGATTAAACCAAAAATAAAGATTAGATTTAACTGAGAATTTTGATAAATTATTTACCTGTTTTTCTGAAGCTTCCATTATCTGTGAAACAAGAGCTGTATTTCTTGTTAAATTTCCTATTAATATTTTTTCTGAATAAAAACGGTTACACATATTTAATAATGTAATATTTTTGTAAAAAAGAGCATCATCATCAATACATATTAAATACTTATACTTTCCGTGCAACTTAGAGATTGCATAAAATTTTTTTGTAGAAACTATTCCTTGACGAATTGAAGTTCTAGATAAATCAATGGAATTATCTGGTAAGATTATAATATTTGGATATTCACCAAAAGATGAAGCATCTTCTTGATTTGTAAAAACAAAAAAAAGATCAGACTGTTCATCTAACTTATTATCATAAAAAGACTTCAGTAATGTCTTTGCATATTTATTACGTGGTGGATATGTTGGACATACAAAAGCTATATCTTTTTCTTTATAATTAACCTCTTTCCATCCAAACTTATTACACAAAATATTTGAAAAATTTATATAATCACTAATATTTGATTCTCCTTTTTTTTGTAAATTTTTCAAATCTATTTCCAACTCTTGTGAAATATTTGGGATTGCTTCATCTAAACACTTTTGTAAAGAAAAGAAGTCATGGTCTTCTGGTACAATACTTCCCGTAATTGGAACTATTTCTATTTTATTACATAATAACCATTCTTTTAATAATATATGACTACGAGATCTAGAGTGAATGAAAGGATTCAATTTTCCTGTTTTTAACATATTAGGATAAATACCTAATAATTTATCCATTGTACAACTTTTACAACTAAATAGAACATCATCTGGACCTTTTAAAAAGCATAAAGAAAGATACTGATCAACTCGCAAATTATCAAAATCTCGCAAATTTAGTTCCTTTAATAAAAACATGTCAGGACGAACTCTTATCACTGTATCATACTTCATATTAGATGACTTTTCGTGGTGATGCATCAACTCATTACATTTATACATCATATAAAACATTTTATATTGATTTAAATTCCAATATCCTGATTGATCAAAATTTGATTGAAGTTCTTCTGTAAAAGATTTCTCCGACACAATTCCTAATTCTGTAACATTAAATTGCTCAAGTATCTCCTTAGTATTTAATTTAACAATTATGCTTTTGCATAATTTATCATAAGTATTTTTAAGTTTTATTCGAATATTATTTTCGTTTCTACATTCTTGAGGGGCCAACTCTAATATATCTTTGCCTAGTATTCTAGGTAATAATGTAGCTCCAGTATTTTGGTATCCACTAAACACAAAACAATTATCCCAAGTATATATAAAAACATCAGCACTTAACGGATTCACTAGTTTTTCATATATTGAATTAAGTGCTAATTTATAATCACCTCTAAAAATTCCAGATATACATACTGCGTATTTTTTATCTCTTATTTCCATAATTGTTCCTAATAAAAAATTTCAATATCTTCAAATTAATTTTTTTTCAATTTCATCAATCCAGATTTTTATTAGAACAAATTCTGGATGATTACTTTGCTTTAATAATTGCAAATCTTCATTTATTTCCTTGTTAATATTAGGTAAGTAATCTTCTAAAACTTTGTTAATTGTCAAACTATAGTTATATGAAACAATCCCAATATTCTTAAAAGAAGTCCAAGCTGTAAGCAAAGGGTGAGATCTATATTTATGATTCTTAAATGGTGACAATTTTTTGATTTTAAGGACATTTAACCATAAAGATAACAATTTATCCATTGTCGAAGGTTTAGAAACCAAAAAAACATCATCTAGGCCCCAATATATCCACTTCATCAAAACTTCATTATCTTTTATATCGCTATATCCAGTAATTATTGGAGGTTTCTCAAATACGACATCAGGACGAATCCTAATCACAACGTCATACTTAATGTTTGATGCCTTTTCATAAGAATGCATTAATTCATTAACTTTGTACATTAAATAAAACATTCTATATTGATTAGGTAGAAACTTTCCTGTTATATCCATATCATTCAATATATTTTTGCTGAACACATCCTCTGAATTTATAGATATTTGAACAACATCATAACATGACGTAATATCACTTATATTTAACTTTTGTGTAATTGGATTAATCAATCTTTTGTAGGTATTAGGAAGATTTTTTTTAAATAGATTTTCAGTAGATAAACACTTTGGTGTGATTTTAAAAATATCATTCCCAAATAATCTCTCTACAAAATTTGAACAACACGCACCTGGCCATTCATAATAATTATCCCAAGTTTCAATAAAAACATCTGCATTTAATGGATTTACAAGATTTGCATATATTGAATCCAACGCTAACTTATAGTTACCTCTAAACGCTCCAGATATACATACTGCACATCTCATTTTAATTCCTCATATAAATCATCTTTCAAGAGTTGCTGGAAACAATACTGTAGATAATCAAGCATAGTATTATTTTTTGTTTCTACAAGATACTGCCTAATTTTCATATACTTTAAAAAATTTATAGGAATCTGAATATTTTTAACATAATCTATAATAGCTAAATTTACAGACTGTTCACTCATTAACATTAACTCATTAATGCTTTGATTATCAAGATTTGGAATAGTAACTAAATTATTAATTTCAGGATATAAACCTTCTGAAACAATAACATTATTTTCAACCTTCCAATGAGCGAATTTATGACTAAATACGTTAGTTAATGAAATCATAGAAATATAAATATCATATTCACCATTTGTTAATTTTATATCCTTTCCAAGTTCTAAAATTCTGTAATTAAAAGACCTAAATTCACATTTTGAAATAAAACATTCTCCATTAAACAATGAATTATATTGTGAATAATTTCCTTTAGATAATCTATATCTTATAGATTGATTATTACCTATATTACGAAATATCATATAGTAATCTAAATCTGAATAATCTTCGCAAACCAGACCATATTTAATAAACATCCCAGCATATAAAAACCTAGATTTATCAATCATTCTTTTTGTTATTTTAAAAATATCTGGTTCATAACTAGAAATATCGGGTGAAATATATAATTTTATGGAATTATCTCTATATGAAAAAATTTTTCCTAATATGCAATTATCATTATTTAACAAAGAATTAATTACATTAATTGATATTAACGGTGATTTAATCTCTTTATCTTTTTCAAATTTTATTATGCTAAGATTATACAGTGTTGGCTTTAAACTACTTAAATCTAAAGGTTTTATCAATTCAAAGTAACAATCTGACATATTGCAATAAGAATATAAGAAATATTTTTTTTCAATATCTTGTTTAATCACCCCAGAAATATTTGAATTTTTTAATTCAAACTTATAACTCACACCTGTATTACTATCTAAGCATAGATAATATTTAGTATTAACTTTATCTTCATTGATAAATCTCTGCATACTAATTATTTTTAGTTGTAAAGATTTTGTGGCATACATAAAACCTTCAAGATAACTTTCTAAATTTTGATGGGATTGTACTAAGTTATCTGAAACAGATTTTTGTGTTTTCATACCTATTTTTAGGCTATCAATATTTGGAGAAAATTTATATGCATTCTGCAGTAAGATCGATTTTATTATCTGTACTGAATAACCTGTAACTCTGTTATGTGCGCCAACAAGATTTGATTCAACATTAATTAATGATAATTTTTTAATTGATTTTTTTAACAATTCTATTGGTTTATTATAATTTTGATTTTCATCGCTCTCTGAATATATAAGATATATATTTACATCATCTATGCATCTCTTGGAAATTTCTGAATAAAGCAAGTTGTTAAAAAATTCAATATTATCTTCTCTACTAGGATCAAACATTTCTTTACAACTTTCAGAATGTGATGGAGCATTTAAAAAATTTCCTAAATCAAATTGAGGAACACTCGATATAACATTTTTAAAATTATATTTAATCCCATAATAAAGTGCTGCTGAGCCACCTTTTGAAGCACCTAAAATAGTCACATTATCATTATGTAATGAAAGTTCATTTAATTTACCTTCAATAAACTTCATTACTTTTTCTTCAATAAAAAAATCTCTGTGTTTACATAGATAATAACAAGGAGCTCCTCCAAATTCATCCTTAATCCAAAGTATATTAGAAGGTATATCTTTGAGTGAATCACCCGTAAAATCATATGTAAATAAACTTCCCCCACCATAGCCACTGAATATAACTACCAAGTGTTCTACATCCAAAGTTGCAGGTTTGAACATATATTTAATTTCCCAACCATCAACAACTTCTTTTTTCTCAACTAATTTTGTTTCTATCATTTATATTACCTATAAACGTTACATATCTAAATAATTCATCAAAGAATGTTCCATTGTAGACTTTAATTCAAAATCTTTAATATTTTGAATAGATTCATATCTTATCTTTTCAATCATTCTATTAAATGCCTTAGGTTTAAATTTATCTCTTGAAGCTTGAAGATACATTTCAAATTCATCTATAGTCATATACCTTATTTCATCACCATAGGCATTGCTTAAATTACTGAAGACATCATTGAAATAGTTTTCTCTACCATCTAAAAATGCTCTTTTAGCAGCTAATGCTCTCCAAAGATTATTTCTACCTTCTAACTTTTCTATTTGTGTTCTAAATTTACCATCAATACTCCATTCACTATTGTTTATCGCAGCTTCACTTATCATTGCAAATAAAAATGAATCCTTTAATTTAGGAACCTCAATATTAAATTGCATTACTTTTAAAGTGCTATCTGTAAATATTTTTTCATTATCTGACTCTGTTACTTCCTTAAAATTTAAAAGTATTAATTCTTGTTGATTTAATACATATTTATTATATATATATTTAATAATCACATCTTCTTGTTCTTTATATATTTCAGTATTATTAATAATTTGTTTATTAGGAAGTTCTTTTATTCCAAGTTTTCCATATACCCAAACAAGCATGCTATATTCATAAGTACTTAATTCATATGATTCAAGTAGTTCTTTTGCTTTATCATACTGATGAGTAAATATGTAAAATTTAGCTAAAGTATTATTTTTAAGTTCTTTAAATTGTTCAGGCAAATCAGTAATAGAAGATAATAAATACTCAACTTCTGAAAGTTTACAATTAGCAAGTAAATCCTTGGCATTTAATAGACTTAGTAAATCTTTATAAGATTTATTATTTGGATAATCAGCAACTAATAGTTCAGCTCTATTTATTGCTAATGCAAAATTATTGAACCTTATAGCCTTTTCAACAAAATCAAGAGCGATTCTTTCATTAACTTGTTTAGGATTAGGTTTATCAAGATCCAAGATAGCTTGTAATGTTCTTTCGCAGTTTTTACCATCTCTGAATCTATAAGTACTATCTACTTTTTCTTGAAGACCTGGAACATTTTCACAATTAATTTTAAGTAATTTTTCAAGTTCAATAAGTAACTCTTCTTGGGTATTACATACAGCTCCGAAGCCATCTTTTCTATAATCGAAATAACCTTTTTGATATACTTGTTGCGACCAAAAAGTATCTTCATCAAATTGGTAATAAAGAACTGGTTTCCCTAGATATCCAACATCAAATGCTACTGATGAGAAATCAGTTATCATCATGGCACATTCTTTAAACATTGTTTGAATGCTAGAATCAGCTTCTAAAGGTAACCGTATATATGATGGTAAATTCCATAAACGAAGTGCTGTTTTCATAATTGGATGAGGAACAAATTGCACTTCGTAACCATATTCTTGAGATAAATTCTTTAGTTCATCAGAACATAAAAAATTCTTCCATGAATTAAAGTACAAACTTTCTTCAAAATCATCAGCAAGAACAACTTTACCAAATCTATTTGAAGCTAAAGAAGCTCTCCACGTTGGCATAATCATTATTACTTTCTTTTTATAAGAATCTGCATCTTTTAATAATGAATCATGTCTTGTTAAACCAATAAGTTTAGTTTCTTTATCAGTACAACGGTATCTATTTAAATTCCCAACAATGGAATCAAATTCAGCGCAAGTCGAAGTTACAAAAATATCCATTCTCTTTTTAGAATTTAACCATCTTGATAAATCATCCTTTATTACTCCATGTTGTAAAAAAATAATTTGTTTATTATCAAGAGAATTATCTTTCCAAAAATCGGTAACGAACATGTCAATCTGACTAGAAATAATTTTGGAGCAAGATTTTGATAAAGACCTATGTTGCTCACTTCCAAATTCTACTAGGTTAAAACCTTCACCTGCCAAACGAGACCAATCTTTTGAATCTTTATTTAATAAGAAATATACATCTTGCTCCATGCCTGTCTTAGATAGAAAACGATAAAAATGCTCGGCATTATCATCAGCATCTGTCATACGATCCATTATAAGCCAAGGTCCATTAGGTGAATCATTTACAGTTTTTGCAAAATTTTTTCTTATTTCACTTGTGCTATAATCTTCTTTCTCAACACTCTGACATGAAATTTTTGCTTTTTCTCCATTTATTGAACAAGTCAAATTAACACCTTCAATATTTTTTAAAGGTAACCATACTAAACGTTGAAAAATGAATGTTCTACCAACAAATGTATCTCTTACCCATTTAGTATGAGATGGAATAATTTCAGTGCAACCAACTCTAAATTCTTCAAGACAAGGTGACGCCACGAAATATCTTAAAAGTATCTCATCCTTAAATTTATCATACTTTTCAACATATACCACAGGCTTCATTTTAGGATCTTCATTTTTAAAACAGTTTAGGATACCTAATTTTTGATATCGCCATATCCTATTTAAATTGAAGCTAAAGATAGTACTTTTATCTATGTAAGAGAAACATGTATCCATATACTTCAGATACTCATCTTTCTGTTCCTTTGTTAAGAAATCAGTTGCCTCTTCTCTGTTTAAAAGATTTATGACGTGCCATGATAAATCATATAAAACTTGATTCTGTATAGTATTTGAAATACTTTTATTTGATACAGACATTTCTAAAAGAGGAATATAACCTTTTGTAAAAACATCTGAGTAATGCCTATAATCTTTCCAAGCCCCATCAAGAGTTGAAGTTCCTGCAACTCTTTTTCTATACAAATACTTAGAGTTTTTAATGAATGCTAATTTTTTTTCCTTTTCTTTAATCATTAATTGACTGAGTAAGTAGCCATCCTCAAAGTTTGGACGAATATCAGGAAACGTTATATTATGCTTTTGCATTAAATTAAAATTAAACAAACAACTTGAAGCATGAAGCTGAACATTCTTGCCCAATTTATCCACCGGGATAACGTTGTGCTCATTAGTGTATTTAAACGCTAACGGATGATTATCCTTATAAACATTATCCTTCTCATAAAAGAAGATCATGTTTGTTGATATGATCGAGATATTATCTCTTTCCTTACTATTTTTTAGAAAGTTATCAATATTTTCAAAGTAAATATCATTTAAAAAATCATCAGGATCTGTGAATGTTACCCAAGGAGTTTTTACAAACTTTAAGCCTAGATTTCTAGCAGTCGCTTGCCCTCCATTTTCTTTGTGAATGTAGGTGATGTTGTTTGGATATTTTTTTACCCATTTTTTAATAATTTCTGGTGTATTATCAGTAGAACCATCATCTACCATAATTAAGAAAATATTATCTCTAAAACCTATGGTTTGCTTCACCATCGATCTAAAAAAATCATCTAAGTATAGTGAAACATTGTAGCATGCAGAAACAACAGTATATTTAGCAAGTGCATCCTTCTTTCTAGATATCTTATCTTTAAAATATAATTTAGTATCTTCAATAAAATTTGTTAACTTTTTACTCTTCATAAAATTATATCTTCTTATCTTTTAAACTTTCTAACCTTTATTTATACTCAACCTATCTAAGTATTTATCCTAACGTCTTCTCTTCCTTCTAGACAATGTCGGAGTTTTTTCAACTTGTTTTTGAGAAATTTCTTGCTCAGATTGAGGTTTTATTTCAATTTCTGGATCTATCTTTTGAGATTGAACTTTTGTAATTCCCATAAAGTTCATAAGAACTTCATCTTCACCTTTATAAAAAGGTTTAAATACACTTAAAATTTCTTTTACTATTAATTCACATTCATCCTTATCTTCTTCTGCGACCTTTTCAAAACGCCCTAAAATTGTGTTTTTAGCATAGGTTTCAAACTTATGTTCCATGTATGGCTCAAGTTCATCATTGTCTTGTAACCACTTAACCTTATCTTGCTGTATTGAAGATAATTTTCTGAACATATCCACTGTAAAAGTGTTTGTTGCAGAGTTTTCTCTTGCTGAGAAATATGTATGAGTAAAGTTATTAGACAATTTTACTGATTTAGCTAGTTTTAAAATCTGCCAAGAAAACAAGGTATCTTCTCCAATAGTACCTTCCTTAAAGGTAATACCAGAGTTCTTTAAAAATTCTGTAAAGATAAGCATTGACTGAATTCTTACTGTTCTAAATTCAATTGCAGATTCTTTTATTCCTTCTTCTAAAATCAAATCACTTGATTTATATACATCATACAAATATTTATAATTGTTTGTTTCTGCTCTTTCTTTGCCTAATACATAGTTGTTACCTATTACTAGATCAAAATCTTCATCATCAGTTGCTTGTATTAACTTTGCGTAACCATCACCAGCACATTGATCATCAGGGTCAAAGAATAAAATATATTCACCAGTAGCTAGCTCTATCCCCTTGTTACGAGGTCTTGATGCCGAACCTGAACCTCCATCGTTAAAAAAGAATGAACGAACATTTTTATATCTCTTTGAAAGGTAATTAATTATTGATATAGTATTTTGTTCAGTTGAACCATCATCAACTAGAATGATCTCCATATCCTTAAATGACGATGAATTTAACAAACTTGAAAATGCGTAATTTAAAAGATATGTTCCATTATTAAATATAGGGATAATTACTGATGTACGATATTGTAAATAGGATGGTCTTATATTAGCTAACACATATGTTTCGTAGTTTCTAATAAAATTAGCACGATCAATACTATAGCCTTTTAATACTTTATAACTAAGAGCAATATCATTAATTCCATAAGCCTTATCTTCATTACCTAATTCTAATAAAGCTCTTATGTCAAATGAAGTTCTCCAAAATACTGTTGATTCTTTTTCCTTAAATTCATCTACATAATCATGCTCTGTACCAATACTGAATGTTAGCTTGTTTTTTGTTTCTTGAACATAATAACAATCCTTAGTCACAAAATCTGCATCTGTATATCTAAAAGCATTCATCATGTCTTCAAGATAAAATTCACCATAATAGATATTATCATCAAACCAGGTAATTGCATCATGACAAGAAAACATTTCAACTGTTAAATTATCTTTATCAACAAATGTTTTTCCTTCATATGTTTGACGATTAAAGCTTTCTTCATTGTGTTGGGTATTATCACCAATTACTAAGATTGTCGGTAATTGTGTTTCATCTTCAATACCAGCATTAACTAAAATATGATTTATCCTATTAAAACAAGTATGATTATTCATTGTGGCACGAATACCATACAACTGGCGTTCATACAAGTTTTCAGGCTTAGTACGTTTAACAAAATCAGCAATATCAGTATTTCTATTAACCAAAAATGAAGAAGGAAGAACATTTACCAATTCTTCATTGTAGTTTGACAGAATATTACATCCAGAAGCCACTAATTCAAAAGAACGACTATTTACTAATCTAGAGTTATTTTCTACAGAATTATAAACAACCGACCATGGTGCAGTTTTGCAAATTTTTACAATATCATCATACTCAGCACCACCTGCTATATATTTCTTGAATGATTCAGGAAAATTATATTTCTTGTCAGTTATTCCATATGCTCCATCTATAATATGAAGTGGTAACTTAGTTGCTATAACACTATTAAATATCTTTGTTAATTCTTTTACTTTGTTTTCTTTTTCAGCAAACCAAACTCCTGAATAAACGACACTATTAGGTTCTACGGTATAACGCATTCCTACTGGATTGTGAATAAGTGGATTAACCCCTAATGGCAGATACTCTACTAATTTTGCATCAGTACAAATATCATTTAGTGTTGTAACTGTTGAAGCATCTGCTGTATAAACATAATCAGCAATAGAAGCAAATTCAATAAACTTCTCTAGATGTGATGAATCTTCTGTATTATAAAACACTACTGGAATTTGGTTTTTCTTGCATAAACTTATGCAGTTAAGAGCTATTGTTCGCTCATAACCGTATGCATTCTCAGATTTTGGTATAAATGAAACCCCTCTCCATACAGAATCAATTCCCAACCATGTGGAAACTACCATCAACATATCTAGTGGCTTTTGAATTTTATCTTGTTCTTCATTAGTACAGTTAATAACAGATTCGTAATTATCAGGTGTTAGATATACAAAATCAGCAGCAGGTTTTACATACTGTAGAAATGGTTCATCACAAATAATCCCTATTCTTTTTGAAGAAGGCTTGCTGAACTTTTGAAATTTAGATGTTCTAAAATTCAAAATTTGTTTCTTCGCTGCTTTCATCCATTCGTCTTGAGTCTTATATGACATCATATTTAGAACTTCTGATTTTGTTTCTACTTTAACTTCTTCTACAGTTGTGTTGTTAATATTTGCCTCAATAAGTTCAAGGTAATTAAATTCTTCTACAATCTTATTAAATTTTTTATGTTCAGATTCTGAAACAAAAGCCTCTTTGGGTAGAGAGATAAGCTTTTCATAGCCACTTCTAACTTCACCAAGATCATACATTTTAAATCCAATCCACTTAACCTTAGTATTCTGAGGTACTAGTTCGTTAGACTCACTCATAACACGTAACGCATCAAGTGGATAACTCTCAAAAGATTCTTTTGCAAGAATTCTTAATTTATCAGCAAGTACAGTCTTATTTTTGGTACTTTTACGAATCTTTGCTTCAGCATATCCAAAGCCTTTGGAAAAATTATATGTTTTTTTTGATTTAAATATTCCGAACATTTTTTAACGCAACCTATTGCTCAATACTTAACAACTATTAATGTCCTTATAAAAAGTATGATCTTTTATATTTTATCGTTTTCTAATAAATATTTATCATCGTTTGCTCCTGGAAGCTTTACAACTACATTTGTTGTTCCGTCCTCAAGGCATAAAAAATCAGTAGCTTCTCCAGGTTCCATAATAATAATATCTCCTGCTGAATATACCTTGCCATTCATAGATACTTTACCTGAAATGATCACCGTATACTCAGTCGCAATTTTGTGAAAATGAGCTTGCTCATAATCACCTTTTTTGTATCGTTTAATAGCCACTTCACAATCATTTGTTTTATATAACGAAGGTTCAAAGTTACCTATAAACCATCCTCCTTTCATATCGTTAATATGACTTACTATCATTTAAAAATCTCTCTTTCTTTGTAATCAGTAATATATCTTGCTAATTCCATTTCATTCTTAAGTGGATGGTAAAGATTATTTGGAATCTGATACACTGCTATAGATTTTTGTGACAAAATTAATTCGTTATATGCCATAGATATATAAAAAGCTCCATTTTCAGGACTATCCTTACGAATGACATTCTTAGCAGCTTCAATAAAATCAGAACCTTTTTTTAAATAGTAAAAAGAAGCTAGAGCATTTTTACTAATTGTTTTCTTCTCACAAAATTCTAGTGGCTGTTTCTTATCATTCAGACGTACATATGAATATCTTGGATGAATGGAATGAAATGAAACAACACCTGCATCAGCATGTTCATTTCTAAAATAGTTAACAATGGAATTATAATCAGAATCAACAAAATCATTAATTGCAAGCAAAACTAGTTCTTCTTCATTATTAACATATTGAGAGGTCATAAGTGCTGAGCATAAAGCCCCCTGAGTATCACCATCTAAGGCAACTAACTTAGCATTAGGTAATAATTCATGGATAAGATAGTCAAAATTATATTTTTTAATTATTTCTTTCTTTACGCAAAAAATTATATTTACATCAGATAATGATGAAAACTTTTCAATTTGTGTTTCCAATATTGTTTTATTGTCTACTTCCATTAAAAATAGAGGATACTCAGAATCGCTCAATACAGTATCTTTCCCAATTAGATAAACAACATTCATTTTTATTTTTCCTCCAACTGTTTAATTTTCTTTTTAATATTATCGTAGTTAACTTCTGACACATCGTTAATAATAAGAACATTATTTTTACCAATTGCTCCTATTGCAGCCCTTATTCCATTTTCATTATCTTCACAAATAATCGCTTCATCAGGTTTTATTCCAGCTTTTTCCAATGCCTTTAGATAAATTTCGGGATTTGGTTTTGACTTTTGAACATCTTGATTTGAAATAATAAAGTCTAGATACTTACCTAAATGACTATACTTCATCATGAGTTCTATGGAATCACGAATGGAATTAGAACAACAAGCTAAAATATATCCTTCTGCTTTTAACTTTGATAAAGCATATTCGTGGTTAAATCTTGGTCTACATAGATTTTCAACGATATTAAATGTATATTGTTGTTTCATTTCATTAATGAAACTATGTAAATCTGAAGGCAACCCCTTTTCCTCCGTCAACTTTTGCAATTTTACCTTTGTTGGTAAACCATCATAACTATGCAAATGTTCTTCTCTTGTAATCGTATAACCAAAAAGGCCTAGTGACTTGTTAAGAGCCTCATAATGCCAATCTTTTGCCTCGATTAACACCCCATCCATATCGAAAAAAATAGCCTTTATTTTAGACATTAAAAAACTCCTTTGCTTCTAGAGGTTTATCTGTACAAAGAAAAAGCGATTCATTATTTACATAATTAACACTTTTTATACATTCCCATTGTTTCATCACATCTCTATGATGCAGTTCTTCAGATACAATACATAGTTTCTTATGATCCTGTATAATTACCCTTTTAATAATTTCTTTTAGTTCAAACCTGTCGTACCAAAGATTATCAAATGAATCTAACCAAACACCTGAAGATTTTTCATACAAAACTCCTTCTCTACATATGTCAGACACACCTGTAAAATATTCAATGTTCTGTTTTGACTGAACAACCATTTCAGGAATTGACATATCAAAAGTGAAATAATTGTTCACTTTAAAATTGTTTAATAATCTTATAATTTCTTCAGACTGATCATCAGCCTTTATGTTTAAGGCAAGCATAAGATTTCTAGAATCTAAGTCATTTAGAATATCTTCAAAAGAAACTTCATTTCCAGCTGGGCAATTATGAGAAATTACTATTCTTCCGCAAATATCTCGTAAATCGGTTTCAATACCAAATCCATTATCAAAAGCTCTTTTTATAGCTTCTCTACTGTTTTTTTCTGATTCTTTTTGCCAAAAACCACGATGTGCTAATATTTTCATGATTAACCTATCTTTTTTGAAATTGGAAGTGTTAAAAATTTCTCTAGATCCTTTGGAGTACCCAAACCATACATACCATCAAATTCTTTACCTATTGGATAAATTCCGATTCTCTTATTATCTTTAACCAAATAGTTATAAACTGGACAAATATAAAATTCATTATTTACACGAAGATTGTCTTCTATCATCATTTTTGTATATTTAACAAAATCTGAACCTTTAACAAAATTAAAGATTCCAACAGTAGCATCATCTGAAATCACCTTCTTTTCAGCAGTTTCCACAACTAAACCATCTTCGCTGGTTTTCGCATATGACCACTTATCTTCATCAGATTTCATTGTCATAATCAAACCATCCAGTTTCTCGTTTTCCATTTTATTTAGATAATCGTTTATATCAAAATCAATGAACTGGTCGCAATTTGCACACATTACAGGATCATCATTATTTATATAATCTTCTGCTAATAGTGCTGTTGATGCTTGACCTTCTGTTAAATAAGTAATTGGAATAATTACTGAATTAGGAGCAAAATCTTTTAGTTTTTTGTCTAATTCGTACTTTTCAATCTGCTCTTGTTGAACAATAAATATGAATCTATGCTCCTGTTTTGGTGTTAAATTCTTTATCACAACCTGAATCATTGGAACACCATTAACGGGAATTAAAGGCTTTGGTGTTGTGTACCCTGCTTTTTGAAAACGACTGCCTAAACCAGCCATAGGAACAACTATATTAAGCATAAAATATCCTTATTATATTCAACAAAACAAAAACTATTTTTAATCAACATGATCCAATATCACCGCTTTAAGCAACTGCAACATCCCCAGCACTAGTAGCATTACAACCATGGTCGTTGCAATGCAGTATATGCGTTCTGGTTTCATTGCATACTGTGGCTTTGATGGCGATTGAAGAATACCTACATTCTTTATTAGTCTTGCAGCTGACAATTTGCCTTTAGCTAAACCTGATAAAGTTGAGGAGTAGATTTCCTTCTTAAATTCCACATCAAGCTTTAATAAATTTTCTTCATCTGCAAGTTCATTCAATGCACTTACTTTGTCATTTGCATTAGTTACTTTCTGTCGTAACTGAGCAATTTGTTCATCAATAGCGTTCACATTCTTGTTTAGAGAATCTCTAATTTGGTTATGAGTACCAAGGTTGGCAGGAAGTGAAGCTATCTTCACCATCAATTCACTTTTTTGCTTTTCTAATCCAGCAATTAGTGTTTGGTAGTTTTGAACTTCCGTACTAGGAGAAACCATATTTCTTCTATTTTGAAATTCAAGTAATTTTTCATTCGCTGCTAATAACTCATTTTTAGCAATATCTGTCTGCTCAGATAAAAACTTTACTTGATCATCGGCTATTTTATGGCTGAGTTTATTCATAAACTCCTCTCCGTTTTGAACAAGCAATGTTGTTATTTTTGTTGCTGTTTCTGGATCAAATGCTTGTGCACTTATTCTTACAACCCCACTAAAATCATCGTATGTAACAGCTACCCTTTTCTGAAAGTATTTATAAAACCATTCAGTTGAAATATCTTTACTCCATAAACGAGAAATAATATCTGCATTTGTATCACTATAATGACTTCTTAAATCAAGCTCTTTATCAAGCTTATTTAACATGTCTATAGATGTTAAAAATTCAATTAATAACAGTTGATCAGTTTTACTACCTGATCCACCAGCAAACATACTTAATAAATCAGCAGGTGTTGATGAACTTCCCGTTTCAGTATTTTGTACTAAAACTACTGCTTCTGATACATATCTGTCAGATGCAACCATCCAGTAAATGCAAACAACTACTGAGAACACATAAACAGTTAAGAATATTACCTTGAATATTCTGTTCACAATTCTTGTTGTTCTACCTAGTTCTCGTACGACTAATGATCTACTATCTTCAGTCTTTACTTCCGTATTCATGCCTTTATGGTTTCCTTATATGCATGCAACGCATCATCAATTTTGTCATACCAAGTTGCCTGACCTTTGTATAAAAATATCCCTGCCTGACAAAAGCTTTTTAACATTCCGTCATTATGTGCTACCATAATAATGCTTGCTCTTCCTACCATATCCTTAAATGCCTTCTCTGCTTTTGCTTTAAATGAAGCATCTCCAGCTGATGTCACCTCGTCTGAAATATACACATCAAAATCAAACGCCAAAGATAAAGCAAATTGCAACCTTGAACGCATCCCTGCTGAATATGTATTCACCGGCATATCAAAATATTTACCAATATCTGCAAATTCCTCAATTCGCTTGATTCTATAATCCATGTCTTGCTCAAAACCATGAATTCGACAAGTAAACTTAGCATTCTGTCTACCCGTCATAGTAGCTTCAACACCACCATTGCCCATTGGCCATGACACTCGGCACTGTCTTTCAACAGTTCCTAGAGTGGCATAATCGGCTCCGCCAATTATGCGAAGAAGCGTTGATTTTCCTGCTCCATTACCACCTACAATCCCTACACTTACATTTTTAGGAATTGTTAGGTTTATATCCTTTAGAACCCAATCACTTACACCAAGTTTTGTGGTGTAGCGCTTGTAAACATTCTTTACAATAATCATCCTAGATGTTACTTTTTGCACATATACATGCTATATAAGCGATAAGCATTTGCTAACATAGCTTTTTGTCTGTTTGGCTTATCAAAATGTAAAGGAATCATACTTAGGAACAACAAAATTGTAGGAGCAATTAACATATCCATAGAAATTACTTCCTTGTCTATAATCTTTCTTTCCATTAGATTTCTTTGAATATCTTTATATCTTTGTTCTTCATTAAAAATCAAAGACCAACCATTGTCTTCGCTATAATTTAACTCATACAAATCAGCAATGATAAAATCGTACATACCAACTATAGAATGGATAAGTTTGGATATGTCATAAACTTGATTACCATAAATAGAAAAATTATTTTTAAAATCTAATCCTCTAGGATCTATAACTTTTATATTTTCGCTACGTGAATCGTAAATAATATTACTCAAACATAAATCACCATGAAGAATAGTATTTACAATTGGTAAAGCTAGTGATTTTTCAATACATTCATTTGCTATATTGATAGTGGACGGTAAAATTTTACCTTCATATATAACTGAAGAAGTTAATTCAAAATTTTGCTTTGACGAATAATCGTTTAGTCTTGATAAAGTTTTGTCTCTAAATAAAGAATCAGAACCAATTTTTACATCATGAATAAGTGACAAATTATCCTTTGGAAATGAATTCTTTGCAGCTTGCATAAAACCAAAAATAAGATCGAAGATTTTTGACCAATAATGAACAGTGTTTCTACCATAAACATATAGTTCATTTAATGGGAGACAAGATACAAACTCTGTTACATAAAAAGGCTTATCTGAACAACAACCTGTTTCTATAAATTGAGGTATATATCTTTTTAATTTTGATGGAATATTATCAAACCAATTAGCTTCCGCCTCAATCTTTTTAGTAGGTTCTCCTGATTTCCAAACAACTCCATCACTAATTCTTAAGGAATTAAATGCTCTTTGAGTTGTAATAGTACATCTACTAGTAAAATACGTATTTACATGTCCCACGTCATACCATTCATTTACATTAACGAATGATAATGACATCTCATCATTATAAGTTGTAACTGCTTCTACAAAATTTCCTTGAACTGAAGCTAGATTTGTTAAAAACTTTGTAATAGATGAAAATGAAAAGAAACCTGCCCATACACTATTTGAATCAAAAAAACTTTTATAATTTTTCCATTTATAATCATTTGTCGTTGTACCAATACAAACGAAATCATCTCCTTCAGGTAAATCTTTTATTAACGTATCTCCATGAAGTAAACGAATCGACCCATCATATGTACCAATACTATTCAGTACATATAAAAGTGCCATTCCTAATGTAAAATTATCTTTTACAAATATTGGTTTAACCATTAATTCAGTTAAAATATTGATTTCATGTTTAGATAATGAATAATTTTGAGGCAAACTTACATAGATTGACTCATCTGAATACTTATCTCTTAGAAATGCTACCTGATACTTCAAAATGTGTTTATTGCCAATTGGTAAAAAAACGGGCGGTATTTTTCCTATTTCGTTTTGCAATTCAGAAATAACATAATCTGCTGAATTAATTACTATCATATTTTATCCTTCTTCATTAATTGCACTATTTCTTCATAAGGCAAAGATGTAAATTCTCGTGGTCTAATAGCACGATCATCCACATAAAATCCTTCATTTCCACACCAAGCTTTTCCTACATAGATTTCGTCGTACGGTACATCATGTTTATTTAGCCATTCAATAATTACAGGTAATGTATTTGCGTTAATTTTTCCAAGATTGCCTTCATATGTGCGCATATTTCTGCTCGAAAAAATCACTATATCGAATCCTAAATTCTTATACTCTCTCATCTTTTCAATAACTTCTAAAACAGGGGTTGCCTCAGCATAATTTCCTGTTTTATTAATAGAAATTGTATTGTCCAAATCCATTATTAATCTTTTCATTATTTTCCCTCAATCATTTGAATGTACTCAGAAGGGGTTCCACATATAATTACCTTCTCTCTGTCAACTAGTTCATACTTTACAGTTAACCCTCTTGATATAAGGTCGTTATACATAGGGGCTATATATAGCTCATTTTTAACAAATTTGTTTTCTTGAAGTGTTTTATTAAACAAATCCATATACTTATTTACTGTACTGAAATAATAAAGACCATCACTACATAAATCAGAAATACGATCTTTTTCTGTTGTTCTCAACACTGTCCCATTTTCGCCTGGTTCAACAAATGACCAATGATTGCCTTCTTCCTTAAACACTTCCAAATATCCATCACAGGTTGTAACAAAATTAGGTTTTTTAAAATCAATTATTTTTGAGTCAATATTAAAGATATATAAATCATTCTCAAATATATTTGGGGATTGCATATCTTTAAAATAATTTGACAACCCAAGAAATACCGTTTCTGCCTGACCTCTTGTTTCATAATCTAAACAAATTACTTTGTAATCTTCTATTCCTAATTTTTTAATTTCATCAGCAATAAAAATTGGGGTTTGATAAACATTTCTGCAAACAAATATAAAGGTATCAGTCTTAAAATAATTTTCGAACGACAAAACTGACCAGCTGAACATGGATTGACCTTGTATATCTAACTGATACTTTGGTTTTGTATATCCTGCTTTAAAAAATCTGGAGCTTAATCCAGCCATAGGAATAATAAAAATACTCATTAATAAAACCTTATTGAATAACAAGTCTAGTTTCTAGAGCTCTATATAGAGCTAACCCCAAGACCAACAATAATATTGTCCAAAAATATAAATAGCTCATAGACACATCTACAGTATGGTAGCTTTCCCAAAATCCTAGTCTTACAACCTCTATTCCATGAAGTAGAGGGTTATAAAGTAAATAATCTCTATAAGGTTCTGGAATACTTGATATTGGTAAAATAATCCCTGAAATAATCATTAGAGGCATCATTATTATCTGTAAGATAAATCCCGAATCTGGAACTAATCTCATCATTACAGAAGATACCAAACCATAACCTAATCCTAATAACCAAAGTCCTAATAATGCAGTTAGTACTATTAAAATGTTATCGGGAACTAATTCAAATCCTGCAAACATAAAAGCAATAGCAATAATTATTGCCACCCAAAACATTGAGAATGCTTCTACTCCAGCTTTACAAATTGCCGCATCAAATGGTCTTACTTGCCTAAATGCAAAAAAAGCTCTGTTGCAATCAATACCATGAAGCACTTGTACTGCTGTTCTTCTAAATAAAAAGAATGACAACATTCCTGTCATAATCCATAGTTGCATTGCAACTCCACCCATAGTTCCTTTTTTTATCAAAGCATAAATAAAGGACATACCTAATATATGTGCAACTGGTTCAATAAGTAGCCAAGCCCAAGCACCTCTACTCCCAAAGAAGCGTGATAACGCATCTTTAAGGAACAAAGCTTTCCATACCATCAATGTGCTTGTAAAAGGATTTCTACTCATACTTTATTCCGTAACTCTACTCCGCAAGATTATTTACGGTATTCCCCCATGAAACCAACGGATTAACTATCAAACCAACCATTCTTAAAAACTTCGATAGTTCGTTTGCACCAGATGATGCTAAATAAACCACATCCCCATTCTTTATCTTAAAATTCTGAGCCTCAAACAATGCTCTCGCCTCTCCCATGTATAACTGATACACAACAGGTATTTTTTCAGCTTCTTCAAGTTCACTGTTTGTTACTAATGATTGTGTATAACTTTTTGCATACTCTTTATATATATCTTTATTCTCAAATCTAAAAATAAACACGCCATTAGGATTTGCTACGTTATCGTTTAATCCCCCAACTCTTGCAATGGCTTCAATTATATTTAGTCCTGTGGCTTCAAGCTTTACTTCTTGGTTTTTGCCACCAGGTCCTAAAACTGTAAAAGTCCAAGGTTGGTACATTGCAACTAACACATCCTTTGCATTCACATAGATGTTTTCATTGGGATTTGCTATTACAGTTTCTAATGGCAAACTTGTAGTTTTGCCATCTCTTGTAAGACTAAGCATAATTTTGTTGTAGTTTTGGCTAACGCCAGAACTTAGCGCCAAGGCATCTAACACCCTTTCACCTTTTGGTGTTAAACTAATATTCGTGCTATTTTTTACATCCCCAATTACAGTCATCTGTGCAGATGGTCTATTAGATACATGAAGCATTACCTGAGGATTATTTGCTTTATTTTTTAAGCTATCTAAAATATCTTTTTCTATTTGCCTTACCGTTTTTCCAGCAACCTTAATTTGCCCTACAAATGGAACTCTAATATTTCCATCCTCTTCAACTAATTGTGTTGGCAACTTATTTGAGGTAACTGACAAATCTTCAGCATCATAACTCTTCGCGCCAAATAGTAGTGCCGGACTGCTTTCCCATATATATAAATCAACAGAATCCCCACTTTGCACCTTAAAAACATCAGGCTTTACATCCCCAAAAATCTTTTTAAATGAAAGATTTTCTTCGTGTTTCTTCATTATGTTAGTGATTTCATCACTTATCTTTAAAATTGGTATTGGATATTGAGTATTTTCAGCTTCATTTAGCTCCTCTACAGATCCATAGCTTGGACCCGCATGTGGAAAGCTACATCCAGAAATAAAAATTCCTGAAATAACTAAAGCTAATCCTATCTTCCCAAATACCATTAAATAACCCCTTCCTGCTTACTTACCTTAACTAATATGTCACTTGTATTTCTAATCTGTTCACTTGTGTGTTCTGAGGTAATAAAAAATCTCAATCTCGCCTGCTTTTCTTCAACTGCAGGATGAATTATCGGTTGCACATTTATGCCTTCATTGAATAATGCTGCTGAAAGCTTGATTGCCTTGTGCGAACTTCCTGTAATAACAGGAATAACCGCATAACCAATTGCATTGCCTACGTTGATCTTTTGTTCTTTAACAAGTTGTAAAAACAACTTGCTGTTGTTTTGTAATCTCAAAACTCTTTCTGGTTCTTGCTCTAATATATCTAGTGCTGTTATAGCAGCTTCTGCCATTGGTGCTGATAAACCTACGCTATATACAAAACCAGGCGCGTTGTATCTTAAAATATCTACAATATCTTGATTTGCAACAATATATCCACCACAACTGGCAAGAGTTTTACTTAAAGTTCCCATCCAAATATCAACTTCGTTTTCATCAATATTAAAATGTTCAGCTATACCAGTTCCCTTTGTTCCCAAAACTCCTAAAGCATGTGCTTCATCAATCATTAAAACACAACCATATTCTTTTTTAATTCTTAACAGTTCAAGTAAATTAGGAATATCTCCATCCATACTAAATAAACCTTCAGTAACTATAAGAACTCGTTCGTAATTAGCTCTGTTGTTTTGTAAAATATTTTCTAAAACAAATAAATCATTATGAGCATATGGATAATATTTTGCTCCTGACAACTTAATCCCCTGAATAATACTGTTGTGATCAAGAGCATCGTAGATAATTAAATCTTTATCACCAAATAATGTACTTATTACACTTACATTTGTAGCATGACCACTTACAAAAGTAATTGCATCATCTTTGTGATAAAGTTTGGCTAATTTTTTTTCAAGTTGTCTTTGGAATGGCCTTTCCCCTGCTACTAACCGACTAGCTCCAACAGAAGTACCATGTTCCCTAATTGCATTTATTGCCGCTTCTCTTAATTTTGGATGATCATTTAAACCTAAATAGTTGTAATTTGAATAGTTAATACAATTTTTGCCATTAACCGTTGTCATCACACCTTTTACATGTTCATGCACCTTAAAGAATGGATCTTCAATATTAAAGTTCTTCCCTAAACTTCTCATGGTTTTTATCTTTTGCATCAGCTGGTGATCTGAAAAAGAAGCATTCGTTGTTTTATATGAAGCAGTTTTTCCTACATATTGCTGTTCTTGCTTTATAGACTTTTCTTGCTTAAATTTATTTAGCATATTAGTAAACTTAGAGTTAATCATTTGATTTAACCTCCTTATTTACTAAAAAATCTTGTAGATCTTCGCTTTCAACATGAGTAGCTAAAACCTGTTTTATAACAGAGTTGCTATTATTTTCATCACTAGATACTTCAGTAGCTTCTGCAAAACCTTCATCACTTCCTACCATTTTTTCATAGATCTTAAGTGATAGCTTGTTTACATTCGGATTGTCTTGGAAAGCCATAACTGAAAGCTTTATGCCTGTTTGTTTTTCAATTGATACAATCAAATCCATTGCCATTAAAGAGTCTAAGCCCATATCCTGAAGATTTTGTTCTTTATTGATTTGTTCCGTGGTAAAACCCATGGTATCTGCTATTTCAGATACTAAGATATTTGAGATTATGTTTACCGCTTCAGACTTTGTTTTATCCTTTATTGCTAATAAAAGATTATTTGTACTAATAAATTGGTTCTGATTCTTTGAATCCTGTACTAATGCATATATTCTAGAAGGAACTTTTCCTATTGATTCACTTATACTTAACCAATTTAAATTAGCTATTATCTGGGTACCACCACGAATAATTGCTTCTGGTAATAGTGATAAAGCTTCAGCACTATTTAAAGCTTCAGTTCCAATTGCTAATTCTAAAGACTTTTTAACTTGTCCTTTGTCTTGTAGGTAACCAACATCACTTATTGGCCCCCATTCAATGCAACATGCGTTATAGCCTTCTTGTATTCTTTTGTTAACCAATGCTTCTAAAGCAGAATTTGTTGCAACATAATTAGCTTGACCAATATTTCCAATTGCTACAGATATAGATGAATACACTACAAAATTCTTAACCGTTGATGATTTCTTTGATAACTCATGAAGATTTTTAGCACCAATATATTTGGAGTTCCATACCTTTTGATAATGCTCAACTGTTATATCTTTTAATAAACAATCAGCAAAAACCCCTGCAGCATGAACAATGCCAGTTACTTGAATATTATTGCTTAGTAAATCTTGCCATAAATATTCAAGAGCATTCTTATCTGAAACATCACAACGTTTAACGATAATTCTATCTGTATTGGAGCATTCGTTGGATTCTTTGTTCACTAAGTATTGTCTTGATTCTTTAATCACAGACTCATCAGTAATACCAGAACGAGAAACTAAAATCACTTGTTTTACTTTCTTCTGTTCTAATAAATACTTAGCTGTAGCCCAACCAAAACCTCTTGTGCCACCTGTTATCAACCAAATATCTTTAGATGAAATAACGTTATTTTTTATATTATTTATATTTGTTACTATTGATGATTTTAATTCATCAATAGTAACAACCACCTTACCTGTTTGGTTGCCCTGTTGCATATATTTAAAAGCGTTTACAATATCATTATTACTAAATGATATATATGGTAATGGAATAAATACTTCTTTTTTAAATAAGTCTATTACTTGATTAAAAATTTCTTTAGCTTTTATTGGATTAAACTTAAATAACTGGTCAACATCAATTGCAAAGTAACTAATGTTTTCTTTAAAGTATCTTAGGCCTAAAGAAGTATTTTCTACAAAATCTCTTTTACCTAATTCCATAAAACGACCAAATGGTTTTAGTAAACCTAGACTTTCTCTCATTGCTTCGCCTGATAAGCAATTTAGAACAGCATCTACACCTTGCCCATTTGTATCTCTTAACAATTCCGTTCTAAAATCTAACTCTCTTGAATTGTAGATATGTTCAACACCTAACATTCTTAAGAAATCATGCTTAGATTCCGAACCTGCTGTAGCATAAATTTCAAGACCTAAATATTTAGCAATTTGAATTGCTGCAATGCCAACACCACCTGCAGCTCCGTGAATTAATATACTTTCACCCTTTTTCATATTAGCCAAGGTTGATAGAGCATACCAGGCTGTAAAAAATACAATTGGAACAGTGGCTGCAGATTCAAAAGACCATTTTTTTGGTATTCTAGAAATTGAGTAGTCTTTAACTACTACCTTGTTACTAAAGCAACAAGACCCAAAACCTAATACTCGGTCACCTATTGCAAAATCACTTACGTTTGAACCTATTGCTGAGATAACCCCTGAAAACTCAAAACCTAAGAAAGGACCTGAAAATCCTTTTTCTAACGCATCCTCAGGAACTAAACCCATAGTCATCATTATGTCTCTGAAATTTAAACCTGTAACTTTTACATCAACTAACACTTCATTTGATGCTAAAGTTTCTGCTTTTGGTATTTCTTTTTCAATCCAGCATAAATTCTTTAATCTACCAGGAGCTGAAAAATCTAAATAATAAGCCTTTCCTAAAATATTATTATTTAGTAATGATTCTTTATAAAATGAAGTTAAATCAGAAAATCCTTTTTTAATAACTGTTCTGTTAAATAAATCTAAAGAATTTCTTTCGTTAGATAATTCTATGGTTATTTCATCTAAACCACATGAAGCAATCAATTCGTTCCATATTGAGGAAACTTTAAAATCGACTACTTTTTGGAAATTATCCACAGATGTTATTGAATCGATTTCAATGTTAATAGAGTTAATATTAATATTCTTTAACTCATTAGATATAACTCTAATTTCACCTCTAATTGCCGATGAAGTCGAATCTTCATTGGCGTTGAAAGTAATTACACTTAATGAAATATCTCTACAACTTGAATTAATTTCATATAAATTATTAGCTAATTTGGCAAGTTGTTGTAATACATTAGGTGTCTTTAATTCATCTATGCAAGAAACTACATAAACTACTTTATTAAATGTTGTTTTCAACAAATAAGCTTTTATATCTATATCTAATTCTATTGATTCAATTTTTTCGTAGATAACAGATGCACTGACAGCACTATTCACCTTATCTAGTAATTTATTTATTATTAATTCTTTTACTACACATTTATCTGAATTTTTTTCTTCAAAATTTTGGTTATTAGTAGAAACTATAAATAAAATATTTTCATTATTTGTATAAATCTGATTATTAATTTCTATATTTTTTATTGTTTGATTATTGCTACAACTTAAATCTTTTTGTGCAAAAATTAAATATGAACCAGTTTGCAAACCAGCTGATGTTGGTTCTGTATATATAGCAGTATCATTAAAGTAACTTGATTTTAATAAAGACTCCCAATATGAACTTGGCTTTAGTATCGAAGTTTTATCTTCTAACCACCAAGATTTATCTAATCCATTAAGAATATTAGCAGACCAATCACTGTTTCTTTCAATTACTATTAATAAGCCTTTATTTGATAAAAGATTATATATATTTAATAAGGCCTGGTCATAATCTTTTACGTAACATAATTGTTCATCTATAACAATTAAATCAAAAGCATTATGTCCTGATTGTTCTAATGAATTCTTTATTTGGTTTAGTTTTTCTTCTTTTATTGATAAATTTCTAGAATCAAAATCAAAAACTTCTAAAGATACAATTTCAAAACTTGATAAGTTACCGTTAAATTCTTTGTTAACAATAGTTTGTATTAAGTTCTTATTACCTAGTTCTAAAACTCTCAATATATGCTTATTATTTGATACAAAACGCTTTAACAAAACTATAAATTCTAATAAAGCTTTATAAATACCCTTATATTTCATAGCATTACCAGCATAAATTGTGCTGTAATCATTTATCTTTGTATTTATCGTTGTATTTTTTGTATTCTTTGTATTTTCAGTACTAGAAAATTCGTTTTGTATTAACTCTGAAACAACTATCGGTAACTTATTACCAAGTCTGTAGATCGGTAAAATTTCATATATAGCTTCAGGACAGTTCTCATAAGCGTAACGTAAAATTTCATCTCCTGATGATTCCTCACTTTCTGAAATAAAATTTATTTGATTATTGTTATTTATAGCTATAAGATTATGATCTACTAATAAATCTATAATGTATAACACTAATGGATGTAAAGAATCTTTTGTTTGTTCTGATAATGTAAAATTATCTACTGAACTTAATGCTATCTTTAAAGACTCTAAACAATAATAAAGAACTGCATTTTCAATTAGTGGTAATACTGTTTCAAACCATATTTTTCTTCGCTTAACAAAGATTTCAGGCAAGCTTAATTTTGATAAAAATTCTGCAATTTTTTTAGGTGTAAATTCTTTATCATCAATGGTAGAAATTAAATTATGGCGTAACGCTTGTTGTTCATAGTGCCATAAACTAATATTCTGCTCATTCATATTATTAGCTCTAGGAAGAACATTGAATCTACAATCTTGTAAAAAACCTACACATTCATTATCTGCATTAAATATACTAAATTCAGCTAATAAACTTCTTGAACTAATCTTTAATAACTTACCAATAATATAAGTTATTTTAGAATTACTAATGTTACTTTTAATTGAAACGTTACCAAACTTTACAGGTAAATAAGTCGATAAAGTAGAGTTCGTTGTAGTTTCTCTAGAATTGCCAATAATAGATGCTAATAATCCCTGAAAACCTGCATCTATAACTCCAGGATGAATTACATATTCTGAGCTACATTCATTATTAGATACTAAACATACCTTTAGCATCTTTTCAGATTCATTAACAACTACTTTAGTTAGTTGCCTAAAATTTTTACCGTAGGTTAATCCTAACTTTTTGGTTAAATCATATATTTCACATGAATCCAATGAATAAACAAAAGAATTACTACTTGAATCTATAAATTTACTATTCTTGTTATCAACAAGTGAATTAGAAGTTGTTACTGAATATAATCGTCCTTTAATATTTAGCAACCAATCATCATTACTTAGGTAATCTTTACTTAGAATTTCAAAATCCTGAGTATTTGACAAAATCTTTACTCTAACAGACTTATAGCATTCTTTATTATCCATGGTTATTGGATTTATAATGTCTAGATATTCTATATTAAACCATTGACATAAATTCTCTATCGCAGAATTACCTAGCATTGATTTTAAAGCTTCTAATACTATCTCAATATAATCAGCCGCAGCTACTACATATTGACCATCAACAATATGATCCCTTAATAATTGATTCTTAGAAGGTTCTAAAACATTTTCCCATATGTATTCAGATGAAGATATTTTCCAACCTAATAATGGAGATTCTCTAAAATGTTCTACAACCTTCTCTGTTGAATTTTTATACTCATAATGCTGCTTTTCCCATGCATAATGAGGTAATTCTAGAGCCTCTAATAAGTTTTTATTTAATAAATTACTATGGTTAAAGTTATTAACATCACCAAAAAAACATGATTTATCAAGATTTGAGCATAATAAATGACTCTCCATTATAACTTTTGTCATTCTTGATAAACTGTCATTATTTGGAAGTAACGTACTAGAAATTTTTGGATTAATAACTAAGCTATTTCCTTTTTCAAGATTTTTGTTTGTAACTTCTTTTGCTATATCTCTTAAATAACGTTGTAAAATAGCATTTGTTCCAATTTCGATTAAATAATCATATCCATCTTCTAAAAGGCTCTTAACACCACTATAAAAATTAACTTCATCTCGAATATTTCGCCACCAATAGACATTATTTAATAAGAAGTCTTTTTCACATTTTGTCCCTATTACAGATGAATAGAAAGAAATTACTGATGATTTTTCCTCATTTTCTTTATCGTTTGTTGATATATCATGCAATTCATTTAATACACTATCCTTAATAACATCCATGTATGAACTGTGGAATGGATAATCAACATCTAAAAGTTTAAAAAATATTTTTTTATTAACAAAAAATTTTTCAAGTGTATTTAAAGATGAGGTATTACCTGATATTGTAATATTATCAACAGAATTTATAGCAGCAACACATACATCTGTTATGTTCAATTCACAACAAATGTTATTAAATTCATTCTTTGATACAGACACGGCAGCCATTTTCCCTTGACCACGTGTTGTATCTTGCAACATACTTCTGATGCAAATTACTTTTATTGCTTCATCCAGTGTTAATTTTCCTGAAATATAAGCAGCTGCAATTTCGCCCATACTATGACCAATAACAGCTTTAGGAGTAATACCATGTATTTGCAATAATTTACATAAACCTAACTGTATCGCAAAAATTAATGGTTGAGCAATCTTTGTATTCTGAATAATATCCACAACTACAGAATTCTGTGTATTGTTATCATCAGATAATAAATTTTTAATAGAAAAATCTAGATATCTATCAATCTTTTCAGAAAGAATATCCATAAACTCAGCAAATACAGAACTTTCTTTATAAAGATTTACTCCCATTCCTATATACTGAGAACCATTACCATTAAAGACAAAAGCAATTTTTTTATAATCAATGTGACTTTCAACATAGGTAAAACCACCTAGATTATTGTTATCAGCTCCATATGAAACCTTATTTTCTATAAAATTTCTAATTTCAGTAATAAAACTTTCTTTATTAGAAGCTGAAAAAACTACTCTACATGGATAAATATCTCTAGCTATAAATGTTTTATAGGTATAAGCTCGAAGTAAAAAATCTTCTGTTCCAAAGTTTTGTAGAGAGTTTAAGGTTTCAATATGTTTTAAACATAATTTCTTAAGTGCATTTTTTGATTTTGCACTAACGAATAATGAATAAGATGATTCTTTATCGTCTAAGTTAGAAATAGCAGTATTTTGTTCTTTTTCAAAAATAGTGCTTTCAACTTTAGGGGAATAATTTTGAACTATAACGTGAGCATTAGCCCCACCAAAACCAAATGAATTTACACCTGCTGTACGAATATCTTTACTGCAAATATTTAAACCATTTGGGGTGCACTGAATTTTGAGTTTATTAAAATCTATATTTTTATTTGGAACATAATCAAAAGGTATAGGAGGTATATAACCATGATTAAGACTTAGCACCGCTTTTATAAAACTAGCTAAACCCGACATCGGTTCCATATGACCTAAATAACCCTTCGCTGAAGAAATTGGCAATACTTGATTATTTTGTCTATCTACAGCATATACAGAAGATATTGACTTTGCTTCTATAGGATCACCAACAGGTGTTCCTGTTCCATGGGCCTCTACATAATCGATATCTGAAGCTTTTAATCCGCTCTGAAAAAGAACTTTTTCCATCAACTCTTTCTGTGCAATATCTGATGGAATTGTAAGACCATTTTTTCTAGAGCCATCTGTGTTTACACCACTTGCCTTAATAACCGCATAAATTTTATTATTATCTTTAATTGCATCTTCTAGGGATTTTAATAAAAGTACAGCCACACCTTCAGAACGAACATACCCATTTGCGTCATCAGCAAAAGGATGACAAGTACCAGTAGGAGATAACATTGAAGCTTTACTAAAGCCTACAAAAGAATATGGATCCTGAAGTAAATGAACTCCTGCTACTAACGCACAAGAAACTTCCTCTGTTCTTATAGCTTGACAAGCATAGTGCAAAGATACCAATGATGATGAACATGCAGTATCCATTGATACAGATGGTCCATGTAAATCAAATACATAAGAAATGCGATTGCTAGCAATACTTAAGGTATTTCCCGTCATGGTATAAGCTGAAATAGAAGGTAAATCCTTTGGAGCTTGTAAACCGTAATCCAAAGATGATATACCTGTATAAACTCCGCAGTTAGCTCCCTTAAATTCAGATACTTTTATTCCAGCATCTTCAAGGCATTCATGTGTTACTTCTAATAATAAACGTTGCTGAGGATCTAACCATTCGGCTTCCTTTGGAGAAATTCCAAAAAAACTAGCATCAAAATCCTTAATATTTTCTAAAACTCCTGCTTTAAAAGTTACACTTCTACCAAGAATAGATTTTATTGAATCTTGATATAAATCCGTTGGCCATCTATTAGTAGGAATTTCAGAAATAGCAGACTCTCCACAGGATAACAGTTTCCATAAATCATCTAAACTGTTAATTCCATTTGGAAATCTTAGTGCTATACCTATGACAGCAATATCTTTACATGTTGTCAATTTTTTATTCAAAACAAACCTACTAATTAAACTTTATTAAATAAATCCCAACAACCTCTAGTATCTACAAGAAATTGATTAGAAGATAATTTGGGAATAAAACATTTGAATTCTTTATGATCAACTAATAAAACTAAAATATCTGAACATAAGGCTTCTTCCAAGCTCACTAGAGCTACACCTAAATCACCAAGTTCTTTCGGTATACTTGTAATATTTGGTTCAACAGCTACAACTGCTCCTAAAAATTCACTTGCTAAATTTCTAGTGATAGAAATAGCAGGGCTTTCTCTTAAATCATCTACATTTGGTTTAAATGCCAAACCTAAACAGGAAATTGAACACTTTCCAGAAAAATGCTTATTAGAAATCTTTCTGACTTGTTCAACAACAAAATTAGGTTTTGAATCATTTACTTCTCTAGCCGTTCTTATAAGTTTTGCCTGTTCAGGGGTTTTATTAACAATAAACCACGGATCAACTGCTATACAATGTCCACCAACTCCAGGCCCAGGATTTAAAATATTAACTCTAGGATGATGATTAGCAAGACTAATCAATTCCCATACATTTATATTCAATTTGTCACAAATAAGGGATAACTCATTTGCAAATGCAATATTTACATCTCTAAATGCATTTTCTGCAAGCTTTGACATTTCCGCAGTTCTAGCATTTGTTTTTAAAATCTCACCTTTTACAAAAATAGCATAAATATCAGCAGCCTTTTCAGCTGATATCTTGTTTATACCGCCTATAATTCTGTCATTATTTATGAGCTCAGACATGATTTTGCCAGGAAGAACTCTTTCTGGGCAGTAAGAAACGTAAATGTCACATTCTTCACTATCCTCAGAGGACACAACTAAATCAGGTCTCAATTTATTAAGCATCTCAGCAACTTTTTCTGTAGTACCAACAGGAGAAGTTGATTCAAGAATTACGGTATTTCCTTTTCTAATATAAGAAGCTATTTCTGTTATTGCAGCATCAACATAACTTAAATCGGGTTCTAATCCCTCTCTAAATGGTGTAGGAACACAGATAATATAAGCATCAGCTTCACTAGCGTTACTAGAAGCTTTTAAATGACCACTTTGAACCACTGCTTTGACAATATCAGCTAAACCAGGTTCGACTATATGAATCTTACCTTGATTTATAGTATCAATAGCATGCTGATTAATTTCAACTCCAGAAACATATACACCATTAGTAGCAAACATTGCTGCAGTCGGTAAACCGATATAGCCTAGGCCACAAACACAAATTCTATTCACGACTTACAACTCCGATGCCCTAATGATTGCTTCAACTATTCGTTCAGCTGAATGTCCATGTCCATAAGGATTTTGAGCTTTAACCATTTGGTTATACAAGTCTTTATCATCCAAAATATTAGAGGTAACATCAATAATCGAATTAGCATTAGTACCTACTAAAACAGAACAACCTGTTTTAAGGCCTTCTATTCTTTCTGTTACATCTCTCATCACTAATACTGGCTTTCTTAATGCCGAAGCTTCCTCTTGAATACCGCCTGAATCCGTTAAAATAAGATATGATGAATTCAATAAAGATTGAAAATGTAAATATGATTGAGGCGGAAATAATAAGATATTATCAAAATTAGAAAGATAGTAATTAACCGGCTTCTGTACGCTTGGATTTAAATGGACAGGATAAACAAATAAACAATCGCTATATCTATTAGCTAATACACGTATAGCTTCACATATCCCTTCAAAACCTTTTCCAAAATTTTCACGTCTGTGAGCTGTTATAAGAATTATTCTCTTACCATTTTCTATTTCTTTTGCAACTTTTTCATTCAAATATTGGGGCTTATCTTTTAGGTAGTCTTTGGCCCATAGCAGAACATCAATAACGGTGTTTCCCGTTATGAAAGCACAATCAGGATCAATACCCTCTCTAATTAAATTTGCGTATGAATTTCGTGTAGGAGCAAAATGAAGATCAGCTATTCTAGTAACTATCTGTCTATTGGACTCTTCTGGAAAAGGTGACTTTTTATCAAAACTTCGTAACCCAGCCTCGACATGAGCTATTTTGATATTTCTATAAAATGCACACATTGCACTTACCATTGCAGTTGTTGTATCACCCTGAACAACAACCCAATCAGGGTTTGTTTCATCGAATACTTTATCAAGGGATGTAAACAATTTAGCAGTAAGTGACGCCAAACTTTGATTCTCAGACATTACGTTAAGAGAAAAATCAGGTATTAACTTAAAATCGTCAAAAACACTATCTATCAATTGAGAATGTTGTCCAGAATTACACAGTAAAACATCAATTTCGGGATGTTTTTTAAACTCATACACTAATGCTGCAACCTTAATAGCCTCAGGCCGAGTTCCTGCAATAATTATTACCTTCATTTAATCAAACTCTACAAAATACAATAAATAAGCAATGTTTACTCTTTGTATGGAACATAAAAGTGCTATAACTTTCATTATCTTTTGATATTATGTTTGGCTTTTATTTATTATTAATAATTTTTAAAATTAAAAATTGTAAAAAATAAATTCAGCAAATACAGATTTCACTATACTCAAAAAAAAAAAAAAAAAAATGAAATGTATCACAAAATTGAAATAATTTTTGCTTAAATGCGATTATAAAGAATGTTTATATTGAAGATAATATTATCCAAAAAGACAATTTAGTAGACAGAATATATTACATAATTAAAAAAGGTTTGAACAACTGTTCAAACCTTTAATTTAACTTATTTATTAACTAAAATTATTCAGCAGAACTTTCAGCTACAACTTCTGCAGGTTCAACCTTTTGATCAGTTAAACATACATAAGCCATTTGAGCCATATCACCTGGACGAAGACCACACTTTAACACTCTAGTGTAACCACCTTGTCTTTCAGCACAACGCTTTGCAATATCATTAAATAATTTTGTTACAATATCTCTATCACGAGTGCGAGCAAAAACTAAACGACGATTTGCAACACTATCAGTTTTAGCAAGAGTGATCAAACGATCTGCAACAATACGCAATTCCTTAGCCTTTGGTAAAGTAGTCTTTATAGTTTCTTCTCTAAATAAAGCCACTGCCAAAGAACGGAACAAAGCAGCTCTGCTACTTGAATTACGACCTAACTGACGGCCACTCATACGATGACGCATGATAAATTCCTTCTAAAAAATTATGATTTATTTCTTGTACCAGCACCAGGTAAATCAGCAGGCGGCCAATTATCTAGACGCATACCTAAAGACAAACCACGCTGAGCTAAAACATCTTTAATTTCATTTAAAGACTTTCTACCTAAATTCGGAGTCTGTAATAATTCTACCTCGGTACATTGAACTAAATCACCAATATACTGTATCTGTTCAGCTTTCAAACAATTTGCAGATCGAACAGTTAATTCCAAATCATCAACAGGTTTCAATAAAACCGGATCAGGGGCTGGAATTTGTGTTTGTTCTACTATATTTATAGTCTGAACAGCGTCAAGATCTACAAAAGAATATAGTTGTTCGCGAAGTAATTCAGCACCCTTGTTAATTGCACTTTCAGGATCAATCACACCATTGGTTTCAATTGTAATAACCAATTTATCTAAGTCAGTTCTCTGCTCTACACGAGCTGACTCAACGTCATATGAAAAATACTTAATAGGTGTAAATGAAGCATCTAAGCACAACCTAGAATCTTTCTTATCTGATACTTGAGAAGAAAGACTCGCTGGTACATATCCCTTGCCCTTCTGAACTGTAAAACCTATTGAAATACTAGATTTTTGTGAATTCAAATGACATATAACCTGCTCAGGATTAATAATCTGAACAAATTCAGGACATTCTATATCTTTCGCTAACACTGGGCCTGTGCCTGTTTTAGTTAAACTCAACTTTACTTCATCAATTGATTCATCATCAACATTTACAACGATACTTTTAACATTCAGAAGAACTTCAAGAATTTCTTCCTGTATATCATCTTTTACTGAATATTCATTATCGACACCATCAATAACAACAGATGTAATTGCATATCCATCCATTGACATTAACAAGCAACGACGTAAAGCTTGACCAAGAGTATTTCCAAAACCACGCTCTAGAGGTTCGACTACCATCTTTGCGTGATTTGCAGAAATCATTTCTATACCAATTGTTTTTGGTTTTAAAAAGTCTGTTACAGAGCCCAAAATTATACCCTCTTTCCGAGACTAAATTACTTAGAGTAAAGTTCGACAATAAGCTGTTCTTTAATATCAGCTGGTAATTCAGAGCGTTCAGGCTTATTCTTATAAACACCGCTCATATCATCAACATTTACTTCTATCCAACTATTACCTTCACGATTCTTAGCTAAATCTAAAGCAACTTTAATTCTATCTTGCTTCTTAGCTTTTTCACGTACAGCAATCACATCAGAAGGACTTACTTGGTATGAAGGAATATTTACAACCTTACCATTAACAGTAATCGCCTTATGACTTACTAATTGTCTAGATTCCGCTCTTGTAGAGCCAAAACCCATACGATAAACCACATTATCTAAGCGACCTTCTAACAATTGAAGTAAGTTTTCACCAGTATTGCCACTTAAACGTGCAGCAGTCTTATAGTAATTTCTGAACTGACGTTCTAAAACACCATAAATTCTACGCACTTTCTGCTTTTCACGTAATTGCAAACCATATTCTGAAGCACGTGGTTTATTTGCACCGTGTTGACCTGGTAACTTGTTAGCTCTTTTGCTCTTATTACTATAGGTCTTAACACCTGATTTTAAAAACAAATCACAGCCTTCTCTACGGCTTAATTTGATTGATGGTCCAATATATCTTGCCATTTATATCTCTCTCCAATTAACCAAGAAGACTATACACGACGCTTCTTTGGTGGACGACAGCCGTTATGAGGAATAGGGGTTACGTCTGTAATGTTGGTTATCTTGTAACCAATTGCATTAAGAGCACGAATAGAAGATTCACGGCCAGGACCTGGACCCTTTACCATTACTTCCAAATTCTTAACACCAAATTCCTTAGCTGCTTCACCTGCTCTTTCAGCAGCAACCTGTGCTGCATATGGAGTAGACTTACGTGAACCTCTAAAACCTGAACCACCAGCAGTCGCCCAAGATAAAGCATTACCTTGACGGTCTGTTATAGTTACGATTGTATTGTTAAAAGAAGCATGTACGTGAGCAATACCATCAGCAATTTGCTTCTTTACACGCTTACGAGCGCGTGCATTAGTTGCGGCTTTAACCATGTTTATTACCCCTACTACTTCTTAATTGCCTTGCGCGGACCCTTACGAGTACGTGCATTAGTTTTAGTACGTTGACCGCGAACAGGTAAACCCTTACGGTGACGTAATCCACGATAACAACCAAGATCCATTAAACGCTTAATGTTCATTGAAATTTCACGACGAAGATCGCCTTCAACAGTATACTTAGCTACTTGTTCACGAACTTTGTCAATTACAGATTCTTCTAAATCTTTAAATTTAACATCTTGATCTATTTGAGCATCAGAGCAAATCTTCTTAGCAAGAGTTGGTCCAATACCATAAATTGACTGTAATGCGATTACAGCATGCTTCTGATCAGGAATGTTAATACCAGCTATACGGGCCACTATGAACTCCTATTAAAGTTATAAAAAATAGCCTCCGCAAAGCCCGTTAGGATACGCGGGGGCCGATAAGTGCACATTAAAAAACTGCAAGGTGTATTATACATTACTTGCAGTATTTTGCAACACAATTTTAAAATTAACCTTGACGTTGCTTATGCTTTGGATCTGTACAAATTACACGAACCACACCGCCACGTTTAATAATCTTACAGTGACGACACATTTTTTTTACTGAAGCACCAACTTTCATTTTCTACTCCTGTTGATGAAATGGTTAACGACCATAATTAATTAAATTTGCCTTTTTTAATGCATCACCATAATGGTACTGAGCCAAATGACTTTGCAATTGAGCAATAAAATCCATTATAACGACAACGATAATAAGCAATGAAGTACCGCCAAAGTAGAACTGTACATTAAACCATGTCATTAATAATTGAGGCACCAAGCATACAAAAACCATATATAACGAACCAGCTAAAGTAAGTCTAGTCATTACCTTATCAATATGCTTAGCTGTTTGTTCACCAGGACGAATACCCGCAATAAATGCACCACCTTTCTTAAGATTTTCAGCAATTTCTCTAGGATTAAATACCATTGCTGTATAAAAAAAGCAGAAAAATATTATTGCCACAGCGTATAAAACTTCATATAGAGCTTGACCTGGCTGCAAAAGCATTGAAATTTCTTGCAAAATATTAGCAACAACACCTTGACCTTTTCCAAACCAAGCAGCAATCGTTCCAGGGAACAAAATTATACTTGACGCAAAAATTGCTGGAATTACTCCAGCCATATTTACTTTTAAAGGCAAATGGGTTGTTGGAGGATTAAAGAAACTTCTTCCATTTTGTCTCTTTGCATAGTTTATAGCTATTCTTCTTTGACCTCTCTCTACAAAAACTACGAAATAAGTCACAGCAACAATAACTAACATTATTATCAACAAACCAATAACGTTTAAATCGCCTGTTCTAGTTTGCTCAAAAGTAGCTGCAATAGCATGAGGCATACCTGCAACAATACCTGCAAAAATCAAAATAGAAATACCATTACCAATACCACGTTCTGTTATCTGTTCACCCAACCACATCAGGAACATAGTTCCAGTTGTAAGAGTAACAGTTGCAACAACAATGAATTGCCAACCTTGATTCGCTTCAGGTACCAAACCAGGAATCATATTTGGAAGACCATATGCAATCCCTGAAGCTTGAAGTAAACCTAAGATTAAGGTTCCATATCTAGTATATTTGGTAATAGTTCTTCGGCCAGATTCTCCCTCTTTTTTTAATTCAGCTAATGTTGGATTAATCACAGACATCAGCTGAATAATTATAGAAGCAGATATATACGGCATTATACCGAGCGCTAAAATGGATGCACGGGATAGAGCACCACCAGAAAACATGTTAAACATCCCAAGCACTGTTTGGCTTTCTGAATTAAACATATTTTCCAAAACAGCAGTGTCTATTCCAGGAACAGGTATAAAAGAACCTAGTCTAAATATTACAAGTGCAATAAACACAAATAATAATCTTTGAACTAATTCAGACTTATTCCCTGTTTTTCCTGGTTTTGCTACCATTTTATAACCCTTTATTCCACCTTACCACCAGCAGCTTCAATAGCAGCCTTAGCACCTTTTGTAGTACGAAGACCTCTTACTGTAACTGCTTTATTTAGCTTAGGTTCCTTTGAGAGAATAATTTTTGCATCTTTAAATTTATTGCTGATAATATCAGCTTTCTTTAGAGATACTAAATCAATTACATCTCCTTCAACCTTGTTTAAATCGTTTAACTGTACTTCAGTTGTAACTTCTGCAATACGAGAGAAGAAACCAAACTTTGGTAAACGAATCTTTATAGGCATTTGACCGCCTTCAAATCCTGGACGAGTACCACCACTCTTACGAGCACCAGCACCCTTAATACCACGACCAGAAGTTTTACCGATACCAGAACCTATACCTCTACCAACTCTTACCTTTGGTTTTTTAGATCCTTCCGCAGGAGAAAGTGTATTTAAACGCATATTAACCTTCCACCTTTACCATGTAAAATACCTTATTGATCATACCGCGAACTTCTTTAGTATCTTGTAAAGTAACTGTATGACCAATACGACGAAGTCCTAAACCACGCAAAGTTGCGACATGAGAAGGCTTACGACCAATAGAACTCTTTATTAGAGTTACCTTAATAGAATTCTCAGCCATTTTTTACTCCAAAATCTGTTCAATAGTTAAGCCACGCTTTGCAGCAACATCAGATGGAGACTTCATTGAAGCCAAAGCAGCAACTGTTGCACGAACAACGTTACCTGGATTTGTAGAACCATAAGCCTTAGCTAACACATTCCTAACGCCTGCAACTTCTAAAACAGCACGCATAGCACCACCAGCAATGATACCTGTACCTTCAGATGCTGGTTTCATAAACACTGTAGAACCTGCGTGAGTACCTTTAATTTCATGGTACAAAGTGCCATTGTTTAATTCGATAACATTAGCATTTAAGTTCTGCTTAGCTTGTTCCATAGCCTTAGATATAGCTGCTGGCACTTCACTTGCCTTACCATATCCATAGCCAACGCGACCATTTCCGTCACCAACAACAGTTAGCGCAGTGAAAGAGAATATACGACCACCTTTCACTACTTTTGCTACACGGTTAACTGCAACTAATTTTTCTTGCAATTCTGTAGCCTGAGTTTCATTTCTAGCCATTCTCTATCACCTTAGAACTTAAGACCATTTTCACGAGCAGCTTCAGCTAAAGCAGCAACGCGACCATGATATTTAAAACCTGAACGATCAAAAGCTACTGCAGTAACATCCTTAGAAACAGTTCTCTCTGCAATAGTCTTACCAATCAACTTAGCAGCTTCTTGGTTACCTGTGTACTTTAATTGCTTAGCAAGCTCTTTTTCTAAAGTTGACGCACTAGCAACTACTACGCCATCATTTGCGATAACCTGTGCATAAATGTGACGTGGAGTACGATAAACAACAAGGCGGGTAACACCCAATTCATGCATCTTTGCACGTGCTTTTTTAGCACGACGAAGACGATTTTCAAACTTATCCATTGCTTATTCCTACTTCTTCTTAGCTTCTTTAATATGTACAACTTCATCAGAATAACGAACACCCTTACCTTTATATGGTTCTGGTGATCTATAAGATCTAATATTAGCTGCAACTTGACCAATCAAACACTTGTCAGCGCCTTTCAAAACAATTTCTGTTTGTGAAGGTGTTTCACAAGTAATACCTTCTGGTAACTCATATTCTATTGGATGAGAGAAACCTAAGCTTAAGTTAAGAACTTTGCCTTTTGCCTGTGCTCTATAACCAACACCAACCAAAGTTAATTTTCTTACATAACCTTCAGAAACACCAACAACCATTGAATTAACAAGTGCTCTTGCTGTACCTGATTGAGCATTAGCTTCTTTTGAATCATCAATAGGAGCAAAAGTAATTTCATTGTTTTCTACCTTTAATGAAACTAGAGGGTTTACATTAGTAGATAACTGTGCACTTTTACCCTTTACTGTAATGTTGTTACCATTTAAAGCAACTTCAATACCTGCAGGAATAACTACAGGAGCTTTAGCAACTCTTGACATTATTAACTCCTTAAGCTACATAGCATACGACTTCACCGCCGATACCGCTCTTACGAGCTGCACGGTCAGTCATAAGCCCTTTTGAAGTAGAGATAACAGCAATACCTAAGCCATTCTGAATCTTTGGTAATTCAGAGCAGCTCTTGTAAATTCTTAAACCTGGGCGTGAAACACGCTTTATCAATTCTACAACAGGCTTACCTTGATAATATTTCAATTCTATTTCTAGAACTTTCTTTACGTCGCCAGTAACATTAACGGCAGAAACGTAACCTTCGTCTTTCAAAAGATTTGCGATAGCAACCTTTTGCTTTGAAGACGGCATAGATACCTTAACTAAACCAGCAGCCTGGCCGTTACGGATACGAGTCAGTAAATCCGCAATTGGATCTTGCATACTCATAAGTCAATCTCCTAGATTACCAGCTAGCCTTTTTAAGACCAGGAATTTCACCCTTCATCATGTGTTCACGTACTTTAATACGACACATACCAAACTTGCGTAAATAGCCATGAGGACGGCCAGTTACACTGCAACGATTACGCTGACGTACTACACTCGAATCACGAGGTAATTTTTGAAGTTGAACAACAGCTTCCCAACGTTCTTCGTCTGAAGCAGTAACACTAGAAATAATTGCCTTAAGTTTTTGACGCTTTTCAAAATACTTTTTTGCAAGGAGTTCGCGTTTCAATTCACGCATCTTCATAGATGTTTTTGCCATGATTTAGTCCTTACTTACGGAATGGGAAATTAAAGGCAGCTAATAGAGCACGAGCTTCATCATCAGTCTTTGCAGTAGTTGTGATTGTTACATCTAAACCACGAATTGCATCAACTTTATCAAAATCAATTTCAGGGAAAATGATTTGTTCACGTACACCCATTGAATAATTGCCACGACCGTCGAAAGATTTAGCACTAACACCACGGAAATCTCTAATACGTGGCATTGCAATACAGATTAAACGTTCTAAGAATTCCCACATACGTTCACCGCGTAGTGTAACCTTACAACCAATCGGGTAGCCTTCACGAATTTTAAAGCCCGCTACAGATTTACGAACCTTAGTAATAAGAGGTTTTTGACCACTGATTGCAGTCATATCTTTAACTGCATTTTCTAAAACCTTCTTATCAGCTACAGCTTCACCGACACCCATATTTAGGGTAATCTTTTCAATCCTAGGGACTTGCATGACAGTCTTGTAACCAAACTGTTCTGTTAATTTAGCGATTACTTCTTGTCTATAAATATCATGCAGTTTCGCCATTGTAAACTCCAATTATTTAACAAGTTCATTATTAGACTTGAAAAAACGAACTTTCTTACCGTCTTCAAATCTAAAACCAACACGATCTGCCTTCTTTGTAGAAGGATTGTAGATCGCAACGTTTGACACATCAATAGGTGCTTCTTTTTCAATTATAGCACTAGGAATACCTAAGTTAGGATTACCCTTTTGATGTTTCTTAACAAGATTAATACCTTGTACAATTACTTTATGTTCTTCTGTTAAAACGCGAGTAACCTTTCCTGTTTGGTTCTTGCATTTACCAGTAATAACAATTACTTCGTCATTAAGACGGATTTTTGCTGCCATATTTTGACTCCCTTATAGTACTTCTGGAGCTAATGAAACAATCTTCATGAAACGTTCTGTACGAAGTTCACGAGTAACTGGTCCAAAAATACGAGTACCAATTGGCTGATACTGACCATTTAAAAGCACAGCCGCATTACGATCAAAACGAATGACAGAACCATCTTGACGGCGAACGCCTTTCTTGGTACGAACAACAACTGCGTTAACAACATCACCTTTCTTTACCTTTCCGCGAGGAATTGCTTCCTTTACAGAAACCTTGATAATGTCACCAACATTGGCATAACGACGATGTGATCCACCAAGAACCTTAATACACATTACACTACGAGCGCCTGAATTATCAGCGACATCTAGCATACTCTGCATCTGGATCATGATAATACTCCATTGAGAATAAATAAAAAAAAATTCCTTCAAATTTAGAAGGTGCGTAATAATAACATTAATTTCACAAAAAAGAAACAATTTTATAAAAAAAGAGGGAAAATCCCTCTTTTTAATTGAAACTATTCTTCAGTAGACTGCTCAACAACGCGAACCAAAGTCCAAGAAATAGTCTTAGAAATAGGACGACATTCTTTAATTTCTACAATATCGCCTTCTTTAGCTGCATTATTCACATCTTGAACATGAAGCTTAGTTGTACGCTTAACAATCTTACCGTAGATTGGATGCTTTACTTTACGTTCAATCGCAACAGTTATAGCTTTATCCATCTTATCACTGATAACGCGACCTTGCTTAGTACGAATATTTTCGCTCATTATTCACCATCCTTCTTTGAAGATATTTCAGCCATAACAGCTTTAACACGAGCGATATCACGACGAACTTTCTTAAGAGTTGAAACATCCTTTAACTGACCTAATTGAAGTTGCATCTTCAAATTAAACTTGTCACGTAATAAGTTTGTTAACTCTTCTTTGAGTTCTTCTACACTCTTTTGTCTTAGTTCTCTTGCAAACATATTATAATACCGCCTTAGTTACGAATGTTGTTTGAACTGAAAGCTTCGCAGCAGCAAGAGTGAATGCTTGTCTAGCTAAATCTTCAGGAACTCCACCAAGTTCGAAAAGAATTTTACCAGGTTGTATAGGGCATACCCAATACTCAACATTACCCTTACCTTTACCCATACGAACGCCTAGAGCCTTTTCAGTAATTGGCTTATCAGGAAACACCCTAATATATACTTGACCTTGACGCTTGATTGCACGAGTAAAAGCACGACGTGCTGCTTCAATTTCTCTTGCAGTAATTTGACCGCGAGTGATAGCCTTTAGACCAAATTCACCAAAAGAAACTGAACCACCTGCATATGCAAGACCGCGATTACGACCCTTGTGAGTCTTACGGAATTTTGTACGCTTTGGTTGTAACATTTATGCTATCCCCCTACTTACTTGCCTGATTTCTATTTGCATTTTGACGCTTACTATAGTTCTTACCAGGCTTCTTTTCAGGCTTAGACTGTTGATTATCTAAAGGTAAACCACCTAAAATTTCACCCTTAAATATCCACACCTTAACACCTATAACACCATAAGTAGTATTAGCTTCAGAAACTGCATAATCTATATCTGCGCGTAATGTATGCAATGGAACACGGCCTTCTCTTAACCATTCAGAACGAGCGATTTCAGCTCCACCTAAACGACCACTAGTTTCAACCTTAATTCCCTTAGCACCAGCTTTCATTGCATTCTGAATTGCTTTTTTCATAGCTCTGCGGAACATTACACGACGTTCCAACTGATCAGCTATAGAATCAGCAACCAATTTTGCATCAAGTTCAGGTGTACGAACTTCAACAACCTTTGCAGTAGCAGGAACGCCAGCGATCTTTGAAATCTGTGCAATCACAGACTCTAACTTCTGACCCTTTTCGCCATAAATATCTCTAGGCTTACTAGAATGAATTGTTACAGCTATGCTCTTTGCAGGTCTATCGATAACTACTTTAGAAATAGATGCACTCTTAAATTCTTTGTATAAGAATTCTCTTACTTTATAGTCACAGAATAAATTGCTAGCAAAATCTGCCTTAGAAGCAAACCAAGTAGAATTAAACTGCTTAGTAATACCTAAACGAATACCATTCGGATTAACTTTTTGACCCATTTCTTACTCCTAACGCTTATCAGACACAACTATTGTGATGTGAGATGTACGTTTAGTGATACGGTCAGCACGACCCTTAGCACGAGCACGAATGCGCTTTAATGAAGGACCTTCATCAACCATAATCTGAGAAACGTATAATGAGTCTGCATCTGCACCAACATTATTTTCAGCATTAGCAATTGCTGACTTTAATACCTTTAACACTAAAAGTGCAGCCTTACGAGGGCTAAACTGTAGTGTATACAAAGCCTGAGAAACAGGCAAACCGCGTACTTGATCGGCAACTAAACGTGCTTTTTGAGCTGAAGTACGAGCGTAACGATGAATAGCTTTAGCTTCCATTAATATATCTCCTACTTAGATGCCGCTTTATCAGCTGCGTGACCGCGGAAAGTACGTGTTGGAGCAAACTCACCCAACTTGTGACCAACCATTTCGTCAGATACGAACACAGGAACGTGCTGACGACCATTATGAACAGCGATAGTTATTCCAATCATAGATGGAATGATTACTGAACGACGAGACCAAGTTTTGATTGGCTTCTTGTCGTTTGTTTCTACCGCTTTTTCTACCTTCTGCAGCAAGTGTTGGTCAATATAAGGACCTTTCTTGAGCGAACGTGGCATGGCAATACCTCTTAATTAATTACTTATCACGACGACGAACAATGTACTTATCAGTACGTTTATTCTTACGGGTCTTATAACCCTTACATGGAGTACCCCAAGGAGATCTTGGTTGAATACCCTTGTTACGACCTTCACCACCACCATGTGGGTGATCGATTGGGTTCATAGACATACCACGTACTGTAGGACGAATACCAAGCCAACGCTTAGCACCAGCTTTACCTAACTGACGTAACATGTGTTCTGAATTACCAACTTCACCTATAGTAGCACGCCCGTCAGCTAAAACTCGACGCATTTCACCAGAACGCATACGTAAAGTTACATAATCGCCTTCACGAGCTAGAATCTGACAGAAAGCACCTGCTGAACGAGCTAACTGAGCCCCTTTACCTGGGTATAATTCAACAGCATGAACATTTGTACCAACAGGGATATTTCTCAATGGTAATGTATTACCTACCTTGATAGGCGCATGAATACCAGATTCAATAACATCACCAGCAGTTAAGCCCTTTGGTGCCAAAATATATGAGCGCACACCATCAGCATAACAAACTAAAGCAATATGTGAACTACGATTTGGATCATATTCAATTCTTTCTACTTTAGCTGGTACACTATCTTTAACACGCTTAAAATCTATTAAACGATACTTTTGCTTGTGACCACCACCAATATGGCGAGTTGTAATTCTACCATAATTGTTGCGACCACCAGTCTTACGCTTTTCAACAACTAAAGGAGCATAAGGAGAACCTTTGTATAAGTCAGGTGTCACTACCTTTACAACGTGACGACGACCTGCAGATGTAGGTTTGCAATTAATAATTGCCATTTTTATTACTCCTATTCAGCCTTGCCTTCACCAATTTCTAATGTCTGGCCTGGAACTAGCGTAATATATGCTTTCTTCCAATCCTGACGACGACCTAAGCGCTGACCTGTACGTTTTACTTTACCTTGATAGTTTAAAGTATTAACAGACTTTACTTTTACATTAAAAATTTCTTCAACTGCAGCTTTAATTTCTTGCTTATTAGCATCTGTCACAACAGCGAATGCGTAAGTACCACTCTGAAGTAATCCGCTTGTCTTTTCAGTAACAATAGGACGCTTAAGAATACTATAAAGACGTGATTTATTCATTATGCTAATAACTCCTCTATCATCTTAACTGCTGCTGGTGTCATTAACACCTTATCATGAGCAATTAAGTTTACAGGGTTAAAACCTGAACCTTTAACATCACATACATCAACTTTATATAAATTTCTAGCTGATAATGTTAACTTTTCTTCATAACTAGGAGTTACGATTAACACGTCATTGAGCTGCATTTCATTTAACTTAGTAGCTAAAGCTTTTGTCTTAATCTGTTCTACAGAAAATTCATCAACTAAAACTAAACGATCTTGTCTTACTAATTCACTCAAAATACTACGCAATGCAACACGGTACATCTTACGATTAACCTTTTGAGACCAATCCTGTGGTTTTGCAGCAAATACGCACGCACCACCTCTCCATAATGGAGAACGAATTGAACCAGCACGAGCACGACCAGTTCCCTTCTGACGGAATGGTTTCTTACCGCCACCAGATACTTCTGAACGTGTCTTTTGTGCCTTCGAACCCTGACGAGCAGCGTTCATATAAGCAACAACAACCTGATGTACAAGAGCTTCGTTATACTCGCGACCGAAGGTTGTTTCAGAAACTTGTAGTGGGCTTGAGCCTACCATCTTTAATTCCATAACTCATCTCCCTCGCTTACGCTTTCACACTTGGCTTAACAACTACATTACCGTTAATTGCACCTGGAACAGCACCTTTAACCAACAAGCAGTTTCTTTCAGCATCTACACGAACTACATCTAAACACTGCACAGTCACTTTTACATTACCTAAATGACCACACATGCGCTTACCCTTAAATACTCTTCCTGGTGTTTGATTTTGACCTGTAGAACCAGGAACACGGTGAGAACGTGAGTTACCATGTGTCATATCTTGAGTTCTGAAGTTCCAACGTTTTACAGTACCAGCAAAACCTTTACCTTTAGATGTACCTGTAACGTCCACCTTCTTAGTGTCGTTGAATAAATCAACTTTAACTTCTGAACCTACTGAGTAGTTTGCTAATTCTTCTTCAGTTAATCGGAATTCCCATAAACCACGACCAGCTTCAACCTGAGCCTTTGCAAAATGACCTTGCTCAGGCTTAGTTAAGCGACTCATTTTCTTAGTTCCTGTAGTAACTTGAATAGCATTATAACCATCAGTCTCAACAGACTTAATCTGTGTAACTCGATTAGCCTCAACTTCAATAACAGTCACAGGAATTGACTTGCCATCTTGTGTAAAAACGCGAGTCATACCTAATTTGCGACCAATTACGCCAATTGACATTATTATTTACCTCTTAACCCAAGCTTATCTGAACATCAACACCAGCAGCCAAATCAAGACGCATTAATGCATCTACTGTTTTGTCTGTGTGTTCAACGATATCCACAAGACGCTTGTGGGTGCGTATTTCGTACTGATCACGCGCATCTTTATTAACGTGTGGAGAAATCAATACAGTAAAGCGTTCCTTACGAGTAGGTAGTGGTATAGGACCACGCACCTGTGCACCAGTACGCTTAGCAGTTTCTACAATTTCCGCTGTTGACTGATCAATTAACCTGTGATCAAAAGCCTTTAAACGGATACGAATTCTTTGGTTCTGCATTTCCCAGAGCTCCAAATGGACAAAAGAACAAATAGAAAAACCCGCCTTTCTTTTTTTATCTAAAGAAGGGGTAATTCCGGCTTAATAATCCCTACATATCGCAGGGTGTTTTATGATAAAAATCACAACTTGATAAACAAGTTTGTACATTATACATGAAAAAATTTTTTATGCAATAGTTTTTATTTTAATAAAAAAATATATGCCAACAAATAATTTAGTTGACATATATTTCGCATTGGACTTTTATTACTTAAATATCTAATATTAGTAATAAATATTATTTTTTATTTTTAGCATTTATCGCACGGATTCTTGCTGGTAATGAATACAACTTAATAAAGCCTTCAGCATCTTTTTGATTATAAACTTCATCTTCACCAAAAGTACAGAAGTCTACGTTAAACAAGCTATTTTCAGAACGTTTTTGAATAGCCATTACTGATCCTTTAAACAATTTTAGCACAACTTCACCATTTAAACTCTCAGCAATATTATTTGCAGACGCAAGAATAGCATCACATAATGGAGTAAACCAACGACCGTCGTATACTAAATGAGAAAATTCAGCACCTAATTTTTCACGCCAAGCTCTCAATGATTTATCTAGAACTAATTCTTCAATAGCTCTCAAAGCAGCCATCATTACTGTTCCACCTGGTGTTTCATAGCAACCACGTGACTTCATACCTACTAATCTGTTTTCAGTAATATCTACACGACCAACACCGTTAGCTGCAGCTAAATCGTTAAGAGTCTTTAAGCAGTTGTATGGTGACATACGATTGCCGTTAACTGCAACAATTTCACCTTTTTCAATTAGAACAGAAACTTCTGTTGCTTCATTTGGAGCATCTTCTGGCTTAACAGTCCAAGTCCAAACAGCATCAGTTGCTTTATTCCAGGTATCTTCTAATTCGCCACCTTCAGTAGAAATATGCCATACATTTGCGTCGCGACTGTAAATTTTCTTTAAAGTTGCTTTACATGGAATATTTCTTTCGTGTAAGTATTTTAATAAATCCTCACGTGACTTCATTGTCCAAATTCTCCATGGTGCAATAACCTGAAGTTGTGGAGCTAACGCTGCAACTGCACTTTCAAATCTTACTTGGTCATTACCCTTACCTGTACAACCATGAGCAATTGCATCGGCACCTTCTTGAAGTGCACATTCAACTAAGGCCTTAGAAATAACAGGTCTTGCCATTGAAGTTCCTAATAAATATGTTCCTTCGTATATAGCACCTGTCTTTAATGTCGGATACACATAGTTTTTAACAAATTCTTCTTTCAAATCTTTAACAATACACTTTGATGCACCTGATGCTTTTGCCTTTTCTTCAACACCATCTAAATCACTTGCCTCTTGCCCCACATCTGCAACAAAACAAATAACTTCACATCCATAGTTTTCTTTTAACCATGGCACAATTGCAGAAGTATCTAAACCGCCTGAATATGCCAAAACAACTTTCTTAATAGCCATACAACTAAGCTCCTTGATTTAATAATGTACTTAATACTGCCATCTGTGCATGCATGCGATTTTCAGCTTCATCATAAATTATTGACCATGGTCCGTCCATTACTTCTGAAGTAATTTCATATTCCCTATGTGCAGGCTGACAATGTAGGACATGCTTAATACCAGTATTATCTAATAATTTCTTATTTATTTGATAAGGCATAAATTTTGACTTCACTGTATCTAATGGAGTATTATCACCCATTGATACCCAAGTATCAGTATAAGCGATATCAAAACCTTTAATTTGACTTATATCATCAGTAACAACTAATTTTGCACCTGTCTTTTTAGCCACTTCTTGAGCTGACTCATAAACTTGGACATCAGGACCTGAACCCTTAGGACATACACATGTAATATCGGTTCCTAATTGAGCACTTGTAATTAACAAAGAGTTAGTTACATTATTACCATCACCTAAGTATGCAAGTTTAACTTTTGTTAAATCGTCATAGTACTCTCTAATTGTCTGAAAATCAGCCAAAGCTTGACAAGGATGATACAAATCGCATAGAGCATTTATAACAGGTACGGAACCAAATTTTTCAAGATCCTTTAGAGTATTATGAGAATAAACTCTAGCAACTATACCATCACACCATCTTGATAAATTTCTAGCATAGTCTTTCACTGTTTCTCTTTTGCCTATTGCACCATTCTGCTGGTCCATATATACAGCATGGCCACCTAATCTATACATACCTAGTTCAAAAGTAACTCTTGTACGTAAGGATGGCTTTTCAAACAAAGTAACGACAGACTTTCCTTCTAAATTAGTTTTATACTTTTTAGGGTTTTGCTTCATATCTCTTGCTAAATCAAGAATTCCTAATATTTCATCCGAAGAAAACTCTAATGATGTCAACAAATTTCTCATTTATACCTCTACCTATGGCAAAACCTTTGTACCAATAGCATCACCTTTTAGCAACGCACTTAACTTATCTGGATGCTTCCAAGTAGCTACGCTTAACGGCTTGTTTAACTGTTTAGCAGCGCTTAATGCAGCTTTAACTTTAACTTCCATTCCACCAGTAATCACCCCATCAGAGATTAACTTATCAGCATTTTCTTGAGTCATTTGATTAATAAGTTTTCCATCCTTATCTAATATTCCTTCAACATCAGATAACAATGCTAAATCTGCCCCCAATGAAATTGCCAATGCTACAGCAGCTTGGTCAGCATTTACATTCATAAGTTTACCATCATCAGTAATACCTATTGAACTAATTATAGGCATATAACCATTTGAAAGTAATATTTCAAGCAACTTTGGATCACCTACATTTGCAGAACCAACAGCTCCTAGTTTTGGGTCAAGTTGAGTTACTTTTGTGATAGAACCATCAGTCAGACATAAACCAACTGCATTAATATTAACACTTTTAGCCTTTGCTAACATCAATTTATTTGCCGTACCTGCTAATGCACCAGTAATATATGGAATCTGATCTTTAGGGGTTACACGCAGACCATTAATCTTTTCTGACTTTAATCCCAATGAATTTAACAAATTATCTACTAAACAACCACCACCATGCACAAGAACTATAGGTCTGTTATTTTCACTTAAATAATCAGTTAAACCTTTGTATAATGATGATAAAGCATCATCATTTTCAACTAGAGCACCGCCTAATTTTATAATTAATACGTTATCCATATTCGTCCTTTATATTAGCGAGTATTCAGATTTGAAACCAAATTTTATATTCATACATTGTAAAGTATGAGCTGCAGCACCCTTTTGCAAGTTATCAATCGCTGAGCATATGATGAGTGTATTTCCTTCTCTTTCATAATGAATATCACAAAATGGCGTGAATTCTACATCTTTAACAGCAGGCCAATTTCTTACTAACCTAACAATTTTGCTTTCCGCATAAGCTTTCTTGTATGCTTCTGCAATCATTTCATCAGTAACATTCTCATCTAGTTCCACATAAATTGTAGCTAAAATACCTCGTTTATAATTTCCTAAATGTGGTTGAAATAAAACTTCTCTTCCTAAATGATGACTAATTTCAGGTCTGTGCCTATGTTTAAAAACACCATACGGATTTAAACTAACTTCACAAAAACTAGAAGACAAACTAGCTTTTCTACCAGCACCTGTAACACCTGAAACAGCATTAATAATTGGTCTAGATCCTTCTTTAATCAAATGAGAAGTTTCTAAAGGTTTTAATGCTGATAATGAAGCTGTCGGATAACAACCAGCTACTGCTATTAAATTTGCTCCTGCAATTTTATCCGCATTCCATTCTGCTAAGCCATATACAGCTGATTCTAAATATTTAAGATTCTCATGCTCAAAATCGTAATATTTTGTATAAAAATCTGGTTGATTAACTCTATAAGCACCTGATAAATCAAAAACTACACAACCAGCATCAATTAGCTTTGGTGCAAGTCTCATACTTACTATATGAGCAGTAGCTAAACAAACAATATCATTTTTAACTAAAGATTCGAAATTATCTTCTGTTAATGGATTAAGAATTAAATCAACATTTCCTCTAAGTCTAGGATACAAATCACTTAACAATTTACCTGAATCTGCGCTGTTTTCAGATACATACAAACTATTCAATTTGAACTCAGGATGCTTAGATACTAATAATGATAAATCAGCACCTGCATAACCACTAGCACCAACAATGGCAACACTATACATTTATTAAAACCTATAAAAAGAATATTAACAAAAAACACACTAAAAGGTGTTCAATAACCTTGCACGTATTATAAACTATTATTCTTAAATTATGTTAAATTTCTACATATTTATGCAATATTTTTGCATAAATATGTAAACTTAATTATAATTTACTAGATTATATTATACCTTTAATATTTTATAATAAATAATTTTGAATACTATGATTAACGAAAATTTTTTTAAATACTACCAAGAAATAATATCATTAAATACAGTAAGCTCAGAGTCTCCTAGTTTAGATATTTCAAATGAACCATTTATTGATTATTTATCTGAAAAACTATCTCTAAAGGGCTTTGTATGTAATAAGATAAAAGTAAATAAATCCCATTCTAAATATAATTTAATTGCCTCATACCAAAATAAAAACATGAAGCATGGAGGTTTAGCATTCAGTGGGCATACGGATACCGTACCATTTGATGAAACCTTATGGGATTCTAATCCCCTAGTTCTAAACAAGAGAGATGGAAAAATTTATGGTCTCGGTGTTATAGATATGAAAGGATTTTTTGCCTTTATACTATATTTACTAGACATCATCGATTTAAATTTATTATCAAAACCTCTTTATATTTTTGCAACAGCAGATGAAGAAACAAGTATGAATGGAGCAAGAGAACTTGTACCCTATATCAAAAATTATAACAATACAGTTGAAACAAAAATAGAACCCGAACTTATTATTATTGGTGAACCTACAAGCATGACACCAGTAATAATGCATAAGGGGCACCTTGTGCAAAAAATAGCAGTTAAAGGCATAGGAGGACATAGTTCGGACCCAAATTCAGGAATAAACGCTATAAAAATAATGAATAAAATATTATCAAAACTTATAGAACTCGAAAACGATCTAAAAAATAATTTCACTCAACCACTACTTCCTATCCCTTACCCCACTTCAAATATAGGAATGATCCAGGGAGGAGATGCTCCGAATAGAATATGTGATTACTGTGAAGTTCAATTTGATATCAGACCAATACCGAATTTATCTGTTGATTACCTCGAAAAATTAACACTTAAATATTTAGATAGCACGATTAAAGAATATCCAAATAGAATTAGCATCACAAAACCTTACCCTGCAGCCGAACCTTTTAACGCTAATATCCCCTCAAAATTAAAGGAATATTTACAAGAAATTTGTAAAAAAAATACAATAGCAGTTAATTACGCTACGGAAGCTACCTTTTTACAAGAACTTGGACCTACAATAGTTATGGGACCAGGAAATATTGCTCTTGCTCATAAACCAAATGAGTATCTTGATATTAAAGAGATTCAACCAACTTTAGATATCTTAAAAAAATTACTATTAGCAATATGCATGTAAATTTATAGATAATTTTCAAATTCTATAAAAATAGAACCATCTTCATTCTTTTTACCCACCATTGTTAATGAATTTTTTAACATAGGTGGTGTTTTATCAGTAAAGTAAATAATACCTGTTAAAGTATACTTTGACATAGAGTTAATATCCATGTTTCCTGAAAAGTTGAACATACTTCCGTTTTGATTAATTGATATAACTAAATTTTTGTAATCTCCATTAATTTTTAATTTAATTTCACCTACATCTATATTTGATCTACTAAGCATTGATTGTTTAAATTCTGCATTTTTTATAATTATTGATCCATTAATATCTGATAAATACCCATCTTCATTGATGATAATTTTTTCTATATTAGAATTTATAATTCCATTAACATATTCTATTGGAGATAATTTTAATTTTAATCTTTTAGTTATACTTAATAAATTCGACTTATAATTAAAATTACTAACTACTGTTTCAGTAAAAACTTTTCTAAAACCTAAATTAAAAGTAGCATTACCCAATTCACTATCATGTATATTTACACTAGCTCCATCACTTAATATGAATGAATAAGGTGTAAAAGTCCATGACAAGTTATCTACCCATTTTTTATCAATAGCTATTCTTTTAAATGAACCATTCCATACCGAGCCTTCAGCTTCATAAAATTTAACATTTTTAGGAACATCTATAAATGAAAAAATAATATCAACTGGAGCCTTGTATATTGAAAAAAATAATACAGCAATCAATAAAAAAATAAATTGTTTAATAATACTTTTAGTCATACAGTCACCAATTTTTTATAATTTTTTCAATAAAACCAACTTTGATATATTTATCATCCCGTCTTGCTTTCTATCAACTATCAATTGTTCCACAACAACATTATTATTCCTTTCTAGCAAAAATATCAATTTTATAAATTGACTATACTTATAGCTTTCTTTTGAAACTATATTAACTCTTTCACCACCTAATCTCTGTACATTAAGTCCTGTTATTCCTACTCGTTTAGCTGTTTTATTTACACAATCATATACAGTACAATCTCCCATTTCTCTTATAACTTCACGATTAGGTATATCTTGTGCGTTATCTATAATATAATGATACTTTGCTCTTTCCTGGTTGTAAGTGTATTTTGCTTTATTTAGAGATTTTGAGATTGGAGTAATAATAGCTAAATATCCAGTAAAACAAACAATACCAATAAATAGTATCATCAATAAATACTTTTCATTAGGTGAAAGATTTAATAACTTATCTTTTATTCTTGCAAATCTATCGTTATTTAGAAATTGATTAAGATTCATTGTTATTCCTCTTTCAGTTTTATATTTAAAACATATAAAGACTCATTATTCATCGTTTTAGCTTCTTTTATTTCAACAATATATGAAATTTTTAAATTCTCTATCAAGCTTGTCATACTTAAATCTTTTGTTCCTATAAATGAAACATTGTAAATTTTTGTATTTCTATCAAATTCCAATTTCTGAACTTTTATAGCTTTCTCATCAGATAATTGTTGAAACAACTTATTAGAACCAGATACAAATTCAGTTGAATTATCAACACTTGCTTTGGCAATTATCTTTTTAATTTCTCCCACAGGATCTGGTACTTTTGTATTTCTTCCTGTTATTTGAGAGTATACTTTATGCTCTAGTTTTTTTAACTTTAAGATTTCAGATTCATAATGCTTAATATTTATTACGGATGTGATTGACCAAACAACAGCAACAGCTATCATCAAAAAAATAACTTTATTCCAAGCTCTTAACCACTGTAAGTTTATATCAAAATTAAATGAAAATGATTCCTTTTTACGTGGTATTAAGCAAACTTTTGATTCTAATGCTGTTTTAGCCATAACTTCAAAACAGTTAGGCACTAAATGTTCTTTCCAAACTAAATTGTTCTTAGGAACTTCACTTAAAGAAATAAATTCTGTAGATTCTTTATCATATTTATCTCCTATATATTCAAACCATTCATCATTTATTGAATACCCTGAAGTAATAGAATCTCTTACAAGCCAATGATTATTCACATGCATTGCAAAAACCGATGTTGGTACTAGATTTTTAACATTTGTCTCAGAGGCTCTATCTTGTTGTATAGCTTTCTCATTCTCATCTGTGTCAACAACTTCATTATTTGATGATATTTTCTTTTCAATATCAAATAAATTTACTGGAATAGCCATTATGTCTGGAATAGCAACATATAAATCAAAACCTAACTGCTCAATGATATTTACAAATAATTCCAATTCTCTTGGTTTGTATATCATTACAGAATATTTTTTCTTATTTTTATTAATAATTTTTAAAGAAAGTTCTTCTATATCTTCGGCTAATTCATCCTCAATAGCATAGAGTAGTAAATTAGAATTTCTTGAGGTTACTCGTGTAGGATATTCTATCTCCTTAAAAGACAACGAAGAGGATGGATACAAAAATACAACTTTATTTGTAGCAGCCTGTTCTTTTAGCAATGCTAATTCTTCAAGATTGTACGCTACACCATTAGATAATACAGATTTAGAATCTTCATCATATGTAAACCATACATAGTCTCTAGGACTAATTAAATTAGGCCTTATAAAAAGAAACTCACTCACTAAATTCTCCTACTGTACGTTGATAAACATAAATATTATTTGCATCATTTCTATAAAACCTTGATTTGAACATAAACTGGTATTCATCATATTCAACTTTTATATTTGCAATAAAATAATTTGATGTTACAGTTAGAGTTTTTAATAATCTTGGTTGTAATCCACTAAAATAATTGATTCTTGATTTAACTTGATCAAGGACTAAAAAATCACTTGTACTATCCCACCCTTTTGCAGGTCTATCCTTATCAATTATATCTGACAGAGTCTGAACATCTACCTCACCTAATAATAGCGAGTACAACAACGGAGCTTGCCTAGAAGTCAACATATTGATATTCACTTCTAATTTACTATGAGGTAAAGCACAGATCATATTCTCAATTTTTCGATACAGTTCATCATCCATTCCTTTAATAAATCTCAGCTCACTTTTATCATAAAACAAATTATTTGCTGTAAGATGCTTTGTATGCAAAGTCGAGTAATATAAATCTTCGGCACCATAATTCGTGTTTAATTCATTATTTGCATCTATCCAATCAACCATAGAATCAGCTACTGTCTGAGATACTGTGGAATCAGCTCCCATAAATTCTAGTAATAATTTAAATACTAAGTATGGATAATTACTTTCGCTAAATGAAGCATGTTCTTCCTCTGGTTTTAAATCTGTACTAATTTTTGTATTTATTGAATTCAAATTAAAACAAGCTTGTTCATCATAAACACTACCACTAATAATAGCACTATCCAATGGTATTACTTGATTTGGCTGAGCCCAAGACATTTGCATATGAACTTTTGACGGACTTTTTTTAAAATCTTCTTTCATATACTTTTTTATAATACCTTCTATACCATCAACATACCAAAAGGAAGTTCTACTCATTATTGAATTATGTGCGACAAATTGCACTCTATTATACTTTGTGATTAATGAAGAAGTAGAAACCATAGCAATGGCTAAAACAATCAAAACCATTATCAATGCTGAACCTTTTTTATTTACCATTGCTTTCACCAGAAATAATATTATAAACTCGTGTTATATCACCATAGTCCACAGTTTCTATCTCAATCTTTACCCCTTCAGGAACCCTTACTTGATCTGCCCAAGTTTTATTCCAAATACCTTGTTTATAAAATAGAACTTTAAATTTTTTTACATTATCCAAAATATCAATATATTCAGGAGTAAAACCTATAATAGTATCAGAAAATGGGTAGGTGGCTCGTTGCAATTTTTTATCTTTTAATCTATACCATACTCTTACTATTTCAGATTTTGGTAATAGAGCTCCTGGATTTATTGATCCACCTCTAGAGAAGGTTATTCCAACATCGTCAGATTGAAACATTTTATCTCCGACTTGCATCACTCTTTTCGCACTTTGCCCATCTAGTCTGCTAGATCGAGGAACCATTTGTGAATAATCTTGATCAAGTATATATAAAGCCTTTTGCAACTTTAATAAACTTTTTACTTTTAAATCAACAATTTCGTCTGTTGAAAGAATGCTTGAAATAAATTGATGAGTACCTATAGCTATAAAACCAAGGATCATTATCGATATAATTACTTCCAACAAGGTAAAACCACGATTATTCATATATTTTACTTTTTACTTACTTAAATAGGTTCTTATATACCCTGAAATATTATCAAATTTAGGTGATAAAGAAACTTCAACATCCATTGATTTAAAATTAGCATCTTGAGTATTCTGACCTCTATACCTATAATACCATTGTCTACCAGCTAAACTAACCTTACCAGTTACCCAGCTATTATTTGGCCATTTTTTTGATATCTTAAACTCTGCTATAACATTATCTGCTACTATATGGGCAAACATATACTCTTCTGTTATATCCAAACCATTAATTGCTGTACCTACTACTCTAGAGATAGTAGCAGCAGATATTGCAAAAATAAACAACGCGATCAAAACTTCTAATAAAGTCATTCCTTTATTTAAAAATAACCTCATTACTAATTCATCCCCTTGATCTACTCAAGTTCTTTTATCTCCCCTAATTCGTTTCCTATAATAGTCACCTTATTTTTGTTATCATTATCAGTATCAATAAATGTTATCTTAAATGGTGTAGTTTCTCCACTTGGGTAAAACAATATATGCGGATCACTATTTCTTGCTTTATGAGATTCCATATTAAAATTAATGCTATTCATACTTCTATCGGGAGATAATATCTCTAAATTCCCTATTTCAGCATATAGTTCTAAATTATCCTCAAAATTTCTTTCAGTAATTATATTATCGTTTTGATAAGTAACCCAATCTTGGATATCCCAATCAGTTGTTTTAAATTTATTCTCATCATTAATTGATAATTTTTTTTTTGTATTTTTATTTCTAATTACAAATTTATACCCATTATTCTCCAAGTGTAAACCAATAATACGTCCTTCCATTGACGCACGGTCCTCTATTTCTTGAATTATTTTTGATAACCGTTCTGCTTCTGCTTCAGGTGTATAATCACTATAGACACCTGAAGGGACAGACAAGGTCGCCATATTTATAATTAACCCAACTATACATACAGCAACTATAATTTCTATTAAGGTAAAACCTCTATTTAGCGTAATTCTTAACTTCATTAATTAGCACAATTTTCTAAACTTTCTAAAGTAACATTGTCAATGTTCCAATTACCTATATCATCACACGTATTACTTTCACCGTCAGGTCCAGCACTATATATATCGTACTTCATACCATGTTCACTAGGGTATTTATATAAATAATCATTACCCCAAGGATCTTTTGATAATTTTTCAATAAAACCTTCAGATGGATAAGTTTTTGGAATTGGTGCAGAAGTTGGTTTCTCAACTAATGCTTTTAGTCCCTGTTCAGTCGTAGGATATTTATGAGTACCTGCTTGCATTTTAAAAGCTTTAAGACCAGTATCAAATGTATTTAAATCTTGCTGTACTCTTGAAATATTCGCGGTATCTAAATTACTCATCAAAGCAGGAGCTACTGCACCACCTAACAAACCTAGTATTACAATTACTACCATTATTTCTAGTAATGTAAAACCAAAATTATTTCTCATATTATTTTCCTCCGACTATATTGTTCATTTGTAATAAAGGTTGCAAAATTGATATTACAATAAATAAAACTATTGCAGCCATTACGATTATTAAAATAGGCTCAAATAAAGAAATTGCAATAGATACATTTCTCTTAAATTCATTACTTTGATTACTAGCAGCTCTTGCAAGCATATTTTCTAGTTCACCACTTTTTTCTCCTGAAGCGATCATCTGAATCATCATAGGTGAAAATAATTTCGTTTCAGACAAAGAACGACTTAAACCTTTACCTTCTCTAACTTTTTCAGCTGCAATCGCTAATTTTGATTTAGCTACTATATTTGTTAAAACATCACTACTAATATACATAGCCTCAATTAATGGTACAGAGCTTGCGTGTAAAATACTCAAGGTTTGTGCATATCTTGCGGTATTCAATGTTTTACTAACTTTACCAACGATTGGTAATTTAAGTAATAGTTCATGAAATTTCTCTTTAATATTTTTATATCGTAAAGAGTAATTAAACAATACTATGCAAAATACTAAAAACAGTAATACTAAAAAACCATAATGGCGTACAAAATCAGACAAGGCTATAAGAATAGTTGTTGATGTAGGTAAAGCAGCTTTCATATGAACAAATTGCTCTACTACCTTGGGAACAACGGAAGACAAGAGAAGAGAGATCACCCCGAAAGCTACAACCGTAAGCACTACTGGATAAATCATAGCCTGAGTAACTTTAGATTTTATATCTTGGTTACTTTCTGTATAGTCTGCTAATTTACTTAGTACTTCATCCAAATGCCCCGATTTTTCACCAGATGCAACCATTGCTACATATAAATCGTCAAATACTCTAGGAAATTTTTTCATAGAGTCAGCTAAAGATAAACCTTCACATACCTTTTCTCTTACGGAACAAATTATCTTTGCATGTTTCTTATTCTCACATTGTTGCGAAACAGCCCATAGTGACTCTTCAATCTGCATTCCAGAAGATACTAATATTGATATATATCTGGTTATTAAACATAGATCTCCACTCTTCATTGAAGGTTGTCTAAATTTGTTTATAAAACCTAATAACAGAAAATCATTTCCTGAAATTTTAGATTTATCTGATAATAACTTGATTTGTGAAGGAATTAATGCCATTTCTTTTAATTTTACTCTGACAATTCTTGGCGAATCAGCCTCTATTTCCCCCTTCTTTTTTTTACCATTCATATCAATTGCAATGTAAGAATAAAAAGGCATTAACTACTCCCCGCTTGTTACTCTTAATACTTCTTCTAGCGAAGTAACACCTTCTAAAACCTTAGAAAGACCATCAGCTTTAATTGAAGGAACATCATTTCTAGCTATTTTTTCAATTTCAATTTCACTTATTCCTCTGCTAATTGCTTGTCTTATTTCTTCATTAATTATGATTAATTCATGTATACCTGTTCTTCCCTTGTACCCTGAATTATTACAATAAGAGCAACCACAAGGTTTGTAAATATAACAAGGTTTTAAAATACCTAGCAATTTCATTTGCATAGGATTAGTAACTATTTTTTCTTTACATTTTGGACACAATGTGCGAACCAATCTTTGCGACAAAACACCAATTAATGATGTTGATAATAAAAATGGTTCTATTCCCATATCATTCAAACGAGTAATAGCTCCGATAGCTGTATTTGTATGTAATGTGGATAAAACTAAATGACCTGTTAATGATGCTTGAACAGCTATTTCTGCAGTTTCGCGATCTCTTATTTCACCTATCATTACTATATCTGGGTCCTGGCGCAAAATTGCTCTTAAGGCTCTTGCAAAAGTCATATCAACTTTTGTATTTACTTGAGTTTGTCCAATACCCTCTAAATCATATTCCACAGGATCTTCAACTGTTAATATATTTCGATCTTTAGTATTTATTTCTGATATAGCAGCATATAAAGTTGTACTTTTACCTGAACCTGTAGGACCAGTTACTAATAAAATTCCGTGTGGGCTATGTACCAATTTTATTAAATTATTACAAATTGACTGAGTCATACCTAATTGGGACAAATCTAATCTTACATTATTTTTATCCAATAAACGCATAACTATACGCTCACTGTAACTTGTTGGCATTGTTGACACACGCACATCAACCTGCTGATTACCGATGGTTAAAGAAATTCTTCCATCTTGAGGTATTCGTTTTTCAGATATGTCCAATTTTGACATAACTTTAATTCTTGATATCAAATAAGGGGTAAATTTTCTTTCTAAAGTAATATTTTCATGAAGTACGCCATCTACACGGAATCTTATTACAAGTTTATCCTCATAAGGCTCAATATGTATATCAGATGCTTCTTCTTTAACTGCCTGTGCTAACATAGCATTGATAAATCTTACCATTGGTGAATTTTCGCTATTATCCAACAAGTCTGCTTTATTAAGATCTTCTGTTAAATCTTCAACATCATCACCCATATTGCTTGCTATTCTTCTAGCTTCTGAATCATCATTCTGGTAAACATCTACTAATAATTGGTCAAATTTTTCATTTTCAATAATTAAAGTAAAATCTTTATGAGTAAATCTCCTAACCTCCAATAGAATATCAAGCTTTGGTTGATTTTTGCATAGTAAGTACAACTGCTCCTTTTGCTCAATTAATACTACATTATTTTCTCTTGCGTATGATAAGGGTAATTTCACATTATATAAAGTATTCAAGTTTTGCTCAAAAACATTTAATATATCCGAAACATTTTCCTTATCGTAATATTCATCAAATTCAGCTTCAGTAGTACTATCTGTCATTAATGCCTCCACTATTCTACATCATCCTGAGCTTTTATAACTTGAATAACATTAGGTGAAATAACAATAGTTGAATCCAACTCAGGCATTACTGGTGTAGATAAACGCATTGGTAATAATCTCAACCCTTCTTCATGACGCTGTAACTGTTCATTTCTAAACATAGAATACTTTGCAGTTGAAATTCCCGCATAAGATTCATCATCTCTTAATATTATTGGTCTGATAAAAACCATTAGATTTCGTTTAGAACTTGTTGATGTTGTTTGTTTAAATAATTCACCTAATAAAGGTATATCACCTAAAATAGGTACTTTACTTACTGTTTCTTCTGTTTTATGGTCTATTAAACCACCTAAAACAACTGTTTCTCCACTCTTAACTAATACTGAATTTTTTATAGTTCTTACATTAAATGTTTCACCATTAGCAGACCCTTTAGATGAAGCTTCTACTGAAGAAACTTCTTGCTCTAATGTTAATAAAACACTATCACCCTCATTTATTTGTGGAACAAATTTCAATTTTGTGCCGACTGTTTTTCTTTCAATTGTATCGTACCTAGTTTCTGAAGATGTAGAAGTTTGAGTACCTGTTTTTACAGGAACTTCCTGACCAATATTAAATTCAGCTTCTTGATTATCAAGGGTTATAATACTCGGAGTTGATAATACATCAGATTTATTATCAGAACGCATCATTGTCAACAAACCAAACCAATTACCATGGTAGAAACCTATCCCAGCACCTTCAATAGAACCTGCTACATTAGTGATGCTAGGTGGATCACTTCTAAACATGTCAGACACTTGTACTTGAGATACAGAACTAGGACCCTGAACTATACCACCTTTAATATTACCCCATTGAATACCTAATTGTGCAGCATTAGAATCACTCATTTCCACAATAATGGCTTCAACAAGAACTTGGGCTCTTCTTATATCTAATTTCTTGATAATCGTATCTATTTCTTTTATATATGTCGGATCTGCATATACAATAATTGCGTTAGTAGCTTCATCTGCATAAATATTCAATTTATTAGTATTTATACTACCTGACGAAGAACTGCTTTCTCCTTTCACTAAATTTTTACCTATACCGTTAAGAGTTTCTATAACATCTTTAGCCTTGGCATAGCGCAAATAAAATACTTTCGTGTTTCCAGAGTTAGCCTGTTCCATATCTAATTTTTTTACTAAATCAATTACTCTTACCCTAGCTTTAGGTTCTCCAGATATTACAACAGAATTAGTACGTTCGTCTGCTACAATCTTTGGAATTAACAATGCAGAAGTATTGTTACTTTTATCCCCCTTAATAATAGTATTTACAACTCTAACCACTTCTGTTGCTGATGCAAAATTTAAATGATAAATCTCAACATCTTGATTGCCTGCTTTATCAACTCTATTGATAATTTCCACTAATCTATTAACTACTCTAGCTCGACCTGTTATTAAAATAACATTCGATGGTTCATAGTGAACTACATTACCAGCACCCTGATTATCTATCAAACTTCTTAATAAAGGAGACAATTCTCTAACATTAACGTTATGAACAGGTATCACCCTAGTAATCATTTCATCACCATTAGCTTCCCCGTCACTTACAGGAACCCCACTTGTTTTGGCAATAGCAGATCTTACAACTTTGTAAGTATTGTTATCTAACGGTACAACAGCATAACCATAAACCTCAAGAACGCTCAAAAAGAATTGATAATATTGATCTTCGTTCAGCAAATCATAACTTCGAACATTAATTTTCCCTCTTACAGCTGGGTCTATAATAAAACTTTTATTTAAATTTTTCCCAACTGTACTTATAAATTCCTGAATATCAGTACCCTTAAAACTTGCAGAAAATTCCTCTGCAAACGCAGTCTGCATTAATACAGAACAAAAAATACAAATTTTAAAAAATTTATTTATATGCATTATTCTTCCAAATCCAAGTTTATAGTTTCTCTATCACCATTACGTTCAACAACAATTTCAATTTTGGTTAAATTTTGAATTTGTCCCATAATTTTCATAGCTTCTGCATCGTTACTCAAATCGTGACCATTTATTTCTACAGCTATGTCTCCTTCTTTTAATCCTGAATTAATAAATAATCTTGTATCTTCTCCTGGATTCAGTTCGTACCCTACTATCTTACCATCTTTCATATATGGAGAAATTTTCAACATATTAAACAATGCACCAGGGTTACCTAAAAGCTCTGTTCGAACATTCTTTAGTTCTGATTTTTTGTCATCTGATTTTTTATCTGAGTTAGTATCACTAAAATATTTTTCAAATTTTTTATCGTCATCTTCAAATGAAACATATTCAAGAGTTTCATTGTTATCGATGATAATTTTTGTAGGATAAATACGTAAAATTCTTACATTTTTTATACCTTTTATATCATCACCAACTCCATAAACGTCTTCTTTTCCACTATAAGATAAAGCAACAGATCCTTTTTTACTAACAGTACTAGCCGAGATACCTGTTATTTTTATATTTAAGCTAGATTTTTTAATTGAAGAAAAATCTACAGCTTCCGCTCCTTTCTTCTGATTTTTCAATTGAGGGATAACATTAACAAATTTTCCAAATAAATATATTCTCTCAGGTTCAATCTTATTTACTAACATAAGATTTTTAGGAATATATTGTCTATATTGAATGGAGTATGGCATCAAAGACCATAGCATTGTTGTAATCATATACGCCAATACAAGAAATAAGAATATAAAAATATACTTAGTTATTTTTTCATTTAAAAAACTTATATTTTTTAATTTATCTTGTACTTGCTTATTCTTCAATAAATCATGTAACATGCTAACATATGTTTTTCTAACGTTTGCCATTACCATATTAATTCCATCGGTTCCTATTAAAGAGAACAATTATATCACTGTTAAATATCTTTCAAATTTATTATAATAAAAAATCATATGAAGTAACTATGTGATAATTGTAACATGTTTCAAATTAATTGATAACGTTTTCCTAAAATAATATGATAGGTGTCATAAAGTGGATATTAGATTAGATAAATGGCTATGGGCAGCAAGATTTTACAAGACCAGAACTTTAGCTAGAAATATGATACAAGGTGGAAAAGTACATTATAATAATAAGAGAGTTAAGCCCTCCAAAACTGTAGAAATAGGGGCTCATATAGAATTATGGCAAGGATTCAATAAAATAGAAGTAATTGTGAAAGATATCACAGAAAACAGACAAAAATATGAAATTGCTAAAAATTTATATCAAGAAACAGAAAGTAGTATAAAAAAGAAAGAATTATTAAAAAATAATTTGCAATTAAATAATAAGTTACTAGTACATAATATTCAAAAGCCAAATAAAAAACAACGACGAGAAATTTTAAAGTTAAAAAACAATGACATTATTTTCAATTAACGAATCATGGTACACAAATTATGAATAATTTATTTAATGATCAAACAGTATCATCTACTTTTGATTCTATACAACGGTTTATATTCAATGAAATGGATTTAAGGGGGGAAATAGTTCAACTCCACAAATCTTATAAAAGTTTATTAGAAAATCATAATTACCCACTTTGCATTCAAAAATTATTAGGTGATATGCAAACAACTATCTCATTAATAACAGCTATCACTAAATTTGAAGGTGAAATAATGTTACAAATTCGCGGAGGTAATACAAAACTAAATTATATTCTTGTCAACAGTAATGATAAACAAGAAACAAGGGGATTAGCTTCATATGAAAGCGATATAGATGAAGAAATTTCTTTTAAGGAATTAGTAGGTCCTTCATCAATAATGACGATCACTATATTCCCTAAATATGGAAAACAATATCAAGGTATTATTTATTTGGAAAAAGACTCTTTCAAGGAATGTATAGAAGAATATTTTTATCAATCTATGCAAATTGATACAAAAATTTGGTTATACACCTCCGCTGAAAAATTTATGACTGCTGGTATTTTAATACAAACATTACCAACAAAAGACTCTACTAAACAAAAAAATGATCTAGAACATATCTCTATACTTACTAATAGTTTAACAGAAGCTGAAATCTTTACCTATTCTTCTGAAAACATTCTTTACAGATTATATAACCAAGAATCTGTTAATGTATTTCCTAATAAGCCAATAGTATTTAAATGTACTTGTTCTCATGATTACTTTAAAACAAAACTTTCATATTTAAATCCAAATGAATTGTCTCAATTACTTATGAAAGATGGTAAGATTACTTGCGAGTGTCATTGTTGTAAAAAATCTTATACTTTTGATGAAGATGATATTTTAGAAATTATAAAAGAATCTAAAAAACATTAATATTTTTTTAGTGCTATCTAGTTTGGTCTTTAGCACTAAAATTATTCGACATAGGGAAACACAAAAAAAGTTGCTATCAATTGATAGCAACTTTATTTTTTACTATATCATATAATCTTAATAAAGGTTATACGCTCTTTCGCCATGACTTGTTAAATCTAGACCTTCACGTTCTTGATCTGCAGGAACTCTTACACCAAATAACTTATCTGCTAAGAAATATGCTATTACTGACACAACAAGACACCATACCACAGAAATCACCACAGAAACCAATTGGCCTGTAAATTGCCCTGCAATAGTTTCCCAACCTTCTTTGAAACCTGTGCCACCTAAAGATGGAGCACAAAAAACACCTGTTAACAACGCACCAATAATACCACCAACACCATGAACACCAAATACGTCTAGTGCATCATCAACACGTAGTAATTTCTTTAATCCGTGAATACCCCATAAGCAAATACAACCAGCTACAAGACCTATTATTAAAGCTCCGCCGATGCCTACAAATGCACACGCTGGAGTTATTGCAACTAGGCCTGCTACAGCACCAGAACACGCACCTAATAATGATGGCTTACCTAATAATATCCATTCAGCAAATAGCCAAGATAAAGCAGCTACCGCAGGTGCAACACATGTATTTGCAAATGCTAGTGCAGCAACGCCATCTGCTGATAATTCGGAACCAGCATTAAAACCAAACCAACCTACCCATAATAAGCTTGCCCCTATCATAGTCATAACCAAACTATGAGGTGCCATTAATTCCTTACCATAGCCTATTCGCTTACCTACAAAGAAAGCTCCAACTAAAGCACAGATTGCAGCATTAATATGTACTACTGTACCACCAGCGAAGTCATATGCATGCCACGCTGAATCAATATATCCACCACCCCATACCATGTGACATAGTGGTAAATAAGAAAATGTGAACCAAAATACAATTACAAACAACAAAGCACTGAACTTTATACGTTCTGCAAAAGAACCTAATATAAGACAAGCTGTTATACCTGCAAAAGCACCTTGAAATGAGAAGAATGTTAAATCAGATAAACTACCGTTTACTGAGTCAGGTGTAACACCTAACATTAAAAACTTATCAAAATTACCAATAATATTATTTATAAAATCACTTGCATTTGTTCCAAAAGCTAAAGAATAACCATAAATAGCCCAAAGAACATACATTAGTGAAAAACACACTATCGTTTGAGCTAAAACTGACAACATATTCTTAGCTCTTACTAAACCGCCGTAAAATAATGCTATTCCAGGAACAGACATTAAAATAACTAACGCTGTACAGATCATAATAAATCCATTGTCAGCTACACTAATTGCTGGTTGTTCTTCAGAGCTTGGTAATGTTGCTGATTCATCAGCAATGTTCAACTTTTCAGGACTACCACTAATTGTTTCAATTTCAACACTGTCTTTCAAATCACTGTTTAGAGATTCTTCAGATTCAGTATTTACAATTGTAGCAACTTCCTTATCAGATGTAGATATTGTTTCTACATCACCTCCTAGCGACGCTGCAGATACACATAGTGAAAATGTAAATGCGACTAATGCAATTAAAAATCTCATACATTTCTCCATAAAAATATTGTATTATAGATAGGTAATGCAACAACTTTGCCAACGCAGGAAAATATATTAAAATATATAAATAAAGACTATTCACCTCTTTTTCGTCCTTTTTTTAATAGTTAACCGAACCCATTATGATCAAACTGCACCATAATGGTTCAACAAGGTATTAATATGAAATTATATTATGAAGAATTTGGAATTACTAACAGCACGCATATAGTCTTTATTCATGGTTGGGGATTATGCTCAAAAGCATTTTTTCCAATTGTTGAACAATTATCGCAGGATTATCATGTCATTCTGCTTGATTTACCTGGTTACGGACTTAATAATAATATTCCGTCAAATAGGTGTAACGGCGTACTAAACGCTATTGAAGATACTATTCCTAAGAACAGCATCCTATTAGGATGGTCATTAGGTGGAACATATGCAATTAAGTATACAATTACTCATCCAACTTCAATAAAAGGTTTAATTACTATAGCAAGTTCTCCAAAATTCACTTCAGATAATGATTCTCATTGGGATGGAACCTCAGATGACCTTCTCACAAAATTTATTGGCATGTTAAAAATTTCAAATTGCCAAGCGGTAATAAACAAATTTTTATCTCTACAAGCAATGGGATCTCCAACACTAAAACAAGATATAAAAAAATTAAAGCACTTATTAGATTCTGTACCAACACCATCTTTCTATGAACTTTTGTCTGGATTAAAGACCTTGCAAGATGAGGATTTAAGAAATTATATTTCTAGAATAGAATGTCCATCATTGCACATTTATGGCAAAAAAGACAGCTTAGTTCCCGTTCCAAAATCAAATTATTGGAACAATGCAAAATATCCTTCGATATATGTTTGTGAAAATAGCTCTCATGCACCTTTTATATCGGAGCCAAATAAAGTAGTGTCTTCTATATTAACTTTTTTAAAAAATAACTACTGAGGACTATTTATCAATTAATGTAGCAAGATAATCCTTTTTTATTCTTGCTATTTCTTCATCACTCAGTATTTTGTATTCTCTAGTCTGAGTTTTTTCTGAAAAAATAAATTGGGGTTCATCTATTTGACCGAACCATTTTGGAATTTCATATGATATCTTATTAACATACCAAGATATCAATCCTTTAGGTGTTTTTACGATAGCTTCATCATCAATAGTTAAATTAATTAAAGCTTTTGCCATTGGTGATTCAAATGATATAAAACCTTTTCTATTATATGTTTCATTGCTATTTACTATACGAACATGTTTAATTATGCCATCATCATTTTCAATTTCAACAAAAGCACCAAATAGTATTATATTTTTAGTTATACCCTCTTTGCTTCGATCTAATACTTGCGCAAAATCCAAAATATCCGATATAAATTTCACTCTTCTGTCAATTTGTCGCAATAATTGTTTATTATACTGATAATCAGCATTCTCACTTCTATCACCAAGTGACGCAGCCCAAGCAAGTTTTTCAACTACTTTTGGCCTTAAATCATACCAAATATAATTAAATTCTTTTTTTATTAATAAAATACCATCCTTTGTATAATAGGAACATCCCATTTTAAATAACCTCTAAGAATTTTGATTAATATATGAATATACAAAAATCATAAAGCAAAATTTGTAATTAAAATTTAGGTTGCTTTTAACAACTTATATTTTAAAAATTATTCCATAAACTATAAATTATCTTGCTTAGCACATAAAAAAACCATGCATAGCATGGTTTTTTCTCTAAATAATTAAATTATTAGTTTAACTTTGGACCAGAAGCTACAAGAGCCTTACCATGATCATTACCTGTAAACTTAGCAAAATTCTTAATGAAACGACCTGCTAAATCTGCAGCTCTCTTATCCCATTCAGCTTTGTCAGCATATGTGTCACGTGGATCAAGAATCTTAGGATCAACACCTGGCAATTCAGTAGGAACAACAAAGTCAAATACAGGAATAGTCTTTGTTGGAGCTGTATCAATTGAGCTATCCAAAATAGCATCAATAATACCACGAGTATCCTTTATAGAAATACGCTTACCAGTACCATTCCATCCAGTATTTACTAAGTATGCCTTAGCTCCATTAGCTTCCATTTTCTTAACTAATTCTTCACCATACTTTGTTGGATGAAGCGATAAGAATGCTGCACCGAAACATGCAGAGAATGTTGGTGTAGGTTCAGTAATACCACGTTCAGTACCTGCTAATTTAGCAGTAAAGCCTGATAAGAAATAGTATTGAGTTTGACCAGGATTTAAAATTGAAACTGGTGGTAAAACACCGAAAGCGTCAGCTGATAAGAATATTACCTTCTTTGCTGCAGGTGCTTTAGAAACAGGTTTAACAATATTGTTAATATGGTAAATTGGATAAGAAACACGAGTATTTTCAGTTACTGACTTATCAGCAAAATCAATCTTGCCATTTGCATCTACTGTTACGTTTTCTAACAATGCATTTCTCTTAATAGCATTCCAAATATCTGGTTCATTTTCCTTTGATAAGTTGATTACCTTTGCATAACAACCACCTTCAAAGTTGAATACACCATCATCATCCCAACCATGTTCATCATCACCAATTAATTCACGCTTTGGATCTGTTGATAATGTAGTCTTACCAGTACCAGACAAACCGAAGAATATAGCTGTTTCGCCATTCTTATTTGTGTTAGCAGAACAGTGCATTGAAGCCATGCCACGAAGAGGTAGTAAGTAGTTCATGTAAGAGAACATACCCTTCTTCATTTCACCACCGTACCAAGTATTAAGAATTACTTGAACTTTTTCTGTTAAGTTGAACACTACAGCTGTTTCTGAATTTAAGCCTAATTCTTTGTAATTTTCAACCTTAGCCTTTGAAGCGTTTATTACTACGAAATCAGGTTCACCAAAGTTAGCTAATTCTTCTGCTGTTGGTCTGATAAACATGTTAGTAACAAAGTGTGCTTGCCAAGCTACTTCCATAATGAAACGAATCTTTAAGCGAGAATTTTCATTAGCGCCACAGAAAGCATCAACAACATAAAGTTTCTTATTTGATAATTCTTTTTGTGCGATCTTCTTTAATTCAGCCCAACTTTCTTGTGATAACGGCTTATTATCGTTCTTATAAGCATCTGAAGTCCACCAAATTGTATCTCTAGTGGTATCATCTAATACGAAAAACTTATCTTTTGGAGAACGGCCTGTAAACACACCAGTCATTACGTTAACCGCACCCATTTCAGTTTCCTGGCCCTTTTCATAACCTTGTAGAGAAGGGTTTGTTTCGTCAGCAAATAATTGTTCATAAGAAGGATTATAAACAACTTCAGTAGTACCGGTAATTCCGTACTTTTCTAAATCAACGTTTGCCATTATTCTTTAACTCCAATAAGTATAATCTAAAACAGATAGTATGATTTTAAGAGATCTTAAAAAATAAATCTATCATTAAATGATAATTTAACAAAAAAAATATTTTTATTGATAATATTTTATCATTTGATTTTTTTATTTACATTATTTGTTAATATATGCAATATTAGAAATCGTGGATTATTGTAATATTCAAAAGTTAAAATGGAGTACAAAGTGATTAAAATTTCAGATAAAGCTCAAGAATACTTTGTTCAATTATTAAAAACCCAAAAACCCGATACAAAAATTAGAGTTTTTGTATCTAACCCTGGGACCCCAGGTGTTGAATGTGGAATTTTATATTGTCCAAAGAATATGATTACCAATTCAGACGATATTTTTAAATACAATGGTTTTGAAGTTGCGATTGACAGAACTAGTCAAATATACCTTGTTGATTCAATAATAGACTATATTTTCGACAAAGATAATAAGGGGACATTAACTTTTAAAGCACCAAATTTAAAAAAGCAAAACGTTGATGATAATGCTTCACTTTTCGAAAAACTTGAAGCCTTTTTTAGAACAACCGTTAACCCATCATTAGCAGCTCATGGGGGCTTAGCTAAACTCGAAAGTACAACAGATGATGGGATTGTTAAGGTAAGTTTCTCAGGAGGTTGTAAAGGTTGTAGTATGGTAAATATAACATTAAAAGATGGTATAGAATCCAACTTAAAACAGGCATTTCCAGGATTAATAAAAGAAGTTATAGATGTAACTCAACATGAAGTAACTGAAAACACTTATCAAAAATAACATTCATGTATGCGAAATTATAATTATCGCATACATTTATTCACATTTTTTTGTTCTTGATAGGAGAGAAGCTGTTGCGCTCTTCACAGACTTACCATTATATAGCACTTGATAAATTTCTTCGCAGATAGGCATTTCAACGTTAAATTTACTTGCTAAATAATGCACTTCTTCCGTATTGCTATAACCTTCTACAACTTGACCAATTTCTTTCATAGCCTCTTCAACACTGGCACCCTTTCCAAGAGCTAGTCCGAACCTTCTGTTTCGTGACTGATTATCGGTACATGTCAGAACTAAATCACCTAAACCAGCCATCCCCATAAAGGTTTTTTCCATACCACCGAGGGCAACACCTAATCTTTGTAATTCTACTAACCCACGTGTTATTAATGCTGTTCGAGCATTAGCTCCGTAACCTAAACCATCGGATAATCCTGTTCCTATAGCAATCACATTTTTAACACAACCACCAATTTGCATACCAATAAGGTCGGGATTTTTATAAACACGAAGATTTTTAGTTGAATGAATTAATAGTGAAAACTCTTCCGTGAATACATCATCTGTTCCAGAAACAGATATCGCTGTCGGCAAACCTATTGCTAACTCTTTAGCAAAAGTAGGCCCACTTATAGCTGCTAGAGGAATATTATCTCCTAGTATTTGTTTTGCTACATCACTAAGCAAACGACCCGTTTTTGGTTCCAATCCTTTAGTGGCCCATGCAACTCTGTGTTCGCTTGTAATATATGGTGCTATAGATTCTAAAACAATTTTAAAAGACGCACTAGGGACAACAATCAAAAGCGTTTTAGTTGATTCTACTGCATATTTTATATCTGATGTTAAATCAACGGAATCTGGAAAAAAAACACCGGGTAAAAATAAGTTATTACACCTTTCGATTCTGAATCTTTCTATTTTTTTAGAATCCCTTCCCCATAATAAAACTTTATTATTATTCCGCGCTAATGAAATAGCTAGGGCCGTCCCATAAGAACCAGCCCCGAATACAGATATTGAGTATTCCACTCAAAAACCCCTTAGTTAATTATTAAATAAAGCTTACAACTTTAAATTGAGCAACTTATTGTTCTGCTTTCTTTTGTGCCATTAACTGTTGCATTCTTTGAACAAACAACATATCAAAATTTATTGGAGCTAACAATAACTGAGGGAAAGTTGCTTTTGCCACTAATGAGGAAATTGTTTCTCTTGCATAAGGGAACAAAATACTCGGTGCGTAAGCATTCAATGCGTGAGCCTGTTGTTGCTCTTCCATATTGTCTACATGAAATAAACCAGCTTGGTTTACTTCGCATAAATATGCAACCTTGTCACCTAATTTTGTTGTAACTGTTAATCTCAACACAACTTCATACACTTTATTTTCTTCATCACATACCTGATTCTTCACATCTAACTCAATACTAGTTTCAGGTTTCCATTCTTCCTTAAAAATTTGAGGAATATTAGGAGTTTCAAAAGACATATCCTTGGTGTAAATTCTAATTATATCAAACTGTGACACTTGCTGCTGTTGCTGCTGTTGACTCTGTTCTTCAGCCATTTATTATTACCCTAAAAACTATAATCTAAAAATTTTAACTTCTACTTAAAGGTAAATTATTGCATTGCCAATTATATAACCCACCATCAAGTAAATACACATTTTTGAATCCATTTTTCTTTAAAAGTTTTGCACTATTATAAGCATTAATGTCATCAAAATCTTTACCGACAACAACAATACCAACATTTTTATACTTTTCTAGCAAATTAAACTTCTTTTCTTGTAATTCTGTGATAGAGATAAAAATAGAATCAATTATATGCCCTTTTTTATACTCTTCTGAAGTTCTCACATCTAAGTACACATAACCTTCGTTATTAACCAAAAAAATAGATTTAATCTGATCAACAACCTTAATGTTATCAATCCATAAATTTATTTGAATCCAAAATATCCAAATCAACGACACTACCCATATTAAAGAATATACATAGTGATTTTGTGCAAATAAGACTACTTCATCTAATATAGAAAAATCCATACATCCCCACAATACAAAACTTATAACATAAATACTTCGGCGTATTATATCATATAATCTAATTACATTTTTAATGTTATAATTTAAAAAACAATAATTTAATTATAACTTAAAAATAATAAATAAATAGTGTAAAATTATTACTATCAATGATTAACCAAGGAGTTTATATGTCAAAAAAAACTTTTGCATTAATTATTATGGATGGATGGGGATATAATCCTAATAAAGAATTTAATGCCGTAGCTAATGCTAAAACACCAACCTTAGATTCGTTAACACAAAATTATGCTCACACTCTTATTTCTGCCTCAGGAATGGATGTAGGTCTACCTGATGGACAAATGGGCAATTCAGAAGTAGGTCACACAAATATTGGTGCAGGAAGAATAGTTTACCAGGATTTAACAAGAATCACTAAAGCAATTACAGATGGTGATTTTTTTACAAATAAAGTTTTCAACGATGCTATAGATTCTTCTCTAGCAAAAAATAAAGCTGTACACGTTATGGGGTTAATGTCACCAGGTGGTGTTCACAGCCATGAAGATCAAATCAAAGCATTATTCAAACTTCTTGCTCAAAAAGGCGTTAAAAAAGCTTATTTCCACGCATTTACAGATGGAAGAGACGTTGCACCACGCAGTGCTCAAAGTTCTATAGATTCATTTACTAAATTATTTGAAGAATTAGGCACAGGCAGATTTGCTTCATTAGTTGGTAGATACTATGCGATGGATCGTGATAATAGATGGGATCGTGTTGAACAGGCTTATGATTTATTAACACAAGGTTTATCAAAGTTTGCTCCATTTACTAGTGCAACAGAAGCCTTACAATCTGCATATGCAAGGGATGAAAACGATGAATTTATTCAAGCTTCAGTAATTGGAGAACCTGTAAAAATCGAAGATGGCGATAGCTTAATATTTATGAATTTCAGAGCAGATCGTGCAAGACAAATTTCTAGAGCTTTTGCAAATGATAATTTCAACGGGTTTGAAAGAAAGGTAAGACCTAACATTAATTTTGTTATGTTAACTGAATATGCAACAGATATTTCTGCAGCTTGTGCATTCCCACCTTCTGACTTAGTTAATACCTTAGGTGAAGTTTTAGCAAACAACAAAAAAACTCAATTAAGAATTTCTGAAACGGAAAAATACGCACATGTTACTTTTTTCTTCAATGGCGGTGTTGAAACACAATTCCCTGGTGAAGAAAGAATTCTTGTTCAATCTCCAAAAGTTGCCACTTATGACTTGCAACCAGAAATGAGTTCAGTTGAATTAACAGATAAACTTTGCACAGCAATTGAAAGCGGAAAATATGACGTTATTATCTGTAACTACCCTAATGGTGATATGGTCGGTCATACAGGTGTTTATGAAGCTGCTGTTAAGGCATGTGAAGCCGTTGACTCATCCATTGCACGAGTAATTGAATCATTGAAGAAGGTCGGTGGTGAATGCTTGATAACAGCTGACCATGGTAATGCTGAAAGAATGAAAGATCTAAACACAGGTGTTCCATATACAGCTCATACAAATCTTCCAGTACCTCTTATTTATTTCGGAAGAAAAGCTACAGCAGTTGAAGGTGGAAAATTATCTGATTTAGCACCTACGATTTTAAGCTTAATTAATATTGATATTCCAAAGGAAATGACTGGCAAAACATTATTTAAATTAGAAAATTAGTTTATAGATGTTCAATCATTTTATTTTGGTTCATAATATTAAAGTTTCTCCAAATTCTATTTGGAGAAACTTATTTTTGCTTCTATTACTTTGTATTATTTGTTCATTTAATCATGTAGAATCAAATGTCAAAGAAAAAAATAATCTACAAAAAAATATCAACAACTATACAAATCTTTTAGAACAACATTCAAAAAAGTTAGCTAAAATTAATCAAGAAAAAAATGAAATTAATAAAAAATTAAACATTATAAGTGAACAATTATCATTATCAAAGTCAGAACTGGATCAAAATCTAAAACATATGAATGCTCTGCAAAGAGAAATTCATGATATTTTCTTACAATTAAATTATCATAAAAAAATATTTTCTGAATACATAAAAACTTTATACATATTAAAATCTCCAAAAAATACATCTTTAGAAAAATTATTAAATTCTAAAAAACAAAACTTAATAGTTTCAAAATCTTTTTATGAAATTTTTATAAATAAAAAAAGAGAAGAAATATCAAAAATTCAAACACTTTCAAAAAAATTACAAATAAAACAAGATGAGCTCGATAACAATATAAAAAAATTAAAATCACTAAACGAAAAGTATCAAACAAATTATACTTTGGAAAAATTAAAACATACCCAACAAATTCAAAATGAAATAGATATCAATAAAAAAATAAAAAATGATTCTATTCAATTACAAAAATATAAGCAAGCTCTATATGATTTAAACGAAAAATTAGAAAAAGAAAATAAAAAATACTACTCAAATAATAAAAATATAAAAAATAATCAAATTAAAAACTTTCATGGTTTAAAAAAACAAAAAGGTAAATTACCTTGGCCTCATAAAGGAAGTATTCTCCGTAATTTCCATATAAACCAAGATTCTTCTTGGACTGGTATTTTAATAAGTGGAAGTCCTAATGATAATGTACATTCCATTGAAAAAGGCCAAGTACTTTATGCTGGATGGCTTAATGGATTAGGGAATATTGTTATTATCAACCATGGTATGAATTTCTTATCATTGTATGGTAACAATAATAAAAATATTGTAAATACGGGTGATTATGTTGAACAAGGAGATGTAATAGCAAAAATAGGAAATACAGGAATATTCAGAACAAATAGTTTATATTTTGAAATTAGAGCTAATGGCACCCCTATAAATCCAATAAAATATCTAAAAAAGGCTTATAAATGAGATTAACAATTTTTCATACAAATACAGTAAACAAACTATGGAAAAATAGTTTTAATAAATTACTTTCAGAAAATAATTATTCCCTTAGTCATAATAATGAAGACAAATACCATCTAGCCGTTTTTAATGATGGAGTTGTTGGTATTACTATTACCAATAATAACCACATAATTTTTCTAGCAGTAAGATCCATTACTCAAAGAAGAGGTATTGGTAAATATTTGATGGAACAAACAATAAAAGAAATATCAAATAACACTCATTATAAAAATATAATTATTGATATAACACATTATCCTTCGATAAATAGAAGAAAATGTGAAGATTTTTTAACATATATGAAATTCAAAAAAATAGATAATAATACTTTTGAGTATACAATTTAAAAAATATCAATAAAAGCAGATAGCAAATATACTTTAGAAAGGATGTTTTGTAAGTTACCACCCCCTCTACAAGACTGCTAATAAAAATAGTCTTGTAAAAGAGATATCTGTAGGTTTTGAATCAAACGCTAAATAATCCTAATTGCCTTGTTTTAAATTACTTACCAAAAACCATATCATATAAAGTTTGAGATTTCTTTTTTAGTGTATGAAGAGAATTTACTCTTCTAATAGTTTTTGAGGTACCTCTTATAATTAATGTTTCTGTCCTTGCTAGTTCACCATTTAAGAAAATTCCACTTAATAAATCCCCCTTAGTAATACCTGTTATAGAAACAATTATGCTATCAGAACTAACCATATCTTCCAACTTAAGAACTTTCATCGGCTCAATACCCATTTCCTTGCATCTAGCTATTTCTATATCTGCATATTTCTTGTTTTCTGGTGTATTACCTTTTGCAATATTTCTAGGTATTAATTTTCCTTGCATATCACCTTCTAAACTTCTTGTAACAGCTGCACTAATAACACCTTCTGGAGCTCCGCCAATACAGTATAAGAAATCTATATCATTATCTGGCATACAAGTTAAAACCGAAGCTGCAACATCACCATCAGGTATTGCCATAACACGCAACCCCATTTCATGCATTTTTTGAATAGCGTTCTCATGTCTTGGTTTAGCCAAAGTAATACAAGTCAAATCAGTTATATTTTTTCCAACAGCACGTGCAATTCTATAAATATTTTCTTCTAAAGATACATTAAGATCTATGACACCCTTAGCATTTGAACCAACTATAAGCTTTTCCATATACATATCAGGAGCTTTTAAAAAACACCCCTTATCACTTGCAGCTAAAACAGCTACAGCATTAGCTTGTCCCATAGCTGTCATTCTTGTACCATCTATAGGATCAACAGCTATATCAACAGGTATTCCTCCCTTTCCAACTTGTTCACCAATGTATAACATTGGAGCTTCATCAATTTCGCCTTCTCCAATTACAATTTCACCTGAAATATCAATCTCATTTAACATAAATCTCATAGCTTTTACTGCTGCATCATCTGCTTGATTTTTATCACCACGACCTAACCAATGATAACCAGCTAAAGCAGCAGCTTCTGTAACACGGCAAAACTCAATAGATAATTCTCTTTTCATATAAGCTCCATTGCAACATAAAATATTGCTTTAAATAAACTACGAGTATTATACATTATATTATTTTTCTATACAAAAAAGAGTTACAACAGAGACTATGAAAAGTAAACTTTACTAAAAACAATTACAAGATTTCAAATTATAAAAAAACAGATAATAATATCTTTTGTAATAATATGTTATCTACTTTTCTTATTTTGGTTTAAGTAAAGTTTTTTTATGTTGAAGTTGTAGTTATATATAGCACTAAATAACCTAAAAAATATTACATATATCTACTACAAACAAGCCACCTTCATTTTAGATACCAATACAGACCCTATTTTAATATTGAAACGATCATCTATATCATTACCTATTGCAACTATATCTCTATATATATCTTTTAAATTCCCTGCTATAGTAAACTCAGATATTGGATATTGTATTTTTCCATTTTCTACCCAAAAACCTTGAGCTCCTAAGGATAAATCACCTGTTAAAGAGTTGACACCTTGCCCCATTGTTGAAGTTACAACAACACCTTTACCCATCTTGCTTATAATTTTATCAAATGAAATATCCTCACCTCGGCTATCCTTAACAAATATATTACTAACACCACCTGAATGACCATTTGTTTTCATTTGTAATTTTCTAGCAGAATACGCACTTAATAAATAATCCACTACAACACCATTTTCTACAATAACAAAATCCTTTGTAGCAACACCTTCACTATCCATAAACCTTGAAAATATACTTTCATATATATGAGGTTGTTCATTAATCTGAAACCATTCTGGTAAAATAATTTTACCTTTAGAATTTAATAAGAAGGATGTTTTATAGTACTGAGACATTCCTGAAAGACCATTTATCAAATATTCAATTAATGAATTTGCTTCTGATGGCTTAAATAATATAGGGTATGTTCCTGTTTTAATTTTTTGAGGTCCTAGTGCTAAAACACATTCATCAACAGCTTCATTAATTAATTTACTATCATCCCAAATTTTATTAATATCACAATTAACAGAATATGAAGATCCTCTTTCCATTTTTCCATCTTTGGCACCTATTATTGTTAGACTTTTTGTAAAATAGGTTATAGCCTCACTTTTTATAAAATCAAGAGAATTACCAAAAACAGAAAGAGCTATATGACTTCCAAATTTAGCTCCTAATGAATTAGTAATTCTTTGATCCGCAGACATTGCTTTTTCCTCTAATGATATACATTCTTTTAAAGCTTCTGATGGTTCTATATCTACTGGATGAAAAATATTAAAATCCAATGTTTTATCTGCTAATTCATCTTTACTTGGCAACCCTAAACATTCATCTCTTGCTGTATGCTTGGCAATAGATAAAGCTGCTTTTATGCTTTCATCTATAGCATTATACGATAAATCGTTTGTAGATGTTTCCCCCTTTCTTTTATCACAATAAACCGTTATAGATAAACTTCTATTTTGATTTCTCGATATATTTTCTAACTCTGATTTACGACATGAAACAGAAAAACCCGTTACTTTATTGATCGCAACTGTTGTTTCTGATGCCCCTAAACTTTTTGCCTTTTCTATTCCATATCCAACTAACTCTTCTAATTTTTTTTGCTCTGCTATAATATTATCTTTCATTACAAACTCTTTCTTATTCATGTAAACTATCATTATGTGATAAAATAATTAAAAAAAGGATAGACCTCTTATGATTGAAAACAATATTAATTTTACAACAAATGAAGACGAAGATGAAAATTGGATATCAAAAAGTTCAATAAAACGTCATGGAAAATATTTAAGAAATATTGGCTATACATTAATAAACTTGTCAGAAGCGGAAATAAAACGTATCAAATTCGACAACAACGAAATAATTCAAGCTATACAAGTCGGTAAGAAATTAAAGGAAAATTCAGAAGAATTGCGTAGACAACTCCTTTATATAGAATCGCTTCTAAGACATGATGATAATTTTTCAAAATACGAAAAATCTTTATTAGCTATATCAAGCAATTCCCTATCCAATAATGTGCAAACACACAAAATTGAACAATTACGAAAAAAACTTATAGAAAATGGTATTAAAGGAATCAATGAACTAACATCTCAATATCCACATGTAGACAGACAAAAATTGAGAACTTTAGTAACAAATTCACAAAAAGAAATTACTGATAACAAAGAAAAAAAATCTTATAAAGACTTATTTCAATTTCTTAAAAATTTAATAGAGGAATAGTATGAAAAAATTAAATTACTTATTTTTTATTATCATATGCTTTATTTCATCAAATGTTTATGCTGAAACATATTGGTTAGACGTCAGAACAAATCAAGAATTTGTTGAAAAAAACATTCCTTCGTCAATAAACATTCCTCATAATCAAATTCAAGAAGAAATAAAAAATACTTCTATTAAAACTGATGACACCATATATGTTTTTTGCAGATCTGGGAAAAGAGCAGAGATAGCAAAAGAAATACTAACTCAAATGGGTTATAAAAATGTAATAAACTTGGGTGGTATTAATGAAGCTTTAACAGTATTCAACAACAAAAAAATAACCACAAACTACGAATAATCCTTCATATGAGTTAATAAATTACAATCACTCTCACTATTTTATTTTGTTCCTCCAATAGTGATAGATTCAAGCTTAATTGTTGGTTGACCAATACCAACAGGGACTCCTTGTCCCGCTTTTCCGCAAGAACCAATGCCTTTATCAAATTCTAGGTTATTTCCAACCATAGAAATTTGTTGCATAGCATCCATACCGCTACCTATAAGCGTTGCGCCTTTTAAAGGATACTTTATCACACCTTTTTCAATTAAATAAGCTTCACTTGCTGAAAATGTAAACTTTCCTGATGCTGTATCTACTTGACCTCCATTAAAATTAACAGCGTATATACCATAATCAACACTAGATATAATTTCATTTGGCGTAGATTGTCCTGGTAATAAGTAAGTGTTTGTCATTCTAGGTATAGGATTGCAACTGTATGACATTCTTCTACCATTTCCTGTTGATTTTTTATTCATTAACATAGCATTCATTCTATCATACAAAAAATCAACAAGTACGCCGTCTTCAATCAATACATTTCTCTTAGCTGGTTCTCCTTCATCATCAATATTAAATGAACCTGTACCATTTAACAATGTACCATCATCAACAATAGTACACAAAGATGAAGCGACCTTGGTACCTATCTTATCAGCATATATAGATCGCCCCTTTCTTATCGAATCTGCCTCCAATCCGTGACCAACAGCTTCATGAATTAATACAGCAGGCCATCCTGATGCTAGAACAACAGGCATATTTCCAGCAATAACTGATTGAGCTTCTAAATTAACCAAAGCTGCTCGCACCGCATCTCTAGCAATGGCTAAATATCTTTTTTCGTAATATGTTTGATTAGATAAATCTGTAATACCATGAATATAATCCATTGAAATAACAGGTACTTCCTGAAAATAATATGATAAATCACTATATCTACCACTTGCAGAACTGCCTTTTTCACGAATACCTTTGGACTCCACAATCACTACACAAGAAATCAATACTCTTGGAGTAATTTCAGCTGCTAATTTGCCAAGAGTATTGGCTACTAAAAATTGCGAGTCATTTATGTCTATATGAGCAATAACTTGAATCACTCTAGAATCTAGACTTCTTGCAAAAGAATCCATTTCATACAAAATATTAATTTTTTCATCTCTAGATAAATAATTTATTGGAGAAAAATCACCATTATTATAAATTGGATATGTAGCATTATTTGAGACATTTACCCTTACATTTCTATTACTAGAACCAATACTTCTTGCAATCCTAACTGATTGTTTTATTGAATCTTCATTTATTTCATCTGAATAAGCTAAGGCTGTTTTATCACCAACGACACCTCTCACTCCCACGCCTTGTGATATACTAAAAGATCCACTCTTTACACATGAATCCACGATGCTCCAATTTTCACTTACAGAATTCTGAAAATATATATCACCAAAATCAATACCAGTTTGATTTAAATTATTTAATAATTTATTTAATTTTTCGCAGTCAACTCCATTTTTATGCAATAAACTTGACTCTACTTGATTTATGATTTCTTGAGCACTATTCACTACTAGATTCCTTCATTATTTAACTAATCAAACATCGGTATCGCTTTTCTAACTAATAAAACTTCTTTGGTACCTATAATACATAATATAATATTTATGTTACTAAAATTATTTGATGAATTTATTATATCGCTATTAGGAGACACTTTCACTTTGTTTCCATAACATTCATGGCAACAACTACTAATTCTCTTAAATTAGCCAAAACAAATTTGCAAACCGCTATTCAAAACAAAATCCAAAGCCTAAAATAAAATCATCAATTTGTTTTAGTAAAGTATCACTACATCTAGTGAAAAAGATAATTCATTATAATTATTCTCTTCTAAATATGCATTAAAAAGATGTTTTTTATCATAAAAACCTACATTTCTCATTTTTTTACATAAAAAAATATATAAAACTTACATTTCGCGTTAGAAACATCTTATTTTCCCCATTATAGCTAGATCGTTATT
>JBJFGR010000141.1:0-6079 GCA_051892875.1 Succinivibrionaceae bacterium
AATGTACTCTGTAAATTTTGTTGAGCTTTATCTATCTGTTTAGAAGTACCACCATCTTTTCTTAATTGATTAAGCTGATTTTCTTTCTCAATTACCGCTGCTAGAGAACTTTCAAGGTCTTTATATGCTTGTGATACATATTCAGATTGTTTCGACTCTTCTTGATTTGCTTTTTTCTGGATATCATTTCTTTGCTTAGTAATATTAAGAATATTTTTTAGGCGTTCTTCTTCGGCATTAAAATTCTGCATTTCTTTACCGAATTCCACCATACCCGTACCACTTTTTAAATCAATTTCTTTAATTTTATTTGAAATACTTAATAGATTTTCAACTTTCTTTTTTGCATCTTCCGTTGAAAATCCAAGTTTTTCAAAAGATAATTGATATTCTTCTACAATGTTACCAAGATTATCTTTCTTTTTCATTGCAGAAAATACTGGATCTAATGACGCTGAACTTTTAACATTTTGTTTAAAATCATTAATAATTTTATCTAATTTATTAAAAGCAGTTTCTACTTCATTTACATCATTAATATCTACTAAATCATCAATTGCAGATTTCGCATTTTTATATTCAGATAAATCTTTAAATGCACTATTAATTGAGCTAAGTTTCTTATTGTATCTAGATTTTACTTCTTCTAATTTATTGAGTTGTTTATCTTGTTCGTCTAAAGTTTTTGCATCAATAACTGCGTTTTTTATAGATTGTTTATCTAATATTTCATTTTTGATTTTAGAATAATCATCTAAAAATTGACTATATTCAGATGCATATCTTTTGTCTGAAGCAAATAAATCTACTTGAGCTGACAATAACTCTAAATCTTTTTGTTTATCTGCAATAACTTTCTCTATTGCTTTTGAATCGTAATTGTCTCCATATTTACTTTGATTAGCTTTTAATTCAGATTGTAATTTTACAATCTCAGAAAATGTAGATTTAAATTCTTTCTTTAACGTTTCAAAATTTGTTATTAAAGGAGTTATTTTTTCAGTAATAATATTGCCATTTTCATCTAAACGCTGTAATGCAGAACCTATTTGTCCCTCTGCAGTTTTATAAGTAACAATCGCACCTGTATCTAAAGTTCCTACCTGTTTTAAAACTTTAAAATTTGCAAAATCAGAAAATTCTGAATTATCAGAATCACCATATTTATTATTAGTATTTTTATATTGTTTATATTTTTCTTGTGCAGATTGAACTTCCTGAATACTCTCAGCAGTTTCTCTGTATTCTTGCTGTAATTCATTCTGTTCATTAATTTTCTTTTGAGTATCATTGGTATCTACAGATTTTTTAGCTTCTGCATTCTTAACTTCATGAATAGCTTCAACAGTTTCTTTATAAGCTTGCTGTTTCTTTTCTTCATTAGTAACAACGACACCAGTAGATTCAGTAGATACTTGTTCTTCTTGCTTTAAATCAGATATAATATCTTGATTAGTATCTTGATTACTAAATTTAGCACTCTTAATTTTAGGTGATGATGCTTTATATTTTCGATTAGTTTCTTGTCCATCGAAAGTATCAGAAGTATTATTAATTTTCTCTTGATTCTCAATTACCTCTTGCTGTACTGAAGCAAGGCCAATATATTCGTCTTTAACTTGATTAAGATAAACATACCATCTGCCATTATCAAGTTGCTCTACACCATAAGAGTATGTTCCAGGGGCACTACCCTCAGCATTAGTTTGACTATAAACTCCATTTTTAATACTTTCTAAAATACTTTCTTTCCAGCCATTTAATTCATCAATTCCTAAATTATCGAATTGATTTCCAAGTGTGTCAAAAAATCGGTTAATAGCAGTGCTTGCATTTTTACACTGAACCTCTCCATCAATCGCAACTTTCTCTGTTTCATTTATAAAATGAACATAATTAGTTCCAATTTTTTCAGAATTAAAACCACCAGTACTATCTGATATATAATTATCATATGCATCAAGTCCATCAAAATACTTGAGTTTCATTCCTTTTTTCTGTGATGTATATTTTTTAGTGGTCTGATCATTTGAAATAGTAGACTTTTGATTTTCAACATTTTTTAAATAATCGAATAGATTAATTTGACCCTCAATAGCTTGATTTGTTTCGGCAATCTCTTCACGAATACTTTCCTGTGAATTTTCAACTGCAAATGAAGCTTCTTTAACGCCATCAGTTTGTAATGCTAATTGCCCTGATGTTTCTTCATTTAATGGAAGAGTAGATATAGTAGACTTATTTTTTATATTTAAAATATCTGCTTTATTTTCCTTTATATAGCTTAAAAGTCTATTGATTCTTTCTAACTCTCTAAAATCTTCAGAAGCACCAAAACCACCCGAAAAAGTAAAACCGTTATAATCAATAATATCCCCTACAAGATCTCTTAATGTTCTTAATTTACCTGTCGCATTATCTATTATACTAAAATTTCCACCACCAAATATTGCATCTATTGAGTGTGTAAAATCACTTCCAGTGTCTTGTTCCCAACTATTAAATATCCAAGATCTTAATTCGGATGCGTTTTTTGCACCACTACCTTGAACTCCACCATAAACATCGGATTGTTTTTGAATTAATTTCCACAATTTTTCTTGAAGCATAACAAATTTTTCTGCGTCAACGATTCCTTGATCATACATTGTAGATAATTCTTTATTAATTTTTGCTGCTTCATTTGCTATATCATCATAATGGATATCTTTAATTGATGAATTTTTAGAAATACGATTTATCATTTCTTGAACTGGTTCTAGATTTTTCTTTAATGAAGTTGCTCTATTTTCTAAAATTTCTAATGCATTTCCATCATTTTTTAAAATATCAGCAATAGAAGAATTCAATTCTGTTTTATTACTTACCAATGAATCTTGTTTCGCTTTTTCCCATTCTTCATCAGAAAATAAATATCCATGTTTGTCATATATTCTATTACCATCATATGGAGTTTTATTTAAATTTCTAACTTTATAATCCAAATTTTCAAATGAAGTCAATATTTCATTGATCTTTTGACGCATATACTCAAATAGATCAATCTGACCTTCAATAGCTTGATTAGTTTCAGTAACTTCTTGTTGAATACTATTTTGAGCGTTTTCTACCGCATTAGATGCTTCTTTTACACCATCAATCTGAAATGCTAATTGTCCAGATGATTCCTTATTTAGTGGAAGAGTATATGTGGCGGTTTTACTAAGTTTTTTAAAATCTTTACCTAAAGTGCTATTAAACTCACTAAGTACCTGCTTAGCTTCTTTTTCATAATCACTATCTAAATTACCAGAAGATAATAATTCATTCATTGAAGATTCTAACTCTTTTGCAATGTCTTGACCAATATCTTTAAATGTAGATAAAGCGTATTCTCTAATCTCATCAAATTTCTTTAAGAACTCTGAATTTTGAAATGCGTCATCTCCGTATTCATTAAATAAATCTTGAATCTTAAACATTGCATCAGCTAATAGCTGAGCTTTATCTTCAGCAATACCATAATTATTTATCAATTCATCTAGATAATCATTTTTATCACCTGTTATTTCAAGATCTTCTCCACTTAATAAATTACTAATTGAAGTTTTAAACATGCCAACAGTTTCAGACTTCATTTCTAAAGTATCAAGATCTTCTTCTAATTTCATGGCTGCAAGATGAGCATCTGTAAAAGAATACGAAATAGATTCAATATTCTTAAAATTATCATTTTTTAAGTATGCTAATCCTTCCATACTATCAATGATAATTTGTTTACCATCTTTTAGTGTAACAATAAATGATTTATATTTTTCTCTGAACTCTTCAAAATATTGTTCTGATTCTTCATATTTATCAACAATATTTTGTTGTGATTCTGTTAAATCGTTATAATCTTGATCTCCAAGTTCTTTATTATTATATAAATTTAATTGTCTTGTGGATAACGCAAATTCTTCTGTTTCTCTCTGAATTTCATAAAGTAATTCTAGTCTTTCTTCTAAATCAGAATTATTTGATGAACCTTCGCCAAGTGGAAGAGTAGCAGAGCTACTTTTTTTATCTTCTTCATTGACTTTACGAGCCAAATCTAATTCTTCTTGTCTAGCTTGATTTAATTTTGATTGTTCTGCATACAAAGCTTCTTTATGAGCCATGCTTTCTTGGTAAGATTTATCATTTTCTTCTCTTTCTTTTTGAAGTGCTTTATATTCTTCATCATTTTCTAATGAAACATAATTTTGTTCCATTACTTTTTCTTTAGAGATACTCTGCATAATACCATTAACATAACTCATTACTTCTGTAAGATTTTTCTTTGCTTCTTTACCTGAATATTTTACTTTATTACCATTTGCATCTTTTCCATTAACCATTTCTGTAAGCCAACGCATACTATTAAAATTATTAATGAAATCATCTGTATCTTTATAATTGGAAAGATATTCAGCAGCACCATATTTAGCAAAGAAACTATTTAACATCTCTAAGACTTGATTATAAATTACTTTCATATCAGTTTTCTTAATAGAATCTTGCTGATATGCTTCCGATCCCTTAATAGATTGTCCTATGGATTGAGTTGTTAATATTTTATCTTTGTCATAAATAGCATAATCTTTTTGTAAATCATCTTCATATTTCTTTCTTTTCTCCATGTATGCTGACATTTTATCATTCCAATCATCCATGGCTTGTGAAATATTTTGATAATTTGCTTTCTCTTTTTCAAGCTCTTCATTTACCTGTTCTAAAGTACGAACTTGTTCTTTAGGTTCTGACTCTTCTTGTACAGGTTGAGTGACTGATTGTCCACTTACTGTACCACCAACACCTAACTTTGCAGACCGTTCTTTTTCATCATTTAACTTTTCTAATGCCTCAGCAGATGCCAGCATACTTTGAGCATCATCATCATATGAAGCAGTAAAATTAGAAACATCCGTTCCTATTTTTTCGGCACGTTCAAGTTCATCATTTAATTTTCTTCTTGCTTCTGTGACTTTGTTAATATCTTCAACATCAACATTAGAAACACCAGCCATATCACCAGTAGAAGATGAACCTTGAGTAGCATTTTGAGTGACTTTTTGATTTTCTTCTATTGCAGTATTAAGACCTAAAATTGCATTCTTTAAACTCTCTAATTCTGGCTTCTCTGCAATAAGTTTATCGTAATATTCGAATCCGCCCTTTAATGCACCATCAATATCTTTATCTTTACTACTTTTATTATAACGTATTGTATCACCAGCATTTTTTAGTAAATTCGTAATTTCTCCGACATATTGATATTCGAGCGCAGTTGCTGCACCAGATGATATAGTTGGACTCCATCCTATTTTATTTCTTAAAGCATCATTTTTACTTTTAGTTAATTCATTAAATTTAGAATAAACACTAGACTGTCCTTCTTTTTTCGGATTACTTTTACTTCCTGTTAATGAAGAAAGTATTTTCTTATTTTCATCAACATATGTCTCTGCTTTTTTTAATTCTTCATTAATAGCTTGTGCTTGTTTAACCGCATCCTGAGCTTGTTTTGCATCATTTTTGGCTTGTTCAAGGAATGGTTTGATAAAATCTGTCATCTCACCAAAACCAGTAGATCCTTCAGATATCCGTTTTCCAATATCTATAAATTTATCAATTGCCTTACTTAAGTTTTCTGCCTCTTCCTCAAATGCACCTAATACACCACCTTTTTTTAATTCGGTGGCAAAATTACCCATACTTTTAAATACTTTTGAGAAATCAACATCTTTATATTCAGTTTGCCCAATTTCTTTAGTATATTCAGATATCTGTTTCGCAATATTAACCATGTCTGAACCAGCTTGTAATAATTCTCTATTTTTATCTAAATTAGAGTAATCACCATTTAATTCTGTTTTTTTAGAACTGAATTTATCACGAGCTTTTATATAAGCATCGTATAATTCTTCACGACGCTTTATCATTTCTAATTGTTGCTCAGTAAAATCAGCTTCATTTTTCTCAATACTTTTAAAGTATTCTTTGTATGATTTATCTACAGCTGACTTATCAAAACTTAATACATCTGGAGTAAATAAATTATCACTTAATTTAGAAGAAT
>JBJFGR010000142.1:0-6074 GCA_051892875.1 Succinivibrionaceae bacterium
CACCATCAGGGTCGGCATCTGCCATAATGATGACTCTATCTACTTTAGCTTTAGAGATATCAAAATTCTTACCCCAACCTGCACCTATAATAGAGAGAATTGAAGAGACCTCCTCATTTTCTAAAACTTTTTTCTGAGAATTTGTAAACACGTTAGGCATTTTACCTCTGATTGGGAATATACCTTGTGTAACATTATCTCTACTATTTCTAGCAGAACCGAATGCAGAGTCTCCCTCAACTATTATCAGTTCAGTATTCTTCTTACCATTGGGTTTTACATATTTGTCTGGTAAACCACCTGATAAGGACGTAGTATTGAACCTTGATGATAGCTTGACTTTCTCTTTATCTGCGTTAAGACGCATTTCAATAACACCTTTAAAGTACTTACCTAATTTTTGTAAATCATTTGGGTTAGATTTACTCCATTCAGATAAACCTTTATATACTAAATCAGATACGAACACAAGCATATCTTTGTTATCTAAAGTTTCTTTAGCTTGTGCATTATATACTGCTTGAAGATGAAACGTAGATATAGCTAGCTTTAAACCGACTTTGATATCTTGAAACGTAGCAACTAGTTTCTTATTTTTAGCATTTGAAAAGTATATATTGTTCATATATTCAGTAAAGAATTTACATATACCTTTCAATGCACCATCTACGTGCGTACCTGATATAGTAGGACAAGTATTATTGAAACTAACAACTTCTTCTTTATTATCTGTAACATTAGCATCATAAGTAAACATTATTTCAGCTTTCATGATACCATTATCAGCGTTGAAGTGTATAGGAGCTATTAGTGGTGTTTCAGTCATATTAATTATGAATGTCATAATACCATCTTTACTTTCAATTGTTTCCATATGAACTTTTCCATCTAAATCGATAGCTTTAAATTCTAATACAGTTCCTATTGGAGTTAAAGGTGTTATTAAACTTACCAGATGTAATACGTCTAACCATGTAGATGTAACTTCTCCGATGATATCCATATTAGGAACAAAGGAAATAGTTGTACCTTGTCTATCACCACAAGGAATATCTACTTCACCTTTCTTCCACATATGTCCCTCAATAAATTCAGCGTGTTTAGCTTTGCCTAAGATATAAGAATCTACTGTAAATTTATGCGAAAGCATGTTAGTTACAGCAGCACCACATCCATTCTTACCAGCACTATATTCACCATCTTGTTTCACATAGTTTGAACTAGTATTGGTTTGACCGAATATTTTCTCAATCTTACCATGAGGTATACCACGACCCCAATCCTCTACTGTAACAGTATAGGTTCTTTGGTCAAATGTTAACATTACTAAAGGTGATGAAGCAACACCTTTTAATATTTCATCGAAGCTGTTTTGAACAACTTCTTTTACCATTGTTATAAAAGCATAGTTACCTAATCTACCTATAAACATATCAGGTTTTTGACGAACTTCTGCAACTATATCTTCTAATTCTATTATCTCATTTCCGTAAGACATTATTTTGTCTTGTAATGAAATCTCTTTTTTAGACATCTTGATTACTCCTTTTAACATAAAAAATGGAGGCGCAATTATGCGCCTCCTTAATATGATAGTTCAACTTACGTCAAACTATCATATTTACTTATTTACTTAATGGTTGCTGTAGTAGTGGCAGTTCCTGGAGTTGGAATCCTAGGAGTTGTATTATTATTTATTGGAGGTACAGTAGTGGTAGCAGGCTGTACTTGTATATTTTGTTGTGGTTGATTCATTTGAGTTTGAGGCTGGGTCATATTAGATACTGGTACTTGACCACCTTGAACAAAAGGTGATTGACCAGTCATTGGATTACCACCCATTGGCGTTGGTTGTTGCATCATAGGTTGTTGATAATAGTTTGGTGTAACCTGTTGATATTGTGGTTGTTGTGGATATCCGTAATTATTATATTGAGGTTGCATCATAGGTTGTTGCATGCCACCTAAACTCCAACTTGGTGTGGAACGGATATTGAAATAATTTCCATTATTATAGCCGTTACCACAAGTGTACTGATTATTTATAGTTCTTTCGATTTTATCTAAATCTACTTGAACCTTATCGAATATTTGTGGAAACTTTTCCAACATAGCCTGTATGCTGTATATTTGTTCAGCATATTCCTTAGGCGGATTAATCCAGCCTATTTTTATAGTGTGGATGAAATCTATAATCATCCTCACTAACTCTTCGACTCCTTTTTTAGAATATTCACGAGCAGTGAACTCACTTTGACACTGATTGCAATGTAGAATCGGATATCCGTCTTCTGATACTCCACACATATACACATCGGGAATACCAGAGTCAGGATTCACATGATTGCAGTGACTAATAGCCACATCTAACTCAGTTATTTGAAGTGGCTTATTAATGCTGTTTTTAATAATTTGTCTGTCTTCTGCAGACAAAGTTGATGTCGCTCTTGGTGGAGCTGTACCAACATTAATAGGATATTGTGGAACTTGCTGGCCCATAGCTCCAGCACCGATTTGTTGGTTATATGGATATAACCCATTGTTGTAGTTATTGTTGTTTTCGAACATATACGAAAACCTCCTTATAAATTTATAGTTTTATATAACAATTCTGCTATACACATGAATTATATATAATTACATTTATGTTTAGCAGATTGTATTTACTTACTTTATAGGGTCTTGTAACTCTCCCTATTTAGGATAACATCATCAGGTGTTAATCCTCTCTTTTCTGTAGTTGTAGATTCGATACCCATTACATAAGTATTAGGATCGTATATCTTTTCCATCTGATCATAATATCTCTTACGAGTTGCTTCAGATGTCATTCCCTTAGCTACAGCTTCTTCAAAGAAATTGTCCAACGTAACTCTGTCAAGTCTAGCATATATAACTTCAATACTTTCATACGGATATGCTTTAACACACATTGGACATATATGATTCAAAGGTCCTGATGGCTCTTGATTTAATTCTACTGAATATAGAATTTCATTAGCATCATCCCAAAGAACGCAACAAGACATTTCATCCACTAGATAAGATGTATTGATTCTTATAACTAGTGGAATTGAAATGGTTTTATTACCAGCTTCATCAGTTTGATCTCTGTCAGAATTGACAAGATGATGAAGTTGTTTTCTAATTCTAATAACATTTTCTTTAGTCATTTTAGATCTCCTCTCTATAACTTAGAATTTATTATAAAGTTGAAGATCTATTCAGATTAATAATTCGAAATGTTATTAGCTAAATTATTCAAGTTTACATAGTTCCTGTAAGGAACTATATCATTATTTAGTGCTATCAGATAATTTACATCACCTGTTAGCTTATATTTCTCTATATAATTATAGAGAAGTAAATACGCATTAAGAGCAGCCATATAATAATTATTTATATCATTAGTAAAGTTACTCTTAGGACTATTAGAAGTTGCTAATATAGTTAAACCATTAACTATGTCTTGTAACACTACTACTTTATTAGCAACATATTCTTCTATAGTAAGAAGAATTCTTCTATTGCTAAAATCAGCAATTTCTTTAGCATCATAAGCATTGAAATTGCCAAAGGCAATATCCTGCACGAGATTGAATCGATTTTTATTGATAACATCAGGTGTTGCCGTATTAACCCAGTCATCACCATATTGTTCTCTTTGCTTTGTTAACCAAGATTGTCTTGGCTTTCTTACACCTTTTACATTTGCCATAATTAATCTTCCTTTCAATTAAATTAATTGAGTATTGGTGGTACACCATTACCAGTAGCTTGCTTATAGTCATCAGTTTCTTCTTCATAATTGTACATAAAATCTTCGATATCTATATCGTCAAATTCTGGGTACTTCTCTTGGCACATCTTAAAGAAGCGAGCGAATGAAACTCGTTCTTCGAGTTTTACACCATTAGTCAGAACATATGAGTTATCGATATCGAAATCTAAACTCTCATAGTCTTGACCACGTACTAGTTCATACATGAACTTCATAGTTGTATAACGTCCTTTGATGAATTTGAAAACTCCATCAACAAAGTCGTCATTACTGAATTGTGCTAATAATAGAAGATATACCTTATCAGGCTCTGCTGATTTTAGATATTCTTCTCTAGATTGGAGATTAGATATTCTCTCCAATTTTTCTTCTGTCATGCTGGACATACCAGCATCATGGAATAAATTAGATTTTTGTTCCATCTTAATTACCTCCGTAATTTTATAATATAAAGTATCAGAGTAAGTAACAGATTACTTACTCTAATCACTTTAATAGTATATAGTTAAAAGTATTTTTTAGGTCTTCTTTTAACGTATATACAGAAATTCTTAAATCTAGTCAATCCTACATAATTTAGCTTGTTGTTAATTTGAGGATTCAACCATTCTTCTATATAAATACCATTATCGAATTCTGAGCCTTGAGCTATATGAGTAGTTACAACATATCCAAATTCAAATTTTTCTCCAAATGAATAAGGACTGTTCTTTATATCATTTCTAGCTTGAGGAGTAGCCATTAAGTATTCATAATCACATTCAATATCGTTGAATGGTAAAGAGCACAAATCTGGTTTTAAAGACATATTGTATGTTTTTCTAACAGAATCGTATCCGTCTACATATGGGTCATTAGTAACAGTACCTAATAAACCATTAGTTAGATTGATACCATTACTCTCGATAGACCAGTTATTTTTTCTACATACAACTCTTTCACCATAATGAGGAAGAGCTCCAGTCTGATGAACAACATTCTGTCTAATATAATTAGTATAAGTCTCTCTAGTATTATTCTTACCACAGAGTATTATTTGAGATTTTTTAATCATATCTATAGTAAGTTCATCTTCATATATAACTAGAGTGTTTTTATACCAACCATTATTAATAGGCTGTCCATTCTTAGCTTGTTGTGATAGAAAGATAATTGAGTTATCAGCATTTTGCCTCATAATCTCAGTAAGTACATGAACTTTATACGGGTTATTTAGATATGCTGACTTTCCCTGTATTGGTGGTAACTGGTCTAAGTCACCAGTAGCTATAACAGGTATTCCTTGTCTATCTATTGTTTGCCTAATTTCTGGTGGAACAGAACCTGCTTCATCTACTATGATTAGGTCTATTTCACTAGCTAAGCGTTTTTCAACAAACTTGATTTTCATTTTAGGCTTGTTGTATCTTTTATCCATAACAACATATCCATTTTCGTCTAGTACTGGACATTTGACACAATCATATAACCATGAATAACAAGTTCTAGCATTTAATAATCCATGATTTCTCATATTGATAGCAGCTGCTCCAGTGTAAGCCATTGGAGCAATTTTATCTCTATCAATATTAAGAGAATCAATAATATAATTCAATAAAAACGTTTTACCAGAACCTGGAGGTCCTGATATTTCAAACGTTTGTTCGTTACCACTTTTCCACCATTTAACGGCTTCATTGAATACTTGTTGCTGACTATGATTTAGCATTGTCTATTTCCTCTCTTTAATAAAAGTTTTTCTTCTTTCAAGAAACTGATATATGAATCTATTTCTATTAAAGAACTAGATTTATCCTCACTTTCTAGTTTAAATAGTAAATCAATAAAACGTATATTATCACTTACATATTTATTTGAGGTAACTATAGTTCCATTAATAAAGTGACAAGATGCTGAACCTAATCCAGTTAACATCTCGTTTGGTGATAGATAAAAGTTTTGACATTCCCATTCAGGACCATGTTCTATCATATATTGATTTACATATAGACCGAATATAGTTTGAATTACATTCACATTAAAGAATGGGTCAAATGGCAATATTCTTCTATCATTTACAGTCTCTTTAGGGTAGCAGATGTATTTTCCATTGCTCATAATTGCCCTTCCTAGCTGGTCTACAACAATTTTATTATTTGTAGATAGTTGTGTAGCACACATAATATCATATTCGATATCACTGATTAATTGTTGAAAGTATGGCTCCTTTTGAGTCATCATTTCCTTATATTTGTTTCTTGTCATGATTAAACAACTCCTTCTTCCTAGAAACACTTTATTAAAATGTCCTAGG
>JBJFGR010000143.1:0-30149 GCA_051892875.1 Succinivibrionaceae bacterium
TTAGTGCAAAATTCTTTATCTATTATATAATCGTAAGCAAAACGTTTAACTTTACTACAATTTTGATTTATATCCTATTTTGAAACAAAAATCAGCGTTTTCCTTATGTAGTAAGGTTTTTACTATTTATAATAAAAAATTAAGTTTTTAGACGTGATACTGCTTTATGATTGAATTTTCTCCACCAACTTTACTTGATATTAATTTAATAGATGAAGATCCTAATCAACCTAGAAAAGAAGATAATCCTGGGTTTTCTCAACAATCATTAAAAGAATTAGCTTTAACGATTGCAGAAAGAGGAGTTAAATCTCCTATATCTGTTAGACCTACTGACAATGGTCGTTTTATTATTAATCATGGTGCAAGAAGATACCGAGCTTCTAAACTAGCTGGGAAAACAACAATACCTGCTTTTATAGATAATGATTATACGCACTTAGACCAATTAATAGAGAATATTCAAAGAGATGCTTTAACTCCAAGGGAAGTTGCAGACTATATTGGTTATAAGTTATCTATGGGATTTAAAAAATCTGAAATTGCTAATGAGTTAGGTAAATCAAACGCCTGGATATCTCAACATTCGGTAATTCTTGATATGCCAGAACCTATAGCAAAAGCATTTAATAAAGGCAGAATTCAAGATTTAACAGCATTAAATGAATTAGTAAAAATTTACAATAAATGTCCTGAAGATGTTGAACAATTTATTGCTGATGGGGAAGATATTTCAAGAAGTTCAGTACAGTATTTAAAGGATTATTCGGATTTATTAACTGACGTTTCGGAAGAGAAAACGATCAGTAAACCAAAAGAAAAGAAAGATAAGCATCAGGGGCCTCAAGGTCCAAGGCCAAAAGTTATTGTTCTTTATAATGGTCAAGAGTGTGAATTAAAAATAAAAAAATCAAATGAAAATAGAGTTTGTATTGTACTAAATCAAAATCAAGAACTTGAAGTGCAACCAAAAGAATTAGAAATTTTGAGAATTGAATAGAAGATGAAAAGCTTAAAACATATTATGTGTGTTAATTGAGAGTGGCAAGTTAAATGGTTAATTGATTATTAAATTATCATTTATCTTTCTATTTATAGTAATTTTATCTTCGATAACCTGCAACAATCTTCCAATTTTTTTTTGAACTTGAATTGCAGGTAATTGGAGATCAATGTCTTTTATAACATCTATAGAGGGGAAATTAGGGATGGTTGAATCACCAGTGCCAACAGTAATCGATTTACTCAATAAAACTCTAAAAAGATACTTAAAATAATTATAATCAACTAAAGAACTATTTATTCTTATTATCAATAAAGCCTGATTAATAACTCCTTTTTCAAAAGGTTCCTTTATGTGATAAATTGCTCCATAATTTACACCAGAACAAGAAACTAGAAAATCATTATGTTTTACTTCAAATCTACTTAATGTTTTTCTAAAATATTCTCCACTAATATAATAGTTTCCGCTATCTTTATTTTGCTCTAAAGGAACACATTGTTCATATACTTTGTAAGTGTCATTACCTTTCGGTACAAATAGCGATTTTTTTAAAGAAGACCCAAAAGGTCCCCTTATAAATCCTTTATCAAGACATATATCTTTAAATTTATACTTTGTAAATTTCATTTAACTTATTACCCTATAAATTTTCTATGAGCTATTTTTACATTGCTTTGTTTAACCATTGCATACTCTAACGTTGTATCTATTCTTTGATGACCTAGAAGTAGTTGAAGTTGTTCTATAGGCATTCCTTTATCTATTGCCATTGTTGCCATAGTGCGACGAAATTTATGGGGATAAACTTTTTCAATTCCAAGTTTCTTTCCTATTTTTCGTAATCTTCCTTCTATTCCACCAATTTCTAATCTTTTATATGGAGATAAAAGAGAAACAAATAATGCGGGATTATTATCACTTCTTGAATTTAAGTATTTTTGTAAGTGTATTTTAGTTCTTGCATCAAAGTATACCACACGCTGTTTATCACCTTTACCAAAAACAACGCATTCACGTTCCTCAAAATTAATATTATCTTTATCCAATAACGCTAACTCTCCGACTCGCATTCCTGTAGACGCAAGAATATCTATCATAGCCAAATCTCTGGTATCCAAACAAAAATCGCGTAACAATTCCAACTGTTCATCAGTGTATGTCTCTTTTATTGTTTTTCCTGTTTTAACTTTATGAATTCGTCTTACTGGGCTTTTAATGATGTAATCTTCTTCTTCCAACCAACCAAAAAAACTTGATAAAATTCTTCTAATATTATCTATTGTAACTTTACTAGAGTTATTAACTTGCTGGTATTCAAAAAGATAACAACGTAAATCATCTGTTGTAATATTCTGAATTTTTTTTTCAATTTTACCCAATAACTTTTCAATAGTAGCTTTATAATATTTTAATGACTTATCTGAACGTCCTTCTATTTTTTTAGCTGCTAAGAATAATTCTAGGTACTTTGTGTCCTCATTATCTACTTCAGTTGATGCAGAAATTTCAAAATCTTGTAAAAAAAGAGAGAGCACTTTATGTAATTCCTCTAGTTGAAACTTATTTAATAACGGTTTCATTTTTAATTCGATATCATTAATTATTTTTTTTTCATATAAAATCCCTAAATAAAAATAGTTGCAAAATTGAAATTATTTTACTACATACTATACAACAAAAAAAATTATAACAAAAATATAAATGATAATTTATGCGCTTAATCAGTAACGATTGCTTGTCCGTTTATCAACATTGGCAATAACCAATTTCTCAAACAAATAAGTTCTTCAGTCTCTCTTAAATTATTAGATATTTTGGTTAGCCAAGGTACAATACTATTGTTGAACTCATTAAGTTCAGATTTATTTGGAATATATATTGATCTATCTTTAAGTAAAGGTTTTTGTAGATGTTTTAAACCAGTTCCCTGAAAAAACTTCTTACTAAGCTCAAGTTTTATACTTTCAAGAAGCAAGTACAAATAGTCACTTAAAGATTCACGTGCAGAAATACACCAAGTATCTGTAGAGTATGCTGCTGGTCCAACATAGAATTTTACATCAGCATTTCCTCCAGTATTTAAGTAACAGTTTCTGCCAGAAACTAAAGGCTTAGGAAATTTTAAAATTGTATCACCACTTGTAAAAAAAGGTATTTTTCCATCGGTACATTTAGCTTCATTTACTTGAATTGTTGATTTAGGATTTTCAATAATTATATCACTTATTTTGGCATTGGGGATTTTACGATAAAAAGTATGCATATACTTCATAACTGCCATTTCGTGTAAATTTCAGTTTATAAAAAAAGAGGTGGTTTCCCCTTCTTCATTATTTCGAGGACATAGTCATCTTGAAAAATTAGAAAAGTATGAAATTAACTATGATGCTTTTCAATATATTGAAAGTTATGAAGGAATTAATGAACCTGTTAAAACAGAAGAATAACGTGATGATAAAATGAATAAAAAAATAATTACTCTCAAAGAGTTTGAATTTATCACTGACAATGAAGATTTTGAAAATGATCTTGATTCTAAGGTTCATTATCTTCCTAAAGAAATATTTAAAGAACTTTCTGATTTTATAAAAATTCAGAATGGAAATAGTGAAGAAAGTGAAGTAATGGATTTCTTTAAGTTATATTCTAGAAAAGGTATTGGTGATGTTATTCAAACCAAAAACTATGTTGGATTAGTTCAACTAGAGAGTGGCTATCAGATTCAGGTTCTTTCTAAAATTGATATGGTTGATATTCAAGATGAATGGCGTTCTACAGCAGATATTTTTATTGATATGTTGCGTTCTATGAAAGATTTTCCATGTAAAGTTTTTAGTCATACAAATTTAAGAACGGAGTCTATGAATTTGTACGAAATCTTTATTAATATGTATGTTCAGCAAGTGGCGGAACTTACAAAAAGAGGGCTTAAATCTTCATATTTGAGAGATGAAGATAACCTACGTGTATTCAAGGGAAAACTTATCGTCAGTGAACATATTAAAAAGAATGTTGCACATGATGAACTTTTTTATGTATCTTTTGATGAGTATAGTCAGAATAGACCAGAGAATAAAATAATAAAAGCTACATTATTGAAATTACAGAAGATATCAACTAGTTCAAATAATCTTAAAGCAATTAGACAGCAATTGACCTTCTTTGACATGGTAGATCCATCTCTGAATTATAGTAAAGATTTCTCTCAGATTGTGATTGATAGAAATACTAGTTATTATGAGGAAGTAATATCTTGGTCAAAAATTTTCTTGATGAATAAAAGTTTTTCCACCTTTTCAGGAGAAAATAAAGCACGTGCTTTATTATTTCCAATGGAGAAAGTATATGAAGCTTTTGTTGCACAACAGATGGAATATGTATTTGCCGAATCTGATATTGATGTCTCAGTTCAAGATTCTGGCCAGTACCTCTTTAAAGAAGGATATAGAGATGTATTTTCGTTGCGCCCTGATTTAGTTGTAACTGATTCTCTTGGTCATACTATTATTATGGATACAAAGTGGAAGAGATTATGTAACAATCCAGAGAGGAACTACGGTATATCTCAAGCAGATATGTATCAAATGTATGCTTACTCAAAAAAATATAATACTTCTGAAATTTGGCTTTTGTACCCAATAAATGATGAAATGAGGGGAATTTCTGATATTTCATATAATTCAGGAGATGGCACAAATGTAAATGTTTTTTTTGTTGATCTTTCTGATATAGAAAGAAGCTTAAGTTTACTAAAATCAAAAATAATCATTAAGATTAATTATCAAAAATTGCAAGAATAAAGATTGCTGTTACGCTTACAATTGAACTATTATGATAATGATATTTTATAAACTCACATTTAAATATTGGGTATAGCTTACATTTCGCGTTAGAAAAAATATTGATCTATAAACCATAATGGTATATATAATAATTTTGAGAAATATACCTAAAATATGAATTATAATTTTGATTTATTTAAAAACTATGGTATTATGTATAGTATTAAAGGTTGTGTAAGGATAATTATATGTGTTGTAAACAAATTCATCCAGGAAAACAAATTCTAAGTTTACTTGAAGAAACAGGAATATCACGTAAAGATTTAGCTGTAAGAACACAAGTTACAGAAAAGCATATAAATACTCTAATCTCAGGCGAAAGAAATATTACTGTGTCATACGCTAAAAAATTAGGATATATTTTTGAAGGAAAAGATGCTGCATATTGGCAATCAGCTCAAAGTGCGTATGATCTTGCTCTTGTAGAACAAGAGGAAGAAGAAAATATATCAGTCGAGGAAAAACAAATACTTAAAAACCTAGATGATATATGGGAGTATTTTGTTAAACATAAATATGTTGATCAAAATAAAATCGAATCTCACGTTGATAAAATAATTGAATTAAGAAAATTTTTAAAAATTAGTGAATTAACATCAATAACAAAAATGTCGTATAACGCTGCATATAGAGCTCAATTATCCACTAATACACTTGTTGATCCCTATGTTTTGTTTGCTTGGCAAACTATTTGTGAAAAAGAAACTGATAATATTCAAGTTGCGTCAGAATTAAACATTTCTCTCTTAAAAGAAAAGTTAATGGACATAAAAAATTTAATGTTCGACAAGATTGGAAAAGGCTGCGAAGCATTGCAATCAATATTTGCGTCATGTGGTATAGCTTTTAAAGTAGTAAGGAATTTTAAAGGTGCCCCAGTGCAAGGTTTTATAAAGCAAACAACAAAAGGAAAACTCATTTTATGTTTAACTATTCGTAGGGCTAGAGCTGATACATTTTGGTTTACACTATTTCATGAAATTGCTCATGTAATTAATGGTGATTATAAAAAAGTTTTTGTGGATTTTGATGCAGTAAGTAATGAAAATGAATTAAAAGCTGATAAATGGGCTAGAGATTTCTTAATTCCTAAAGATAAGTATAGTGACTTTGTAAAATCTCATAAAAGTATTAGTTGGGAATCTATTGAGAATTTTGCTAAAGAAATAAATGTCCAACCGTTTATTGTTCTTGGCAGGTTGCAAAAAGATCAAATTCTTGATTGGTCTAATTTTGCATCAAAAGTAGCAATGTATAAATGGATTGAAAATGTTTAAAATCGAATTTTTAAAATTCTGAAGGAGAAAATATGTAAGATATTAAAAATATTAGTTTAATGAACATACAGCAGATGCTGGAACATCTACTGTACATTCTTAGTAAGTTTGGCAAGCAAATAATGCTAACACAAACACCGAACAGTTTAATGTTAGCACACCTTGCCAAGATGTCAAATCTTTTAGATAAGAGGTGTGTCGGATATGACAAAAATAACTCTTGATGACGGATCCTTTCCGTATTTAACTGAAGGTGCCTCCTTTGTTGGAAGTGCTGGAATTCCATGTTTGATGAATATTAACAATATTCAAATCCCAAAAAGTATTATTTCTTTTGACAAAATTAAAAGAGAGAAGAATAAATTTCAGTATGTGCATTTTTATATGCATGACAAGTATTTTAATTTTATTCTAAAAAATGCTTATAAGTATGTTGATATTTTGCACCAATATGATGGTATTTTAACACCTGATTTTACATTAATGGTAAATCAATCATTATGTATTCAACAGATGAATACTTATTATAATCGTGCTATTGGTTATTATTTCCAAAAACAAGGAATTCCTGTTATTCCTAATATAAGGTGGAGTGATGAACGAAGTTTTGATTTTTGTTTTCTTGGAGTTCCTAAAAACTCTGTTGTAAGCGTTAGTACTCATGGGTGTATAAAATCCAAAAGATCAAAAGAATTATTCAAAATAGGTATGAGAGAAATGATAAATGTTCTCAAACCTAAAGATGTTTTAGTTCATGGTTATATGCCTAAGCAAGTTTTCGATGATTTTTCAGATGATACTATTTTTCATCGATATCCTAGTTTATTTGAGTTAACTCATCACAAGCAAAAGGAGAAAACAAATGGGAACAGGATTTAAAGGAGGGGCAACTAATTATCATTCAATTTTGGATAACTTACCTAAAGTATCTTCAATATACAAATATCAAAACGGTTTATTTGGAAATCCTGGTAATAAATATCCTATAAGAGAAATTGTATCAACAGATCATATAAATGCATCCAAAGTATTTTATGATTTATTGGCATATGGAGGCATACAAACATCGTTTGTAAAAGGGAAATATAGTGGAATAAAAACCGTTATGTCTGATGGAACGGTGGTTACTTATAGAAAAATAACTTCAACAGAAAATTCTCCTGCAGTCGAAATAAGTATAAGGAATAGCAAATCACCCGGTTCACTTAAGCAACAAAAAATACATTTTATCGAGGGCAAATTATGATAAAAATAGATTTTAGATTTGATCAAAATTACATAAAACAACTTGTTGGTAAATATTTTCTCAAATATAGATGTGATGAACTTATTTTCACAAATTCTGTTGCTCAATTTGTGGAATTATATATCAGTGATAAAGTTTTCTCTCTAGAAAACTTACAGGAACTAACCGATTATTTTGGTTATAATACTGATGTTGCAATTTTAAAATTTATTGAGAAAAAAGAACAATGCGTGTATGAAAAACAAGTAGATAATTTTGTACATAAAAAAATAAAGCAAGTAAAAATTGTTAATGAAAATCAAAAGATGTATATCAGAAATAAAATCGAATATGATATTTTTTTTACTAGAGCTATTATCTTCATTTTGGATGATTTAGAAGAAATATGTTTTGAAAAAGATACATTATTTTTTTCCGAAGAAATTATAGTAAATAGAGGTCACAATTTAATAAATGTGTTAGGAAAATCAGAACAGTTTATGGAAACAATGAAAGAAGAAAAAGATGCTAAAGGTGAATATTTTAGGGAGGAAATTATTCTGAGTTAATATAATTCAAGATATGTAAGAATGGTAATTTTGTAGAATATCACAAAGATATTAGTTGGGAGAATATTGTTCAATTTGCCAATGACATAAAAGTACAACCATTTATTTTATTGTTTTTGGTAGAGTGCAAAAAGATCAAATTCTTGATTGGTCTAATTTTGCATCAAAAGTAGCAATGTATAAATGGATTGAAAATGTTTAAAATCGAATTTTTAAAATTCTGAAGGAGAAAATATGTAAGATATTAAAAATATTAGTTTAATGAACATACAGCAGATGCTGGAACATCTACTGTACATTCTTAGTAAGTTTGGCAAGCAAATAATGCTAACACAAACACCGAACAGTTTAATGTTAGCACACCTTGCCAAGATGTCAAATCTTTTAGATAAGAGGTGTGTCGGATATGACAAAAATAACTCTTGATGACGGATCCTTTCCGTATTTAACTGAAGGTGCCTCCTTTGTTGGAAGTGCTGGAATTCCATGTTTGATGAATATTAACAATATTCAAATCCCAAAAAGTATTATTTCTTTTGACAAAATTAAAAGAGAGAAGAATAAATTTCAGTATGTGCATTTTTATATGCATGACAAGTATTTTAATTTTATTCTAAAAAATGCTTATAAGTATGTTGATATTTTGCACCAATATGATGGTATTTTAACACCTGATTTTACATTAATGGTAAATCAATCATTATGTATTCAACAGATGAATACTTATTATAATCGTGCTATTGGTTATTATTTCCAAAAACAAGGAATTCCTGTTATTCCTAATATAAGGTGGAGTGATGAACGAAGTTTTGATTTTTGTTTTCTTGGAGTTCCTAAAAACTCTGTTGTAAGCGTTAGTACTCATGGGTGTATAAAATCCAAAAGATCAAAAGAATTATTCAAAATAGGTATGAGAGAAATGATAAATGTTCTCAAACCTAAAGATGTTTTAGTTCATGGTTATATGCCTAAGCAAGTTTTCGATGATTTTTCAGATGATACTATTTTTCATCGATATCCTAGTTTATTTGAGTTAACTCATCACAAGCAAAAGGAGAAAACAAATGGGAACAGGATTTAAAGGAGGGGCAACTAATTATCATTCATTTTCAGATAATTTGGCTAAGATAACTAATAAATATAGATTAGTTAATGGATTTTTTGGGGAAAAAGGTAGAAAGTTTGGAGTAAGAGTAATTTATGCTTGTAATCCAATAGAAGAATCTAAAAAATTCTATGAAAAATTAGCTTATGGTGGAATAGAAAATAATATTCCAGGAAATAAGGGGGTTAGTACAAGGTTGAGTGATGGTACAATTATTGTGTATAGAGTTATTACATCGACAAAAGATTCACCTGCTGTATCAATAAATATTAAATATAGTAACAAGAAAGATAAAGTCAATAATCAAAAGATACACTTTGTTAAGGAATAGTTATGAAAAAATTTGATTATAGAATTGATGATAAAATATTAAAAAAATATATCAACCAAGAGTTAAAGAAATTTCGTTGTGAAAAATTTATTTTTACTAATTCTGTATCAGAAATCGTTGGTTTATATATAAATGATGATTTGCTTATTTTAAAAAATGAACAACAACAAATTGATTTCTTTGGTAATATTGAAGACGCTTCAATTTTTAGTTTATGTTCTAAAAGTAGCCAAAGTGAAAAAATAGCAATCAACGAAGATAATATGACAGATCGAATAGTTAATAAAAAGATTAGTTCTATTAAAATAGTTAACGAACATCAAACCATGATTTATAAAACTAAGCCAGAGTATGATGTTTGGATCACTAGAGCTATTATTTTTAAACTTGATGATCTTGAAGAAATATGCTTTGAAAAAGACAGTGTATGGTTTTCTGAAGAAATTATTATTAATCGTGGGCATAACTTGATAAATGTTCTTGATGATACTAATAAATTTATTGAAACTATGGAAATGGAAGAAGATACAACAGGTGAATGCTATAGAGAAGAAATTATTCTAGATTAAATTTGATATTTGTCAGATCATTTTCCTTTGTTATTGGAGCTGAAGAATTTTTAGAAATTAAAAAAATAAGTTTCTCCAACCTTTACTCCATCAACGAAAACTTCAACATAATACCCAGTGGTCGTACATCCTTGTGGATCTGTATGACCATTTGAACTATGAATACAACCTCGATCTTTTACCCAACTATCTCCTGATGGGCCATAGGCAACGCAAGTTTTTACTTTTTGTGGACCATAATTTCCATATCTAATTTCTTCTTTGTACTGCGTACAAATAGTATGTGAAGGAATATAGGCTGCATAACCATCGGCTGAAGTCATTTCAGTGTTTGATATATTTGAGTTTGATGAATGCTTATTACAAAGACTAAAAGGAGGTAGAGGGCCTTGACCTCTATGAACTCTTCTAATCATTGCGCTATGAGCAGGACCACATTCACTTGGACCAAAACCAGCTGGAGCACATAACCAAATTGCACATTCATCATCACTTATAGCATAGGAATTTGAAAAACTACTAGATATTATTATTGTTGCTATAGCTATATTTTTTGAAAAGTATTTTAAAAATTTAGTTGCCATTTATTTATTCTCCTTTTTTGAATTATCTGATTTTGGTATGGATGAATCAGAATTATTATTTTGACTGGTAGTTGAATTCTCATTTGTAGTATTGTTTGAAGAATTGTTATCAGTTTTTGATGAAGGCTCAGATGTAGAATTAGCATTTGTTTTATTACTTCCAGTTGCAAAATTACTTCCACTTACGAAAGGTTGTTTAATTGCCGAATTTCCAAATTCTTTTGTTTTTTGTGCAGCATAAACAGCACCTTTCTTAATACCTGAAATTCCTTTTTCAATACCAGCCTTACCAGCATTTATACCATGAGATGTAGTTTTAATTGGATGAGCTGCAGTACCAAAAGTTGCACCAACAGTAGCTGATGTTGCTTTTATTCCTGCAGCACCAAGCTTTAAAGCAGATTTACCAAGCCCAGCGGTTTTGGATACAGCTTTACCAATAGGTGTAGTTCCCATCTTTTGAGCAAAAGAAGTTTTATTATTTGAATTATTTTGATTAGAAGAATTTGTACTATTTGATGTTTCATTACCATGATTTGTTTGTTCTGAAGTTGAACCTCCAACTGCATTAGCAGAATCTGTCACGCCCTTAGATGGTTCAGGAGTAAATCCCTTTGCAGCTAAATTTCCAACACTTGCAGCACCTAAAACAGCTCCAACTCCAGCTCCTAACATAGCAGAACCAGCAGCACCAGATGAGAAATTGAAACTTCCGTTTGTAATACCCCCAATAATATTAGGAACAGATTCCATTATCATGAAAAATATAATAGGAATAATCAGAAATATTATAATAGTTACCATACTTCCACTGTCAAAATCAGCCATTAGATCTTGCATAACCATTTTCATAATTGTTACTAAAAAAATCATGGCAAAGAACTGAGAACTTGCAAAAAGTACTGATTTAAAATAATTTCTTGCGATATCTTGAGTCCATCTTGAGCCACCAAAGCCTAAGAAAAATGCACCTGCATACATTAAACACCAAAGGTTAATTAGTTGGACTAATACTTTGGTTGCAATGATTAGTGTTAATACAAAAAATCCTACAGCAATAATCATAGATATTAAATCCATAGCTATGGAGTCTAAGTCCCATTCTCTAGTTGCTGATACTTTGTCGTAAAATTCCAATCCTAAATCGATGACTTCTGAGGGCTCTAAAGTAGGTATTGAACCAGGGATTGTTGGTATTCCTGCTGCAAGACCTCCAAGCATAGCAAAGGTTTGGTAAATGTATCCTGCGATAGTAACGCCATTAGTAAGCAAAAAACTAAATAATCCAGTAAAGATTATATATTTAGCTAGTTCACCTACAATTTCACCAAATTCGGCATGTTTTAATGCTAATTCAATTGCGGTCCAAGCAAGTGAAATTCCAGCAAGTAACCAAAATAGGGTGATAGCATACCCTTGAATCTTTGAAGCAAAAGTTGATGATTTGCTTCTAAAAGTATCTGAAATTTCATTCAAAATATTTACATGATAGTTGTTATCTACTGCTATGGCATCATTCATTGAAAAGAAAAAAATACTTATCAATAATAAACTCAAACATAATATAAAATGAGAACTCATAAATTTTATTATTCTTTTAAGAAGTGAACTTGTTATAGTTACTATTCTTGAAAAAATAATGGTAGTAGAGTTCATCGTACAAATATTTTCTGTTCCATAATATGGAACGTAACAACTATCATTATGGCTAAACATTTATAAAGAATCCTTATATACTTTATTTTTCCATTTACCAGAATCTGATAATTGTTGCTTTACATATCTTTGATGTTTTGCTTTATCTTCAGCTTTTTGTTCATTATTTTTTAACTGTTCACCATGGATATTGTTTAATTGACCTCTTAATGCAACTAACTGTTCATTGGTTAGTTGGGTTAATTCTCGAGAATCAGCTAAAATTTGGTTAGAACCTTCTTCAGATCTACTTGATGCATTAGAACTCAAATTTTCAATTTTTTGTCTATCTAATTCAATGTTATAAGCTATTGAACCTTCTTTACTGATATCAAAGTTGTTTTTTAGTTGTTCATTATTTTCTTTTGCAATGGTAATATATTTTTCTAGTTCTTCTTGATGATTACTACCACAAGATTGCCATTCCATAAAATCACAACCTTGGCGTTCAAGTTCATTGATTCTATTTGCTGTTTGGTTATAAGTATCTACATATCTCTTATAATCAGTTTTTAAAGTAGTTAGTTTTGCACGTAAATCTCTAATGCTGCTTATCTGAAATTTATCAAACCTTGTATTTTTAGCTATGTTTTCTAATTGTCTAACTTGATTTTCATAGTCGATAATCATTTGTTCATAGGTTTGTAAGGTATTTAATTGAGTATTTAATTCCTCCAAAAGTGTTAGAGGTAAAAAAGCTGATGAAGCCTCATCTAAAACAGGAATACCAGCTATTGCTATATTTGTTGAACATGCAAATATCATTGAAAGTAATAATGTTTTTTTCATATAAATATCCATCGTTTAGTTTTATTTATTCGATAAAATTTAGGAACTTTATCTTTTTTAGTAATCGTAGTTTGTATATGGTTTGGAAAATAGAATATCTTTGGTAACCATTACATTTAATCTAAATCCTGGGCGTATTTCTAAAGTAGGACTTATATTCATGTGTTTTTGAATAACTTGCATAGTTGTTTGTCCCATTTGATTTCCTAATGATTGGGCCATTGCCCCTGATGCAGTAGTTTCACTATTGTCTCTATTTCTAGAGTATTTATCTTGACTATAAGTAACGCCAGCTGAAATAACAGATAGTAATAATGAAGATCCAAATAAGCGAAGGTAGTGGTTATTTACCAGATCGTTAGCACCTGCATAACCGCTTTGATCTGCTGCATTCATTGAACCAATATCGATATTTTTACCATCTGGAAAAACTAGTCTATTCCAAGAGACTAAAACTCTTTCTTGTCCAAAAATAATACCATTATCATAGGAACCAATAATTCTTGTGCCTTGTGGTATTAGGAGGTATCTTCCTGTAGGCGAGTCGAATACATTTTGAGATACTTGAGCTAATATTTGGCCAGGTAAATCTGAATTAATACCAGTAATCAAAGTTGCTGGAATAACGCTACCAGTCATAACAGAATATTTTTTAGGTATTTGTACTGTTGAAGATAATTCCCATCTGTTATTTGTTGCTCCATTACTACTAGCTACAGTAGTTTGCATAGAGCCATCAGCATTTTGAGAAATAACGCCAAGGGATAATTCGTTATTACCATTGTTATTAGAGCTTCCATTTTCAAACATGCCATTATTTCTTGAAGATGATTTCATTGAAGCTAATGTTTGTTGGAATTTATTATTTGTTCCATCCTCAAGCATGGCATTAATGCGATTTCTTTCATTTTGAATATATTCTAATTTTGAAGTTGTATCTCCTGCATATACGCTACTTGCATCAATACCATGTGATGATATGTATGGATTATTTGAATTGCCAATAGCATTATTTTTTAGTTCCTTAAAATTATGAGTAATCTTAGATGATGAATTAACAGAACTAGTAAAGAGACCAATTTTTTGTTGTCTGATTGCTATAATTTCTCTTTCTTTTTGTTGTTCTAATTGACTAGGATCTCTTGATAAAGTGTTATTGGCGTTTTCTGAATATTGGTAATTTCCTGAATTAGGATCGACTAATTGAAGCTTTGGAGTGTATGGTTGAATTAAAGTATCTGATTTAGAATTGTCACTTAATTGATTATCATTATTTAGAACACTATCTTTATTGTTTGAATTATCTGTTGATTTTTCAGGTATGATTCCGTTAGTTCCTGCTGAATCATTAATGGCATTAGCAAACATGGAATTATCTCCGATGTTAACTTTACTCATATCTGTTTCTGAAACTTTTTTCTTATTATCTACATCTGTTAAGGCAAATATAATAATTGCACCAGCAATAAGTAATACGCCAATAAGAATACGAGTAGGGTACTTTGATAAATATTTGCTTCCAGAGTGCTTCATTGGATGATCTTCAGGATTTTCATCTAAGTCAAAATCATCATCTACTTCGTCATCTATTTCATCTTCTGAAGCATTTTCCTCAATATCAGAAGATTCTAAATCTTCAGTATCCTCATCTGTTTCTTCATCATTATTATTTGATTCATCAAAAGATGTTTCTTCAAGTGCATCAGGATCAAAGTTATCACTATCGTTTACTGAATTGTTTTGTGTTTCTTCATTACTCATAATCAGTCTATTCCTTGTTATTATTTTTTGATAAGAGTCCAATTAGATATTGGTTCACCTGTAAATGAATAGCATCTTGAATAATTGCGATTATCTATAATGATTAACAATCTTATAATCTGAGCATTATTATCAAGAACATATTTGAGATTGTTATATTGAGAACCTTCTAGTTTTTCAGAAATTTCAAAACCTTTAAGGCGTAACTGATTTTTTAAGTTTATTCCAAATTGGTCGTTAGGTTTTGTGGCAGTTACAAAATTAAATCTTGTCTTAGCAGGTGCAAATTCTTGAGTTAGGAACTGAACTGTATCATCAGTAATTGACTGAATAGCTGCATCAATATTTAATGAGGTTATCATTCCATCAGTAGGTTGTTCTGCTGTAATTTTTGTTGAAGCACAACCTATAAGGTTAACGCTCGTTAACAGCATGAATAATACGCCTAGTACTGAATGTGACCTAAATTTTTTTTGAAAACTAAATAAGGATTTCTTATCTGGTAAATTCATAATTATTTTTCCCTATTGTAAGTAATGGTTACTTTTTCTTGATTAGAACCAACGCCCATAATAAGGATTGCTTCTTTAAATACTGAATCAACAATAAACTTGTTATTGATAAAACGGTAATTAACTAACGTTTCTTTTTTACTGCTTTTATCAAGAACTAGAAGAGTAGGGATTTCATCGTTAGATGTATTTTCATCAAGTTGAATAATAGTTTTTTGCCCATTGTTGTAAACTCTAATAGGAGTCCAAGAAACAGAATCATCAGCAGAAATTGAGTAATTAAAATTTAAATCACCAAGATATTCATTTGTTGATGGAATAGTGTTATGAGCAATAAACTTTTCCTTACGAGAATTGATATTTCTAAATTTCATTAACGCATCTTCAGGATAAACAAAACTTACAAGTGGCATAAGTTCTGAACGATGGGATTTAAGATTTATATGGTATGTTCTTCTGTTAGTGGTAACCAAAAGATTAGTCTTTAAACCAACGTCTAAAGGTTTGATAACTAGATGCTGAATTTCAGATGAGCCATATCCTGTAATAGCAGGTTCAATTTTCCAACGTGCTGAATCACCTAAGTGTATAGAATTAACTTCTTCACCAGATTGAAGTTCAATATCACAGACTTGTAATACAGCACACACTATATCAATTGACTGGCCTCCAAAAATAAATTGTACAGAGCCATTAGGTCCAACAACAGGTTTGGTTTTAGATGATTTATCTTTCCAATTAGCTGTTATCTTTAGAGCATTAAGTTCGGCTTCAGTTAAAGTTTCATCCTCGCCATAGAAATATTGATCTGAATATTCGGTGTTGAAATTATCATTGGAGTTATCAATGTCATTTGAATCAATTTCTGATGCAAAAGACTGGTTTATTCCAAAACATAAAAAGGTAGCAAAAAGTAAAAATTTGAAGTTCATATAAATTAGTAAACAAGCAATATTAAACAATGAAAAGACTATATTATGACGATTTTTATGTAAAAAAAATCGAAATTGTTGAATTTAGGCAAATTGGAAATTATTAAGAAATTAACTGAAAATTATTAGAATTCTAGTTGGAAATTAACATAAACGATATTAATTATACTATTAGTAAACAAAATGTATGAATGTGTGTAATAGAACAAAAATCTTTAAATTTATTTGTGTTATTTTAGATAAAAAATGACTTTATAAGGAATAAAGAAATGAATTTTAATATTGTTCATAGAATTAAATCTAAATTACAGTTTTTACCTACATTCATTTTAATGCTTTTTATGTTAGTTTTATTTACAAATGAGTGTAATGCAAAACCTCGTTATCAAGTTGGAAATTTAATTGAATTTGGTTCTTATTATCAAGATGATTTATCAAGAAAAACACCTATTAAATGGCGAATACTAGATATTAAAGATGGAAAAGCATTGTTGATATCGGAATTACTATTAGATGCTCAACCTTATAACAAAGAACGTAAAGAAATAACATGGGAAAATAGTTCAATAAGACATTGGTTAAATAATGAATTTATAAATGAAGCATTTAACTCACAAGAAAAATCTAGAATAAGTTTAACACTTCTAGACAATTGGGATAACCAAGAATATGGAACTAATGCTGGAAATGATACAAAGGATAAAGTATTTCTATTGAGTTTGGATGAAGTTTATAAATATCTACCAAATGCAAACCAACGTACAATTAAAGTAACAGCGTACGCAAAAAAGCGTGGAGCTTGGGCGTGTGAAGATTATTGTAGAAAAAATGGTTTTTATGGTGATGGTTATTGGTGGCTTCGTTCTCCTGGCTGCAGTCGGGGTAGCGCGGCGTATGTCGGCGACTATGGCGGCATCGATGACTGTGGTAGCGGCGTCCACGACGATAGTAATGCCGTTCGTCCCGCTTTGTATATCAATCTTTAAATCGAGCTACGATATGAACTTTATCTTTTCAACACACTCAGAATGTTGAAAATTAAAAAAACAGAAGAATATTGCAATATTATTTTGGGATGTAAATAATTAGATAAATATAAAAAAAGATTGCAAATGATAAGTAAAGAATTAAAAATATCCTAATATAGGTGTTCGTTCGTCTTTGTTTATCAATCTAACAAACAAGCTAGAAAGTATGATAATTTAGCATTGAACCTACAATAAGCATATAAAATTAGTATCTATTATTTTTAGATTTGGTTTGTACCGCCCGAGTAAGAATGCATCCCTAATATGACTTTATTTGATGATATGGAGTAATAAAAAAGCGACAAAACAAACAAGAGTTTCCGTTGTTATGATTACCTTGGTTCGAAACCAAGAACTATGAATTAGTGGGACATTTACGTTAATATATTTTTCATATGATATATATTATCTTTCAATGATGTTAATTTTTATTTTCTATAATTTGCAACATAGAAAATTGCTAAATTTGGGATTTTATATAGATTTCATAATTTGTATATAATACTTACCACTACGTTTAACTATACTACAATTTTGATTTATATCTTGTTATGAAAAAAAATTAGAACTTTTCTTATGTTGTAAGGTTTTGACTTATTTATAATAAAATAGGTTTTTATACGTTATGCTACATTAGGTTGAAAAATGTCCATTAAAGAATTAACGGAAGAAGAAATTAAATATTTTTTTTCTCAAACAACAAAAGAAAAATGGAATTTTCTTGAGAAATTTTGGGATATCGAAATTTTAGAAAATAGTATTTTTTATGGAATTATTAGGAAAAGAGATAGAAATAATTATTACATAGAAATTGTAAAAAATTTTGATGGTAAACCATTATTAAATTTTAAAAAAACATTTCTTTTGATATATATTTATATGCTAGACAATTATAAAAACGATTCAAGTTTTTTAGATGGCGATTTAGTAAAAATTTATAAAAAAGATTTAGTTTTTTCCAAAAAAAATAATCAAAATCTAAGTACTCTAGATTTAATGTGTTATATAAATAAACTTGAAAAATTATATTATGTACCTAATGGCTTTTATACAAAAAGTAATGATGGAATTTATATTGATGAGCATTTAAAAAATGAAATTAATAAGAAAGTTGAATCTGAATATGCAAAAAAAGAAATACTACTTAAAGAAAATTATGAACAAAAAAAGAATGATTTCCACGAAAAAATAAAAATTGAAGAAGAAAAATATATTAAAAATATAAATGACAAGCAAAATATAGAAAAAATATTAGATCAAACTATAGAAGAAAAACAAAAAAAAGAACAAGAGTTGGATGATATTATTGCTTATCAGGAGTCAGAAAAGAATGAAAATGAAAATATACTTAATGAATTTAAATCGAAATTAAAAATACTAGAAGCTTTAGGTCTACTTCACAAAACTCAAATTAAAGAAACTAAAAATGAAAATGCTATCTTACCAGTCTACAAAGGTTCTTGTGAGGATGCTATAGAACAAATACATGGGTATTTATGTTGTAATAATTCATATTATTCCAAAGCTCAATTAACTAATTTTATGGCTTTGTTAAATACTCATGATGTAATAATTTTAGCTGGTGATTCTGGAGTAGGTAAGACATATTTAGTTAGTAGTTTAGCCAATGCTGTCGGCGGAATTCACAAAATTATTCCAGTAAAACCAAATTGGACAAGTTCAGATGATTTATTAGGATATTATAATCCTTTAGAAAAACGTTATGTGACAACTCCATTCCTTGATGCAATTTTAGAAGCTCGAAACAATCCCCAACAATTGTATTTTATTTGTTTAGATGAGATGAATTTATCAAGAGTAGAATACTATTTTGCAGATTTTCTTAGTAAGTTAGAAGATAGATCTAATAGAGAAATTACAATTTATTCAGATAATGAACGTAAAATCATAGAACATGAATTAAAAAATATTGGAAATAGACTTGAATCATTGGATAAAGAAGATGAGATTAAGTTAATAGCAAGCAAGATACCAAATAGATTAGAAATACCAACTAATGTAAGATTTTTGGGAACAATAAATGTTGATGATACAACTTACTATTTATCACCAAAAATACTAGATAGAGTTCATATTTTAAGATTTAACAATCCTATCTTAAATGATGAATATGACGAAATTTTTTCTTGTTCTCAAGATTTTAAACAACCAATAAATATCGAATCTATAAGTTTTTTTGATAAATTGGAAAATTATCCATCTTTTGTTGATCATAGAAATGATGAATACGTTAAATCAATAATAATCTTGGCTAAACAATTAGATTTAATTGGGATAAGCATAGGAGCGAGAGTCATAAATCAAGCAATTCTTTATAAACAAAGTATGGAAAAATTCGGAGAATCAAACGCCAATATTATTCTAAATAATTTTATAATGCAGAAAATATTACCTAAACTTTTATTAGATGGTTCTGAAGTTACTAAAGAAAAGATAACAAAATTAGAAAAATTAAAAGAATTATTACAATTTATAGAAGACTTGTTTTCAGAACAATTGAATATTGATAGTTGTTGTTTTAATTGTATAGAGGAATTAAAAGGTACAATAGAAAAAGCTGAAAATAATAATCAGCAAGTTAATTATTGGGTTAGATAATTATGGCTGATTTTGAATTAAGGTACATTCGACCAAATTGGAAAAATCCTAATGAAGTAGGTAGTATTGATAAAGCACAAGAATGCATTGAAATCGAACAAGAATCGAAATTAGTATATTCTGCAAATACATTAGCCTATATAAGAATTGATGGAAACAAAGATGCGTATATTGGATTAAAAATTTTATCAAATTCAATACATGGAGTACCTTATATTTTAAAGCCTGATGGTTCAACGCAAAGCTTAAGAAGAATAAATCCTATCTCAGATGAACAAGATGTGTGGTGGGTTATTGCTGATAAATGGAATAAGACTACAAACGAATACGATAGTAAAATATTCAATACAATGGGGAATGTCGTAATTAAGATAGAAGATTACGATATAAGAATAACTAATGATGCTATAAATTTTAAATTTAAGGATTTAGAGTATATTATTCAAGATTTCAAAAATACATTGCTGCAGATAATTTTTGACAAAAATAGTATCGCCTCATACAACATTTGTAATGAAAATGGACCTCAGACTATTTCTTCAAATATTAGTTCTTGTTTTGGTGATATAGAAAAGTGTTTGTCGAATATAGAAAAAATATTGAAAAATCCAAATAAAAAAGTATTAGAGGATATTTCTTTTAGGGAATTATCTAGAGCTAAAGTTATCCCTCAGACAATTACAGATATTATTAAAAGAAAAAGATTAGTATCATCAAAGTCTTATAGAGAGGATTATAGTACTCCAGAAAATAAATACATTCATTACTGTCTTAATAGAATTATTTTTGTATTAAATCAACTAAAAATAAATATAAATTTTAGGAATAAATACGCTGAGGATGTGTTATTAAAAGCAGAAACTGAAAAAGAAGAATATTTTCGAGGAGAATATAAACATATAGATAAAATAATTGTGCAGCGACAGGTTCAATGGGCAAAGGATTTGTGCCAGAATTGCCCTAGAGAAATTTGTGTACCTAATGATCAAGATAGTTATAAATGTAAAACAATAAGTTTTTATATTACCGGTGTGTGTGATAAGATTTCCAATGCGTTTTTTGTAAAAAATGTTAATTTTAATTATGAAACCAATATAATTATAGTACCTATAAATACATATTTAGAAATTAAAAAAGTATTTGGGACTATAATTTCTTCAAAAAAACCTATTTATTGTTCTTTTAATGCTATTTATGAAGCAATACCAAGTAGTACAAAAGTACAAATTGGTAAAATATATTCAGCTGAAATAGAACCAGAAAATCTAAAAGAATTAGAATCATATCTTAATAATGAAAGATTAATTGACGGTGTATTTAAAGAAGATATACTAAAAAATAATGAAGAACAATTAAAATATACTGAAAACAACAAAAATAACTATGAAAATGAAATCAAAAATAAATCAATTGATTTGGAAAAAATTCAAAAATTATTAAATAAATCTTATATTTTAGAAAAACTATTTAAGAAAAAAAATATAGGAAGTCAATCTTCATATCCAATGTCAGTGGTTTTAGCAACGAATCATTCATACAAAAATTTTTATGATTCGTACAACTGTTTATCAAGTAATTTAGGTATAAATGAAAAAGTTATTAATATCTTACAGAGAATTGATAGATTTGGTCTAACGGAAATTTATAATGTGTATGAATATTGGTGTTTATTAACTATTATAAAAGTTTTGACGCAAAAGCTAAAATTTAGAATAGAAAAAAATTGGGATGAAAAATTACTAAGCAATATTTTTACAAAAGGAAAAAATCAAGAGGTTTCATTTAATTTTAAAAATTTTAATACTAGAATAACATTGCATTATCAAATGCACTTACAAAATTTAAGACCAGATTTTGTATTAGAACTAGATGTATGGGATGGTACTAAAATAACCAAAAAGAAGTTAGTAATAGACGCTAAGTTTAGAGGAAACGTTTATAACGAACAAATAGATGATCTTGTTTCTCAAATGTATGAAAAATATAGCGAAGATGGAAATAATAATGTTTTTGTTATGCATTCATCCTTTAATGCAATGAAAATAAAGAATGAAAAAGGTGAGGAAGAATGCATATCTGTTTCTCCTTTAAAATGGGGAATGTTTTCTAGTTATGGAGGAGAAGAGCAACGAAATTTATCAAAAGGACATATTCTTGTACTGCCATCACCAAAATATCCAGCATCAATTGATAACTTACAAAGATTAATAGGGGGATTTATACAACAGAATAGTTATATTAATCCTGAAAATGTAAATCAAAGATGCAATTGTTTATGCATTAATTGTGGTTCTTCGAAATTGAATATTGACGTTCTAGGTACAAGTGAAAGAAAAAAATTTTTTATTACATGTAAAGAATGTGGATTGACTGTAGAAGAAAACCATTGTTTCGGATGTGGAAGAGAGAAAATTTATAAAAATGGTTTATGGTGGACATATCAAATTACATATGCTACGCAATTAACTAATGTAATATGTCCATGCTGCGGTTCATTCTTCTAAAATTTTATACAAAAATTTCTGATTGAAATTAAAGTATGAATAAGATCTTTTACATTGATGGCAATACCTTTTTTTATGAAATAGTCAAAATTTTTATATTCCTTAGACTGTATTAAAGATTCATAGAAAAATAATTGATTCTTTAATAATATTGATATGTTTGACTCTTCCAAATTATATAATTTTATTGCCTTAGCTATACATTTTTGGGCTAATTTTATATCTTTACAAAGGTAACAGAGAAGTGCTGTTTCTCCCCAAATACATTCAGTTGGATGCCTTTTTTCTTTATACAATTCGTTTTCTTCTAGTATGTCTAGTAAAGAATTGACTAATTGTTTATAAATTATATGGTTATCGTTTTTTAAAATATCACTATTAATAGCTTTTATAAAAAGCAATAGATCATATATAGAGTTGCAAGTTAATGATATTCCTTCATTATTTAATTCATTTAAAGCTTTGGTTGTATGTCCTTTTAATAATAATCTAATAATTTTAGCATTACGTAATCTGCTTAAATCACTTTTGCTATTTACAATTGAGTATAATTTTGACATTCTGTCATCAAAATTGAGGTCACTCTCAGTGTTATAAATATCACTAGTAATTGAATATGCTCTTAATAATGCTGATTCTCTTTTTATCCAAAACATTGAATGATAAAATCTATCATCGTTGTTTTCATGGTCATCGAGTAACTGCCAAATATCATGTATATTATTAGTGAATTTTTCATATTTTTGAGCTGTTCTTACAAGATTTTGCGTATCAAGAGAATTTATGTATATTTCTAGCTGTATTCTCATAAAATCTGCAACTAGAATAAAGTGGTCAGGATCACTTTGAAGTTTGTTTATGTTTTGTTGTTGGATTTTTTCAATTTCATGAGCATTAGTTGTATCACCATAATGGTTATAATTAATTAGCATTAAATTTCTTAGTTTGAAAAGTATATGATGGATTATATCAGAGTTAGTATCTAAAAAATTGGATATTGCTGAATTAAGAATATTTAATTGAATTGCTCTTTTATGATAATCTGTAGATGATAGTCTCCAAGTTCTTTCTATAAGTGCTAATAGGCTATATGCTCCATGAGTTGACCCATGAGATGATAATATTATGAGTAGTTGTTCTAATAGTTCTTTATAAGCTGGATGTTTTTCATAAAGTTCAGAATTATCAGATAGTATTTCTATCCAACGAACTGATGATAATACGTTATCTTTGTTTCTTGCAGCTATTCTAGCTCTTCTTTCTTTAGAATTTCCTAAACAATTAAATGAAAATAGATAATTTTTTGATATCAGTTCTTTAAGAAATTCTTGTTCTAATTCTTCGTTTTGATGATATGTTATATTTGATAAAAAATCAGAACAAACCAACCCCCAATCAGAATTCGCTTGCTTAATTTCTATAGATATTTTTCTTTTATTGATAAGATTGATCATAGCGAGAGAGCATAAGTCATATTCCATATCTTTCGGTAGAAAATTTAGAATATCAGTTGTAACATCAAGCAAAGATGTTTGTGGTTCTCCGTTAATTGTTCTTGATGCAATTATCAAATCTAAATGTTCCATTGAATCTATAGTAGGTATTGAATTATCTAATACAGCTAAAAGATCTCTTAACATTGCTCTGTAAGTTCTTTCTCTTTGGGATAGTTCTACTTTTTGTTCATTAATTATTGTTATTAGATAATATTTTAATCCAACTTTAGATACTGAGTTAAAAAGTGTAGAAGCTTTATTTAAAGCTTCATTTTTACCGTATTCTTTTCTAAATTCTGTTAGGTGAAATTGCTTTATATTTTTTGGAAAAAAGTCATTAGGAAATTTCACTCTATTAAATTTTTCAGTAACTTCTTTATAAGATCCCTCTATAAGAGTTCCTCCTATTACCCATTCCCCCTTATGTGTAGTAAAGTCACCTGATTCGTCTATATAAAGAGTATAGTTCATACAAATTCCTAATTTTTACTAGTAAAAAACATGATAAGGATACCTAACATTGTACTAAATATATACTCGTGTGTATATTTTCTTCATTCTTTAATAAAAGGATATTTTTAAAATCCTAAATTTTGATAATATTATTGATATTATGCAATACTATAAATATATAAAATTTCATGGGAAAAATTTTCAATAAGAAAATGGTGATATACTGATTATTGTTTTCTTCTAATAATTAAGAAGATGAATGGTCTTGGAGGTTAAGATCTTCTAGATTTAATCCTGTAACTGTCTCTGATGGTCGCCAACTTTTTGATATTGCAAAATATATAGAATCCGATGGTTCTTCGTATATAGATAGTTATTTAAAAGTTTATAAATTAAATGAGGTCGTTCTGTTTTATGGTTGAAAATAATTTAAAATATATCGAGTATAAGTAAAAATCGTATTAAGATTGTTAATTGATAAAAATGATTTTAATATCAAGGTTGAACATAGAATTCTAGGACAAAAAATGGAAGAAAAAGAGAATAATTCAAATCAAAATATGCACAGTAATAGTGATAAATGGATTGGTGATGATCCTCTCTTATGCAAAGAAATAACAAAGAATTTATGTCATACAATGAAAGATGAAGAACTTATTGATAATTTAATAAAAGATTCAAAGTCAAATCAAAATTTATATTCAATGTGGGAATTGGCACAAATTTTCCGAAATCAAGGAAAAATGGACGAATATGTGTATTGGTTAGAGAATATTAGATCAAGTGGATGGCAATTTACAGAAATGCTCCGGATGGAAAAAAGTGAACAATTTTCCCCACAATTTTTAATTGAACGATTATATAATGAAGCTTATGTTTGGTCAGAAGTGTTACTTCCGGCTTACGACGAGTTAGGTTCTTATTTATTATCAAAAGATGATGTAAATTCAATAAAAAGAGCAATTAATTTATTTAATGAAATTGATTGTTATTATTTTGATTCAGAATCAAAAATAAAAGAAGCGTACAAATTATTAGAAAAACATGAAGATAAAACGCATCTTTATCAAAAAATTTCCTGCGATTTCAAAAAAGAAATTGGTCAAGATGCTTGGGAAAAATTATTGGACAATACAAAAATTTATATTCATACTTCGGAATATGTATTGAATTGTTTAAGTAAAATTAATCCACAAGAAGGGGATAAAATTGATTTTTCTTGTGTGATTTTACCTTTAATGAAAGCTTTAGAATTTGAATTAAAGTTAATTTTCTCTCATAAATACCTAGAATATCTAAAAAATTCTATATGTTCTTCTGATAATTATTGCAAAATAAATAATATTATGACAAAAAATATAGCACAAGAATGGCCTTTTTATAAAAATAATACCGAATATTTTCTCAAAATTTCTGACTTTTACCCAATAGAAAAAAAATTTAAACCTCAATCAGTAGCAAAATTTACTCTTGGTAATCTTGCTTACATTGTGGGACGCAAAAAAATCAAAGATAAAGTTTATTTTTATGATACAGCTATTGCTTTTTGCGAATTTTTGGGTGTTGAAAAGCCAATTGAATGGTTAAAATATATTACAGAGTCAATAGATTTATTAATTTACCAAAGAAATTCAAGTGCTCATGCAGGTAAAATAGGAACAATAATGGACGTATCTTATTGTTTAGATAGAACTTTATTAATTAATAAATTAATTAGACATATCGTTCTTCAAACAGTATAAAATATTGTCATGGGGAGTTCTATAAATTAAAATTTTTGTGATTTATAGCCCCCCTCCTTAAAATGTTTATAATAAATGGATGTTATTTTAAGAATATTTTTTTCAAAATATGATAAATTTTTACCAAATGGTATATATTGATAAACAATATTTTTAATGGAAGTATCAATTTTTACTGAGAGATGAATATAATAATTAACTTCTTTTCTATTTAAGTGTATTATGTTTGTTTTTAGATAATATATCTTTCTAAATTATTTGTAGCTTTTGCTTCAGTTAAAGCTTATTTTTCCTTATTTAAATATTGAACATTGTATATACAATTGAAATCGTTATTAATATTTAATATTCGTAACATCTGATATTAGATCAACTGCAATCCAAGTTGAAATTTCAAAACAAAATAGTACAACGGTATAATCGATATAAAAAAATTTAGTTTTCATATTATTAACTCAAGTTTTTCACTTAATTTTGGGGAATTTATCTAAAAATTATTGGGTTATAAATAGTAAATTATGCGGATATGTGAATAAAACAGTACATTTAGCGATTAATAGTTGTAAATAATCAACTTTTGATTAAATAATAGACAACTAATTTAGAGCTTTTGTATTTTTTTAGATTGTATCGGAGCCTATTATGAAAATATTTTTAGAAATTTTAATTTTTATTGGTTGTTTTTTTATGGGGTTAGGACTTGATTTTATATCATTAAGAGGGGATGAACAATATTTGGATGTATCATTTACTGGAAATTTAGAATTATTTGCACAAATACCAAATTTTTTTACAATGTCAATGATTTGTTTTTCTATAGTAATTATAGTTTTATTTCATAAAAAAGTGAATTTATAGAATAAAGATAAAGAGTTAATAAGAATATGAATAAGGTTAGAGTAATATCATATACCTATGTGTTATTTGCAACAATGTTTTTTAATAATTCTGTAGCAAGTGATTCGGATGAATTATATTATTCGTTATATAATCAAGGTTATTGTGGTTTTTTGCTAGATGTACCTTCTATATCAGAAAGAGTTCATCAAATAATAAATATTGAACAGACGCTAGATAATGTTGTTAAGAATAGAGTTAATTTATACGAAATAATTTTAAAGAAAGAACAAGATATTCGTTATAAATTATCCACAGATAATTGGTATCGTGCATCTGATGCTTTTGAATCTCTTAAACATGATAAATATGTTGACTTAATTTATCCCAAAATTGAAGATAAGTGTTCTTTTTTAGAAAGAATTTATGAAACTGAGCTTTTGTACAGTAACATTGATAATGAAAAAATCCATGATTTATATAATATATGTGGTGATCTCGCATATATATCTAAAAATAAGCTTATGATTATGTATGAAGAGGATAATTCGAGAGCTATGATTGCGAGATTTGTTGTTGGTTTTTTAAAGGGAATAGAATATGAGACTAAATATTTATATTCTAATGTAAAAGATCTTATGGGATATGTTGGCGTTTCTGAAGGTTCTTTTGGATATAAAATCAATAAGATTAGAAATGATTATAATTATTATGGTGGTTCATCTTTAAGTTCTAAGTTAGTTATAAATGAAATGAAACAATTGTTGAATGATACTAATAATGTTGAATATGCCAATAAAAAGTATAATGATTGCTTTTATAAGCAATTTAATTTTAATCAAGAAGTTTATAACTGGAAAATATTAAGAAATTTTATGGAGAAAGAATTAGAAAAATATATTGAAGATAATAAAACTTGTTACTATAAAAATAATGGTGGTTATTGGTGTGAAAAATTAGTTGAAGATAAATTAAAAATTCTAAATTTATATGAAGAACGTGAAGATTGGTTTGGAAAATCTATATTTTCAAATGATAATTACAAGGATTCTTATTTTGATTACATATTTAATAGTAGAATTAGAGGATTGAATACTATATATATAGATTCCGGAATTAAACCATCTTTCAAAGATATATCTTATCTTTGGGATGTTTTTAAAATCTATGCAGATAAATATACAGATGCAGGGCCTTTTGGTAAACTTTTAGGTCAAGTTTGTGGTTTTATATTTGTTGTAATGCTTTTAGTTTGTATTCCATTTATTATATATAGAAAATTAAAGAAATAAGTGTAGAAAAAGGTGGTTTTGGCGAATTTAGGAGTTTAAATTCGCTAAAACTAATTAGTAATAGTGTATATATATTAAATCTTCGTCCACGAAAAATTCTGCACATAAATACCAGCAGGGTTGGATCTGATCATCTGTTCAGTGAAATCTCTGCTGTCTACAACATAAATGCTAATCAATGCTTTCCAATGAGATGACTCTTTCAATGCTCCTGTTCTTGTCCTAGTATGTTCATTCCATTCAACTTGATAGGTTGTTTCAGATTGAGCTAGTATTGAAGTAATTTCAACACTAACCATTTCAGTTTCAGCACGTTTAAAAGGATTTTTATCAGGATCTCCATTTAAAAAATCATTCATTTTCATAGTAGCAGGATCGCTACTATTTATTTTGTTATAGAGTCTTATAATGTAATTTTTTTGAATATCTACATCAGGTGTTACGCTTCTAGCTTCTTCAATAAAACTTGCTAATGTAGCTTTGATAACTCTTTGATTTTTAAATGTTGAAATTTGTAAAGGTCCACTTGTAGGTGCAACATGACCTAATTTATCAACTTCAACAACATAAGGAATATATTTTGATTTAGTACTGTTATAGACACAACCAAAAACAGCAATTAATGCAATAAGCATTGAAAGGCAAGTCATTGTTTGCCAAAGTTTTCTTGATGCTGTTTGTGCTGCAATATAATCATTCCATGTTCTTCTAGTAGACAAAAAAGGATTGTCAGTTTCACCTTTACGTCTACCGCCATACATAAATTCATCTGAACGTTGAGATATTTTTGATTTTATTTTCTCAATCTTATTATCATTTCTACTATTTTGATTGGTGTTAATTTTTGCATTATCAAAATTATTGTTATTTAAATTTTCAGTGTTGTTTTTCATTATTGTTACCATAACTATAAATCAAAGTATAAATTGCTAAAAGTTGAGTTAATTTTTTTGAAATGCCATTACATATATTCATCTAAATCAATACCACGGTTTTCTAACCAAACCGCAGGCCAGGTATAACCATAAGTAGCTTCAAGTTCTTTAATTTGAGCTATGGATTCTTTATCTGTAGCACCAACAAAGGAAAGAGTAAGAGGTCCTAAAGCAAGCTCAAATAATCTTCTACCATTTTCAGAAACGTAATAGTATTGTCGCTTAGGTATCATTTGCGAGATTATTTCAATTTGGCGTTGATTTAATCCCATACCTTTATAGAGTGCAATATTGTTTTCTTCTCTAGCATAAACGTTGGCAAGAAATATTTTTGTTGCTGTAGATTCTGTAATTACATCAAGAATTCCAGAATTTGCAGCATCACTTAATGATTGAGTTGCCATTACAACAGAGCAGTTAGCTTTTCTTAAAACCTTTAACCATTCACGAATTTTTTCACGAAATACAGGATTTCCAAGCATAAGCCAAGCTTCATCAAGGAAAATAACTGAAGGTTCACCTTTAAGATTTTTTTCAATTCTTCTAAATAAATAGAGGAGAACAGGTAATGAATACTTAGGACTAAGATTCATTAAATCTTCAATTTCAAAAGTACAAAAATCACTAAAGGCTAGTCCGTCCTCTTCAGCATCAAGTAAATGACCTAGTTGTCCTTCAATTGTATATGGTTTTAGAACTTCTCTAATTGAATTATCCTGAACAATATTGGAAAAGTCGGTTAATGTTTTTGCTCCAGTGTTATGCATTGATTCAATTGCTGATGCAATGAGATTTCTTTGATTAGGAGTAATTTTGAAATCATTAAGTAATAAGATATTTTCAATCCACTCAGATGCCCAAGAACGGTCACCTTGATTTTCTAAAAACGCCAAAGGACAGAAATTTAAACTTGAATCATCTCCTCCTAAAGCAAAATGTTGTCCTCCCACAGCTTTAGTAAGTGGATACATAGATAATCCTTTATCAAAGGAAGGGAGTAATAAAATTGTTGTGTAAACGCCAAAATGCTATGGCATAATGTATGG